>JBIKOG010000035.1:0-44749 GCA_044358225.1 Bryobacteraceae bacterium | reverse complement strand
GGGGGGGGGGGGGGGCGGGGGGGGGGGGGGGTGGGGGGGGGGCGGATGGGCGGGGCGGGGGGGGAACGGGCGGAGGAGGAGGTCGGGGTAGGAGAACGGCTAGTACGGGTAAATCCGGTAGGGGCGGAGGGGTATACTGGAGAGGAAGCTGTAGAGCTGGATTGGGAACGATTGCGGCCTCCGTTGCGTTTACGAGGATGGAGGGCCGGGGATCGGTTTCAGGCTGTGGGGCGTACGGAAGACCGGCCGGTGAAAGAATTGCTGGCGCGGGAGCGAGTACCCTCATGGGACCGGCCATATTGGCCGATGATTACGGATAGTGACGGGATCGTTTGGATATATCGCTTTGGAGCGGCCGCAAGAGCGGCGGCGGGGCCTGAAACAGGGATCCGCTTCCAGGTGCGCTGCGATACGGTATCCTCTAAATGACTGGTGTTGTGAGAGATTTTCTGAATTGATGTATCACGCAGGCCGGTCCGGGCGTCTCATAGATTGAGGAAGCAATGTCATCGAATGTCAACAAATTGATCTTCTGGCTGGTGATTATATGTTTAGTCATCATCCTGTACACGGTAGTGAAGCCGGGGAACAAGAAGGTGGAGCAGCCGCTCACCTTTTCTCAGTTCCTGACGGCGGTGGAAGCTGGCAAGATCAAGAAAGTCCAGATTACGGCCAATGAGGTCAAAGGCGACTTCGTCGACGAAGGTGAGGGCACCCTTCGGACGTTGATCCCTAACAACTACCCGGACGTCTTCAAGATGTTGCGGGACAAGAATGTCAACGTGGAAATCAAAGAGGCGTCCAACGCCAATATGATCTCGTTGATCATCAACTCCATTCCCTTTATCCTGTTGCTGGCGCTGTACTTCTTCATGATCCGCCAGATGCAGAGCGGGGGGAATAAAGCCCTGAGCTTCGGCAAGAGTCGAGCCAGGCTGCATTCATCGCAGCAAAAGAAAGTGACGTTTAAAGACGTCGCGGGCGTGGATGAAGCCAAGGAAGAGCTGCAGGAAATTATTGAGTTTTTGCGCGAGCCGCAGAAGTTCCAGAAGCTGGGCGGACGGATTCCGAAGGGCGTACTGCTCGTCGGGCCTCCCGGAACTGGTAAGACGCTGTTGGCGCGGGCGATCGCGGGCGAAGCGAATGTGCCGTTTTTCTCGATTTCGGGTTCCGACTTCGTGGAAATGTTTGTCGGCGTGGGCGCGAGCCGCGTGCGCGATCTGTTTGAGCAGGGCAAGAAGAATGCGCCTTGCATCATCTTCATCGACGAAATCGACGCCGTGGGCCGCCATCGTGGCGCGGGCCTGGGCGGCGGACACGATGAACGGGAGCAGACGCTGAACCAGTTGCTGGTTGAGATGGACGGGTTTGAGTCCAACGAAGGCGTGATCCTGGTGGCGGCGACGAACCGTCCGGACGTGCTGGATCCGGCGCTGTTGCGCCCGGGCCGCTTCGACCGGCGCGTGGTGGTGGGCCGTCCGGATGTGAAGGGCCGCGAGCAGATTTTGCGGGTTCACACGAAGAAAGTGCCGTTGTCGGACGATGTGGATTTGAGCGTGCTGGCTCGTGGGACACCCGGTTTTGCCGGTGCGGATTTGGCGAATCTCGTCAATGAAGCGGCCCTTATTGCGGCGCGGCAGAATCGCAAAGTCGTGACGATGTACGACTTCGAGCATGCCAAGGACAAGGTGATCATGGGCACGGAACGCAAGTCCATGATGCTGACCGACGAAGAGAAGAAGAACACGGCGTATCACGAGGCCGGGCACGCGTTGGTGGCGGTTTTGATTCCGCACGCCGATCCGTTGCACAAGGTGACGATCATCCCGCGCGGCATGGCGCTGGGGTTGACGATGCAGTTGCCGATCGACGATAAGCACTCCTACCACAAGGACTTCCTGGAATCGCAGCTTGCCATTTTGATGGCCGGCCGCATTGCCGAGGAGATCTTCATGCACCACATCACCACCGGCGCGGGCAATGACATTGAGCGGGCCACCGATATGGCGCGCAAGATGGTCTGCGAATGGGGTATGAGCGACATGGGGCCGATGAGCTACGGCAAGAAGGAAGAGCAGATCTTCCTGGGCCGGGAGATCTCGCAGCACCGCGACTATTCGGAAGCGACGGCGATCCGGATTGACGAGGCTGTGCACCGGTTTGTGGACGAGGGTTACAAGCGGGCTCGGGTGATTATCGAGCAGCACAACGACGCGCTGATCCGCATTGCTGAAGCGTTGCTGGAACGGGAAGTTCTGGACGGCGCCGAGGTGCTGCAGTTGATTCGTGGCGAGAGCCTGGCGGCGGTCCGGAACAACAAGTCCGACGACGACAAGCCGGCTGCAACGCCGATGTCGGTTCGACCGGATGGCGGGTTGCGAATCCCGCCGTTGACGGAAGGCCCGCAACCGGCGTAATGGCTCTGTTTTTCCCGGTTTATCTTTTCGACGTCGATGGGACGTTGACGGATTCTGCGCCGGATATCACGAGTTCGGTCCTTGCAACATTGGACCGAAACGGGTATCCGGCGCAACCGGTTTCCCTGCTCCGTTCCTATATTGGGAAGCATTTGACGGAGCTGTTCACCGATATCATTCCGGGCATAGACCAAGCCGGGATTGACGATTTGATCTTGCAGTACCGTGCGATCTATACGGCCAAAGGGCATTCGGGCACGCGGGCGTATGAAGGCGTTGTGGAGACGCTGGCGGCGTTGCCGGGGCGGAAGGGTACGGCCACGACGAAAGGCTCGGCGATGACGCGCGTTGTGCTGGAACAGTTCGGGATGCTGCCGTATTTTGAGCACGTACAGGGCACCGACGGGTTCCCGGCCAAGCCGGCGCCGGACGTGATTCATCGCGGGTTGGAGGCGATGGGCGTGCAGGCTTCCGACGTTTTGTTTGTGGGCGATTCGACGGCCGATGTGGTGGCCGGGCGCGCGGCGGGAGTGACCGTTTGCGCGGTGCGTTGGGGCTACGGGAACCACGAAGAGATGGCGGCCGCGGGGCCGGATTTCTGGATCGATCACCCTTCGCAGCTACTTTCGCTGTAGCCTATAAGGCATGGACCGTCGCACACTTTTCGGCCTTGGGGCCGCTCTTCCGTCATTGGCTTTTGGGCAGGCTGCCGGGGCGAAGAAGATGAAGATCTCGCTGGCCGAGTGGTCGCTGCATAAGGCGATCCGGAGCCGGCTGATGACCAACCTGGACTTTCCGCGGATTGCGCGGGAGCAGTTTGGGATTGAGGGCCTGGAGTTTGTGAATGGCCTGTGGGAGGCGCCGACGCATGACTACGTGCGGCGGTTGAAGAGCAATATGGCGGCGACGGGCACGAAGGCCGTGTTGATCATGTGCGACGGCGAAGGCTTCATGGGCCACACCGATAAAGCGCAGCGGATGGCGGCGGCGGATAATCATCGCAAGTGGGTGGATATCACGGCGGAGTTGGGCGGGCACGCGATCCGCACCAACATGTACCCGGGCGAGAAGCAGCCGGCGACGGCGGCGGAGATCGACGATTTTATTTCGCGGTGTGTGGAGAGCTTTTCGAAGCTATGTGAGTATGCCGCGGGGCGGAATATCAGCGTCATCATCGAGAACCACGGGGGGATTTCATCGAACCCGGATGTGGTGGTGCGGCTGATGCAGCAGGCGAAGTTGAAGAACCTGGGGACGCTGCCGGACTTCGGAAACTTCCCGAAGGAGATCGACCGGTATGAGGCCGTGCGGAAGCTGATGGCGCATGCGCGGGGCGTGTCGTTCAAGTGCTTCGATTTCGATGCGCAGTTGAAAGAGACGTCGATGGATATGGACCGGCTGATGAAGATTGTCGAGGCGGCGGGCTATCAGGGATATGTGGGGATTGAGTATGAGGGGAACCGGATGACGGAGTTCGAGGGGATTCAGGCGGCCAAGCGGTACCTTGATAAGTGGCTTGGTTAGTGTCATTGTGTGGTCATGCGAAAATTCCTTTTTGTAATGGGTTTGCTGGTGGCGGCGCCAATGTTTGCCGCGGTTGCCGATGAAGTGAAGGCCGCGGAGAACGAATGGCTGACGGGGATCACGAAGAACGATTTCCGGAAGCTGGATCAGGTGCTGGCGGACGATTTGGTGTACTTGCATTCGACCGGGGTGATGGATTCGAAGGCGAGCTACGTGAAGTCGTTGCAGTCGGGCAAGCAGAAGTATGTTTCCGGGAAGATCAACGATTTGAAGATCCGGGTGTATGGGCAGACGGCGGTGCTGAACGGCGATGCGAACTTTGAGTTCGTCACCGACGGGAAGCCGGGGAAGGCGCACCTGAAATACACGCATGTGTTTGTGAAGGGCGGCAAGGGCTGGCAGTTGGTGTCGCACCAGTCGTTGAAGGTTGCCGATTAGTTTCGGGGACCGATGAACCGGCGGACCTTCTTAGCAGCTCTTTCCGGCGTGGCGGGCGCGGCGATGCCGCGCCCGAACGTTGTGCTAATCCTAGCCGATGATATGGGTTGGGGCGATGTCGCGATGAACGGCTGCCCGGACGTGGCGACGCCGCATATCGATTTGATTGCGCGACAAGGGGTGCGGCTGACGCAGTTCTATGCGAATGCGCCGGAGTGCACGCCGACGCGGTGCGCGCTGTTGACGGGACGGTACCAGCATCGGGTGGGCGGGCTGGAGTGCGCGATCGGGGTGAACAATCTGGGCCGGTATGACGAGGCGGAGTGGCTGCAGAAGAAGGGGGAGTTGGGGCTCCCGGTGGGCGAGTTGACACTGGCGCGATTGCTGCGCGGCGGGGGATACGATACGGCGTGTTTCGGGAAGTGGCATCTGGGGTATATGGCGAAGTTTGGGCCGCTGCGGCATGGGTTTGACGCGTATTTCGGCATTTTGGGCGGGAACTCCGATTACTTTACGCATGAGGAAATGGGCGAAGGGGCCGGGCACTCGCAGTTGTACGAGGGCGAGCGGCCGGTGCAGCGGAAGGGGTATTTGACGGATCTGTTCACGGACGCGGCGGTGGACTGGCTGGGCCGGGGGCGGCAGGGGAAGCCGTTTTTTCTGTACTTGCCGTATACGGCGCCGCATACGCCGATTCAGGATCCGGAGGCGGGCGAGGGGGCGGCGCCGCATCGGGACCGGCACCGGCCGACGTTCGCGAAGATGGTGGAGCGGCTGGATGCTTGCGTGGGACGGGTACTGCGGCAGTTGGAGACGATGGGGGCGGCGGAGAACACTCTGCTCCTGTTTTTGAGTGATAACGGCGGCGATCCGAACGGGCGGAATGCGCCGTACAGAGGGCTGAAAAGCTCGGTATTTGAGGGCGGGATTCGGGTGCCGTGCGCGATGCGGTGGCCGGGGCGGATTGCTGCGGGCGGGACAGTTGGGCAGGTGAGCCTGACGATGGACCTATTGCCGACGATCGCGGCGGCGACGGGTGTACGGGTTCCGGCGGGGCGCCGGTTGGACGGGATCGACTTGTTGCCCTTCGTGCGCGACGGACGGGCGGCGGTGGCGCGGACGGTGTTCTGGCGGTACAAGCGGGGGAAGGCGCGCAGGAAGGCCGTTCGCGAGGGCGATTGGAAGTACATCGACGATTCCGGGAAACAGTATCTGTTCGATCTGGCTGGGGATGAACAGGAAAAGCGGGACCTGCTGGCGGAGCGGCCGGAGGTGGCGGCGCGGTTGCGGTCGTTGCTGGCGCGGTGGGAAGAGGACGTGCGGGCGCCGCGGCTGGCTGGGTTTTCGACGCCTTAGCTTTCGGCGAGGGTGAGGTGGATGTTTCGGGCGGCGGGAATGGCCTGTTGCATGGAGCTGTCGCGTGGGGGCGGGGGCGGACGAAGTAGGCGCGGAAGGGGAACTTCGGCGCCGTCTTCGGTCTTACGCATGGAGTTTGCGCCGGGGTGGGCGGCTTGGAGGGTGTCGAGGAGAGTGGCTTTTAGGAGTTGGGCGGGAGGGGGGTGTCGAGTTCGACGGTGGGGCCGTTGATTGCGGCGGGCCGGAAGGAGGTGGTCATGGCGGTGAGCCAGGGTTCGATGGCTTCGAAATAGGGTTCGAGGGCCATGGCGCAGATGACGTAGAGGACGCCGCCGTCTTCGAGGCAGAGGTTGCGCATGAGGAAGTCGGCGGTGTCACCGGGTTGGCGGCCGTCGAAGAGGAGGCCGCGCATCCCGTCGGCTTCGAAGAGGCGGATGTCCTCGATGACGAGGTTGTCGTGGGCGGCGAGGTGTTGGAGCCATTCGATGAGCGTGCCGTCGGGATAGGCGGGGCGGGCGCCGACGGTGAAGGCGCCGGCGCCATCCGGGGAGACGGCGGCGACGAGGGGGAGGAAGAAGTAGTGGTCTTCGTTGTCGAAGGCTTGGGGAGGGATGTCGGCGGTTTTCCAGTCGGCGGGTTTGGCGTAGGAGCAGGCCAGGTTTTCATAGCCCTGGGGGACGACTTGTATACGTTCGGTATCCATGCCTTTATAGGCGCGGGGGCGGGGCGGGAGTTGTCAGCCAGTAGTGGTAAATGATGGGGAACAGGCCGACGAAAACGAGACCGGCATGGCCGAAAATGTCGGCGGTCGCATTGGCGTGAAGCTGCAGGTGGATGAGGGGTGGGTACGGGTGGGCGTCCGGTTTGAAAAGGAGGGTGGGGACGATGGCGGCGATCGGGTTGGTGAGGAGGGCGATTAGGACGGCGGCGTGGATGGGTTGGGACCCGCGGTGGGGCCAGACAGCGAGGGTGGCGAGGGCTGCTGCAGCGGCGAGGAGGAGGGCGGCGTTGCGACTGGCGGTGAGAAGAAGGGTGACGGCCGCTGCGGAGCCGGCGAAGTAGAGGGCGGGGCGAAGTGAGGAGATTACAGAGAATTCCGGTGAAACTGTCATGTAAAAGAAAGACGGCGAATTGTCGTTCGCCGTCTATCGGAGTTTTCTGTAGTTGCGGATTTGCCCGGTAGCCAGGCACCAGGGGGAATCCTAGGTGCGTTTGGCTCGGACTTGGATGTTGAGCTCGCGGAGGTTCTTGTCGGGAACTTCGCTGGGGGCTTCGCACATGAGATCCGTGCCCTTGGCGGTCTTTGGGAACGGGATGACGTCGCGGAGCGATTTTTCGCCGGCGAGGATCATAACCAGGCGGTCGAGGCCGAGCGCGATGCCACCGTGCGGCGGAGCGCCGTACTCCAACGCTTCGAGCAGGAAGCCGAACTTGGTTTGGGCTTCTTCCGGAGACAGGCCGAGGGCGCTGAACACCTGCGACTGGATGTCGCGGCGGTGGATACGAATGGAGCCGGAGCCGAGTTCGGTGCCGTTGAGCACGATGTCGTAGCTCTTGGCGCGGCAGCGGGCCGGGTCGGCCGTGAGCTTGTCGATGTCCTCGTCGTGGACCGAGGTGAAGGGATGGTGAGCGGCAACCCAGCGTTCGTCTTCGTCGTTCCATTCGAACATCGGGAAGTCGAGCACCCAGCAGAAACGGAAGTCGGTGGGGTCGAGCAGCTTGTGACGGTCGTTGAACTTCTGGGCGGCGAAGAGGCGGAGCTGGCCGGCGGCCTGCAACACGGTTTCCTCGGGGCGGTGACCTTTCGGTTCGCCGAGCCAGCCGCAGAGGAAGAGCAGGTCGTTTTCGCCGGCGCCGGTGCGTTCGCGCACCTTGGCCATGGATTCGGGGGCGTCGCGTTCGAGGCGCTTGGCGTCATCGAACACGCGCAGTCCGCGCTCCTGGCCGAAGGCCTTCAGGTCGTCGCGTTCCTTGCGGGAGGGGGCGCCGGTGTTGGGGATCACGATCGCGACCAGCGGGAGGCCGGGGGTGGCGAAGTTGGGATCTTCCGGGAAGAGGTCCTCGACGCAGTAGAACGGCGGGATGCGCATGTCCGGCTTGTCGATGCCGTAGCTGCGCATGGCCTGGGCGTAGGTCATGCGGGGGAAGGGCGCGGTGACTTTGAAGCCGGCCACTTCGCACACCTTTTCGAGTAGCGGTTCGATGGTTTGGACGATGGTTTCCTGCTGGGGGAAGCTCATCTCCAAATCGATCTGGGTGAACTCGTACTGACGGTCGGCACGGAGATCTTCGTCGCGGAAGCAGCGTACGATCTGGAAGTACTTGTCGAAGCCGCTGACCATGAGGAGCTGCTTGAAGATCTGCGGCGACTGGGGCAGGGCGTAGAATTCGCCGGCGTACATGCGGCTGGGCACGAGGAAGTCGCGTGCGCCTTCGGGGGTGGATTTCGTTAGGAAGGGCGTCTCGATTTCCAGGAAGCCGAGGCCGTCGAGCACTTCGCGGACGGCGAGGCTCATCTTGGCGCGCAGCTTGATATTGCGCTGCATGCGCGGGCGGCGGAGATCGACGTAGCGGTACTTGAGGCGGGCGTCTTCGTTGACGTCGACGTTATCTTCCATCGGGAACGGAGGCGTGCGGCTCTCGTTCAGGATCCAAATATTTTCGACGACGACTTCGACTTCGCCGGTGGGGATATTGGGATTGATGGTCTCCGGGGTGCGTCCCTTCACCTGGCCTTCGACGGCGATGACGTATTCGGCGCGGAGCAGTTCGGCCTTTGCGTGGGAGGCGGCGAACTTTTCGTCTTCATGGAAGACGAGCTGGCTGACGCCGTCGCGGTCGCGCAGGTGAATGAAGATCACGCCACCGAGATCGCGGCGGCGATGAACCCATCCCATCAAAATCACGCGCTGGCCGATGTCGGTGGCGCGCAGCTGTCCGCACGAGTGGGTGCGGCGTAGATCTCCGAGGAAATCCAGAGGTACTTGTTCTGGCATGACTTGTTTTGGTGTGCGAGGAAGCGGGATTTGGCGGGAAAAGGCCCGCGAAAGCCTATCTTCCCATTATAGCTTCCCTTGGGGGCGTTTTCGCTGGCTGGGGGGAGAGATTGGGGTGGGTCGCGAGGTTCCGGGTCTTCGCGAAACGGGTGCGCAGTGCCAGCGGGAGCGGACGGCGCCGGCAGGCCCAATTCCATGCACGATTTGTCTTAGGCGTTGAGGAGGGTGGCGAGGTCGGCTTCAGCTACCGACTGCTGGTCGCCGGTTTGCATGTTCTTGAGGCCGTAGCGGCCGTTGGCGAGTTCGTCGTCGCCGATCAGCAAGGTATGCTTCGCGTTGGCTTTGTTGGCTAGCTCCATTAGCCGCTTCATCTTTGCCGGGGCGTTTACTTCTACCGCGATGTTTTGGGCGCGGAGCGCGCGGGCGATCAGGGCTCCCTTGCGGAAGGCGGCTTCGGTCATGGGGGCGATGAAGAGCGGCAACGACAACGCCGGGATGCCGCCGCGGGCTTCTTCCACGGCCATCACCAGACGATCCTCTCCGATGGAGAAGCCGATGCCGGGGGCGGGCACTTTGGAGCCTAACGATTCGGCCAGGCCGTTGTAGCGGCCGCCGCCGCAGATGGCGTTTTGCGCACCTAACGCGCCGTGGAGGAATTCGAACGTCGTGTGGGTGTAGTAGTCGAGGCCGCGGACCAGGCGGGGCGTGACTTCGTAGGCGATGCCGCGGTCGTCGAGATAACGGCGGACGGCGGCGAAGTGTTCGGTGCACGCCTCGTTCAAATACTCGTGGATGCTGGGAAGTTTTTCGACGATGGGTTGGTCTTGGGGATCCTTGCTATCTAGGACGCGCAAGGGGTTGGTGACGGCGCGGCGCTGGGAGTCTGGGGAGAGTTCGCCGATGTATTTTTCGAGGTCGGACTTCAGGCGGGCGATGTAGCGGGCGCGGGATTCGGGGTCGCCGACGGAGTTGATGAGAAGGCGGGCGCCGGGGACGCCGTTGGCCTTCAGGAGAGTATCGACGAGTTCGATGACTTCGGCGTCGACTGTGGGAGAGTCAGACCCGATGAGCTCGGCGCCGATTTGCGAGAACTGGCGGTAGCGCCCTTTTTGCGGACGCTCGCGGCGGAACATGGGCCCGATGTAGAAGAGCTTCTTCACGCCGGGGATCTGGTCCATGCGGTGTTCGATGAAGGCGCGGATGACGCTAGCGGTGTTTTCGGGCCGCAGGGTGAGCGAGTCGCCGTGATCGTCGAAGGTGTACATTTCCTTCGAGACGATGTCGGTTTCTTCGCCGACGCCGCGGGAGAAGAGAGCCGTCTCTTCGAAGATGGGCGTGCGGATTTCGTGCACGTTGAAGGTGCGGAAGACGCGGCGGGAGGTTTCTTCAATTTCGTTCCACACGGCCGAGGCGGGCGGAAGAATGTCACGGGTGCCTTTGATGGCGCGAATGCTCATGATGGGTTTAGCTTGCCGGTTCGTTCAGGTATTTTTCGCGGAGTTCGACGTAGTGCTGGGCATTGACGCGGAAGCGTTCCTGCTCTTCGGGACTGACGCTGCGGCGGACCTTGGCGGGGACGCCCATGGCGAGCGAGAAGGGCGGGATTTCCATGCCTTCGGGGACCAGCGCGCCGGCGGCGATGACGGAACCGTGGCCGATTTTGGCGCCGTTGAGAACAATCGCCCCGATGCCGATCAGGCAATCATCTTCGACGACGCAGCCGTGGAGGCAGACCTGGTGGCCGACGGTGACGCGGTTGCCGATGGTGAGATCGAAGAGATGTTCTTCGACGTGGAGGACGGAGCCGTCCTGAATATTCGTTTCGTCGCCGATGGTGATTTTGTGGACGTCGCCGCGGAGGGTGGCGTTGGGCCAGACGCTGGAGCGTTCGCCGATGGTGACATCGCCGATGACGGTGGCGGCGGGATCGACCCAGGCGGTGGGGGCGATGCGGGGCGTGATGCCTTGGAATGAGCGAATCATAATGCCGGTTTCCTATTATCGCGTGGATTCAGAAACTCTGGCGGGTGAACGGTCATCTACAATTGGAATATGCTGCGGTTTTGGCTGATCTGCCTCTCGCTTGCGGCGCCGCTTGTAGCCGCGCCAGGACTTGATATCGAAACGATGATGCGCATCCGGCGCGTGTCGGACCCGCAACTGTCGCCAGACGGGAAGACGGTGGCGTTCGCGGTGCAGAGCGTTGACCTGGCGGCGAACAAGAAGACGACGCAAATCTATACGATCCCGTTGACGGGCGGCACGCCGATGGCGATTACGAACGAGGGGTCGAACGACCGGCCGCGATGGTCGCCCGATTCGCAGCAGATTGCCTTTGTTTCGACGCGCGGCGGGGCATCGCATGTTTGGGTGATGAACGCCGATGGCACGCGGGCGAAGCAGGTGACGAAGTTGGCAACCGAGGCCGGTGGCGTGTCGTGGTTCCCCGATGGGAAGCGGGTGCTGTTTACGAGCGAGGTGTATCCGGACTGCGCGGATGAAGCCTGCAATGCGCGGACGCTGAAGGAAGAGAGCGAAAGCAAATCGAAGGCCCGGACGTACACTTCCCTGCTCTACCGGCACTGGAACCAGTGGGGATCGAAGCGCAAGAGCCACCTGTTTGTGACCTCCGTCGATGGCGGCGAAGTGAAAGATTTGACGCCGGGCGCGTTTGACGTGCCGACGTTTTCGCTGGGCGGGCAGGATGGGTATGCGATTTCTCCCGATGGCAAGGAAGTTTGCTATGTGATGAACGGGGAGAAAGACCAGGCGACGTCGACGAATAGTGAATTATGGACCGTGTCGCCGGATGGCGGGGATCCGCAGAAGATTACGGTGACGGCGGGGGCCGATGTGGGTCCGGTGTATTCGCCGGACGGGCAATGGCTGGCATGGCGCGGGCAGAAGACGGCCGGCTACGAGAGCGACCGGTGGCGGATGTTTGTCATCAAGCGCAAGGATGGGAAAGTCCGGGACCTGACCGAGACGCTGGACCGGAATGTGCAGAGCATTTACTGGTCGCCGGATTCGACGCGGATCTTTTTTACCGTCGAAGACCGTGGGCGGCAGGGCATCCAGATGCTGGCGATTAATGGAACGGGCGGGGCGCGGTCGATTGTGTCGGGGTCGGCTACGTACGATGACGTGCAGTTGACGCCGGACGGCAAGACGATGCTGTACACGATGCAGACGGGGGCGAGCCCGGTGGAGATCTACCGGGTGAATTCGCCGACGAGCAAGCCGGAGCCGCTGACGCGGATGAACGAATCGCTGCTGAACGGCGTGGCGCTGACGGCGTTTGAAGATTTCACGGCTACGGGCGCGGAGGGTGCCAACGTTCATTCGTTCGTGCTTAAGCCGGCCGGGTTTGACGCCAAGCAGAAATACCCGGTGCTGTTTTTCATTCACGGCGGGCCGCAGGGCGCGTGGCACGAGTCGTGGAGCTACCGGTGGAATCCGCAGATTTTCGCGGCGGCCGGGTTTGTGGTGGTGATGCCGAATCCGCGCGGTTCAACGGGGTACGGGCAGAAGTTTACCGACGACATTAACAACGACTGGGGTGGGAAAGTTTACGAAGATCTGATGGCGACGGTGGACGGGATTGCGGCGCAGCCGTGGGCCGACGCCGACCGGTTCGCGGCGGCGGGCGGGAGCTACGGCGGGTACATGGTGAACTGGCTGCTGGGGCATTCGACGCGGTTCAAGGCGTTGGTGAGCCATGCGGGTGTGTACGATTTGCGGTCGATGGCGGGGGAAACGGAAGAGGTTTGGTTCCCGATGTGGGAGTTCAAGGGGATGCCGTGGGACAACCCGGAATCCTATTCCAAGTGGTCCCCGAGCTACTTCGTGAACGAGTTCCAGACGCCGACGCTGGTTATTCACGGCGAGCAGGATTACCGGGTGCCGGTGGGACAGGGGTTGCAACTGTTCACGGCGTTGCAGATGAAGAAGGTTCCGTCGAAGTTACTGCTGTTCCCGGACGAGGGACATTGGATTCTGAAGCCGCAAAACAGTGTGGTGTGGCACAAGAATTTCCTGGACTGGATCACTGAATGGACGAAGAAGCCGGCGGCTAAACCCTGATTTTTGTTCATTTCGGCGTGGTACCCTGAGAGATAGTGTCGTCCCCGCTCCATGTCCATTTGGATCAGTATGAAGGTCCTCTCGACCTCCTGCTGGACCTGATCCGTAAGCATCAGGTGGATATCCACGACATCCCGATTGCGCAGATCACGTCCCAGTATCTGGAGTACGTGCAGAAGGCGCTGGAACTGGATATGGAACTGGGCGCGGAATTTGTGTACATGGCCGCGACGTTGATCCATATCAAGTCGAAGGTGCTGTTGCCGCGCGATCCGGAACTGGAAAAGATGGATCCGACGGAGGATCCGCGCCAGGAACTGGTGGACCGTTTGTTGGAGCATGAGCGGTTTAAGAACGCCGCCGAGATGCTGCAACAGAAGCGGTTGTTGGAAGAAGCGGCGTGGTCCAACCCGGCGATGAAGGACTTCCTGAACGAGGACGACGACCCGGGCTTGTCGGTGACGTTGTTCGACCTGGTGCAGACGTTGCAGAAGGTTTTGGACCGGGCGAAGACGCGGCCGCAGTTTGAAGTCAACAAAGAAGACGTGACGGTTCCGGACATGATGCATATGTTGCGGAAGGTGCTGCAGCATGCGCGGAAGGGCGAATCGATTTCGGCCACCGAGCTGTTTGAACGACAGAAGACGCGGACGGCGATGATTGTGCTGTTCCTGGCGATTCTGGAGATGGTGAAGAACCAGGCCGTGCGGTTGGTGCAGAAGGAAGCGTTTGGCGACATCGGGTTGACGCGCCATACCGGTTTTGAAGAATTCGCCGCGAATGCGACCAGTGAATCGGTCACGCGGCTGGAAGAGGAATACAAGTAAGCGATGGAACCGGAAGAGATTCGGCCGCCGCAAGAGGCGGTGGAAGAGCCGTTGACGATGGACGAGGCCGCTGTGCCAGCGGAGCCCGAGGCTGTGCCGACGGCGGCGGAGACTGCGAACGCGTCGGAGGACGCGCCGGTGGAAGCTGCTGGCGAGGCCGCGGCTGACGAACCCGCACCGACCGAGGCGGAGACCGCGAACGAGGAGATGGTGTCGGAGGGCGCGCCGGCGGATGTTGCGGCGGAGGCGACGGAACCTACCGTTGAACCCGAGAGCACGGGGCCCGAAGGCGAACCCGCGCCGGCCGACGAGAGCGCTACCGATGAGACTGCCGCCGGTGAGCCCGAGGCGGAAGAAGAAGAGTCCGGCGAGGAAGAAGAGCCGGTGGCGATGGAGTTCAACGACGTTGAACTGAAGGCCATCCTGCAAGCCGTTATCTACATCACCGACGAACCGCTGGAGGCCAAGCAGATTGCCCTCGCGCTGCAACAGCCGGAGGCGCGCGTGGAAGTGGCGCTGGCGGAGCTGGTGGAACAGTTCTCGCGGCCAGACAGCGGATTGCAGATTCGCGAGATCGCCGGCGGGTTCAAGATGGCCACCAAACCGGAGCACCACGAAGCGGTGCGCCAGTTTGTGAAGAACCTGAAGCCGTCGTTCAAGCTGACCGGCGCGGCGCTGGAGACGCTGGCGGTGATCGCCTACAAGCAGCCAATTACGGCGCCGGAGATCATGGAGATCCGCGGCGTGCAGGGCGCCGGTGTGTTGAAGACGCTGCTGGACCGGAAGTTGATTACGACGGCCGGGCGGAAGAGCGTCATCGGCAAGCCGATTTTGTACAAGACGACGAAGGACTTCCTGGTGCAGTTCGGGCTGAAGAGCGTGAACGAGCTGCCGACGCTGAAGGAATTTGAAGAGCTGCGCCGATTGGCGTTCAGCGAAGACGAGATGCCGGAGAACGCCGAGGGCCCCGCGTCGGTGGCCGAAGCCGCCGCGCAACCCGCCGAGGCGACCGAACCGGTAGCCGTCGTGGAGCCGACCCCATTGGCGGAAGCAGAACCAGAACCCGCGCCGGCGGCCCCCGAAGAAGCCCCGGCCGAGACCCCGTTAGCAGACACAGCCGCTGAGGCTTAACAGAAAGAAGTTCGATGCAGGAGCGTTTACAGAAGATCATTTCGAGCGCTGGCGTGACCAGCCGCCGGAAGGCGGAGCAAATGATCGCCGAGGGCCGCGTGACGGTGAACGGCAAGATTGTGACCGAGATGGGGACCAAGGCCGAGTTCGGCGTGGACCACATCAAGGTGGACGGGAAACTGCTGCGGCCGCCGCAGGAGTTTCTCTACATTGCGATGAATAAGCCCGTGGGTTGCGTGACCACGATGTACGACCCGGAGGGCCGGCCGACGGTGGCCGATCTGTTGAAGGGCATCAAGACGCGCGTGTATCCGGTGGGCCGTTTGGACTACGCGTCCGAAGGGCTGCTGCTGTTGACCAACGACGGCGAGTTCGCCAAGGCGGTGATGGCGGCGAAGTCGAACCTGGTGAAGACGTACGTGGTGAAGGTGACCGCGTCGTTGACTTTCGAGCAGGAAGAGCAGTTCCGGCGCGGCGTGTATTTGAACGGCAAGAAGACGGCGCCGGCGGGGCTGAAGAAGCTGAAGCACGCGATCAACCCGTGGTACGAAGTGCAGTTGATTGAAGGCCGGCAGAACCAGATTCGCATGATGTTCAATTCGTTCGGCGTGCTGGTGGAGAAGCTGCGGCGGGTGCGGATCGGGTTCCTGGAACTGGGGCCGTTGCGGCCGCGCGAGTTCCGCCCCCTGGAGCCGAAGGAAGTGGCGAAGTTCTGCCGGATTCTGAAGCTGAAGGTGAGTGATGGCGACGAATGACGCCGACATGATCGAGATGCTTCGCGAGGGCAAGACCATTGCCGTCGTGGGGCTTTCGAGCAAGCGACTGCGGCCGAGCCACGGGGTGTCGGCCTACATGCAGGAGCATGGGTATCGCATTGTTCCGGTGAATCCGGCGGAGACGGAAGTGCTGGGCGAGAAGGCGTATGCGACGCTGGGCGAGGTGCCCTTTCCGGTGGATATTGTGAACGTCTTCCGGCAGCCGGAGTTTGTGCCGGAGATTGTGAACGAGGCGCTGCGGCTGGGGGTGAAGTACCTGTGGCTGCAGGAGGATGTTGTGCACGAAGCGGCGGCGGCGAAGGCGCGGGCGGCGGGCGTGAAGGTGGTGATGGACCGCTGCATTTTGAAAGAGCATCGCCGGTTGATGCTGTAGGTATGGAACGGTTTTCCTTCGACGAGCAGCGGGCGGCGGGGAAGAAGTATTTTGAGTTTCTGCGCACGGGGCAGATGAGCGCGGGCGTGTACCGATTGGCGGCGGGCGCGGTGGACGAGCAGCAGCCGCATGCCGAAGAAGAGATTTATTTCGTGGTGCGCGGGCGGGCGCGGTTTGTGAGCGGGGAGAGTGATATCGCGGTTGGCGCGGGGGATGTGCTGGTTGTGCCGGCGCGGGAGGCGCACCGGTTTTATGAGATTGCGGAGGAGTTGGAGTTGTTGGTTTTCTTTGCGCCGCCGGAACGAATGGCATAGAACTGGGGATTATCGTGCTCCTCAAAGATGCATTCCCTGAGCTCTTCGCGGAAATTCTCCGGGATCTGCGCAGTTTGCAGCGAACCGATTTGTTGGAGCAACTGGATGGGCTGCAAATCGTTGATCGCTGCCGTTGTGGAGAAGCGGTCTGCGGGACATTCAAAACGCATGGAATGGCGATGCTGGACGACACGCTCCAGCACGAGTATGACGACATCATGCTGGACTGCGGGGCAACGATCACGGTAGTTGGCGCGACGATTGTGAGCGTCGAGACACTTGACCCTCTGGTGACGGAAGTGCTTCGCCAAGCGATGCCGTAGTCTGATTACGCCGGGTGTGCCGAAGTACTCGTCAACGCGCCGAGGCGCCGATGCCGCCGCGGAGGTTGTTCAACATCGTCAGCATGGCGGGAACCAGAGTGATGATGAAGACCACCGGGAGGATGAAGACCACGGTCGCGAGCACCATCTTGATGCCGGCCTCGCCGACGGCCTTTTCGCCGCGCAGGCGGCGGCGCATGCGGAGTGCGTCGGCGTAAACCTTCAGCGCTTGCGAGAGGCTGGTGCCGAAACGTTCGGACTGAATGATCATGGCCGCGAGCGATTTGATGTCTTCGATGCCGGTGCGGCGGACGAGTTGTTGGAACGCCTTGCTGCGGTCCTGGCCGGCCTTCACCTGCATAACTACGGTGTAGAATTCGGCGGAGAGTTCGGGGTAGATGAACTGCATCTCTTCGCAGACGCGGGTCAGGGCCTGGTCGAGCGCGAGGCCGGTGCCGAGGACGATGCCGAGGAGATCGACCGTGTCGGGCAGTGCTTCCTGCAACTTCGCTTTGTAGCGCTTCATGAGGCGGTAGAGGATCTGCTTGGGGAGGAGCCAGCCGAGCAGGAAGGCCGGGGCGAGGCCGAGGAGTTTGGAGATGAACGGCTTGTCGGCTTCCTGGATCATCCACGAGCCGATCATGAGGGCGATGAGAAACGCGAGGTTGAACATCGCGTACCAGGCGAGGCCTTCGCGGTTGCGGAAGCCGCCCTGGCGGAGGAGCTGCTCGCTTTCTTCGAGCACGCTATCAACGCCAGGGATGAGGGCGACGAAGTAGAGAAAACTGTTGAGAAAGCCGCCGCCGAGTTTGCGTTTGGCGCCACGGGCTTCGCTTTGCCGGCGCGTGGCCATGAGTTCGCCGAGCCGATCGTCGAGCGCGTTTTCGGGCGGTTGCAAGAGTTGCAGGCCGCTCCAGACCATGGCCCCGAGGGCCGCGAACATGAGGATGAAAAAGAGTAGGGCGATCATCGGGTGGCCTTAGATTTTCGGACTCGACATCTTGCGGATGACCAGAATGCCGGCGATTTCCGAGCAAATAGCGTAGATGAAGAACATGCTGCCGGTTTCGTCGTTGACCAGGATATCGATGTATTCGGGCTTCATGAACCAGAGCACGAGACCGAAGACGATGGGCATGCCGCAGAGGAGAGCGGCCGAATAGCGCTGCTGGGCGGTGGCGGCTTTGAGCTTTTCCTGGAGCGAGAGGCGCTCGCGGACGAGCGTCGAGAGATTCTCGAGAACGGCCACCATGTTGGCGCCGGTCTGGCGCTGGAGGATGAGGCCGGTGATGAAGAATTTGAGATCGATGAGCGGCATACGCTCGCCCAGGTTGTGGAGCGCGGCATCGAGCGTGGATCCTAGGCTCATCTCCTCCATCACCTTTTTGAACTCCTGCTTCATGGGGTCCGCCGATTCGGTGGCGATGGTTTCCAGGCCCGATTGGATGTTGTGGCCGGCGCGCATGGAGCGGTTGAAGAGATCGATGGAGTCGGGGAGTTGGTGTTCGAATTTGCCGAGGCGGGCGGCGCGTTTGCGGTTGATGATGAAGATGGGAATGAAGGCGAGAAGGCCGGAGAAGATGACTCGCAGGGCCATGAGCGGGATGAAGAGGCCCAGGATCAGGAAGAGGCCGACGAAGAGGAGCAGCGTGATGCCGGCGACATCGGCGGCACGGTACTTCATGTCCGCCTGATTGATGCGTTTTTGGAGTGACTGGATGGCGCCGCCACCGCTGATGAGTTCACCGAGCCAGGCGAAGGTGCCGCGGTCTTCGCGGCGCACGAGGTCGGCGCGGGAGGAGCGGCGTTCGTTGCTGCCGTTGCGGGAGCGGAGTTCCCGGAGGCGTTGTTGCAACGTGCCGGCGGCGGCCTTTTCGGGGACTGCAAAAACGTAGTAGCCAGCGGCGAAGAAGGCGCCGGCGAAGACGAGGAACGCGACCAGGAAGAAAAACAACATCAGTCCTTCACCTCGTGGACTTCGTCATAAATCGAGTCGTCCAGTTTGACGCCGTAGGAGCGGATGCGGTCGGCGCAGACGGGCTTGTAATGCTGCCCGCGGAAGTGGCCGAGGACGCGGCCGCCGGCGCTGATACCTTCGCGTTCGAAGAGGAAGATGTCTTTGATGTCGAGCTCGTCGCCAGTCATGCCGGCGACCTCGGAGATGCTGACGACTTTGCGGCTACCGTCGGTCAAGCGGGCGCAGTGGACGACGAGATTGACGGCGCTGGCGAGCATCTGGCGGATGACGCGGTCGGGGATGGACGAACTGGCCATCATGACCATGGTTTCCAGGCGCGAGAAGGCGTCGCGGCCGGTGTTGGCGTGGGTGGTGGTCATGGAGCCATCGTGGCCGGTGTTCATGGCCTGCATCATGTCCATGGCTTCGGCGCCGCGGCATTCCCCAATGATGATGCGGTCCGGACGCATACGGAGGGCGTTGATGACGAGGTCCCGCTGGGTGATGGCGCCGGCGCCTTCAATGTTGATGGGGCGCGTTTCCAGGCGCACCAGGTGTTCCTGCTGCATCTGCAGTTCGGCGGTGTCTTCGATGGTGACGACGCGTTCCTCTTCGCGAATGAAGCGGGAGAGGGTGTTGAGCATCGTGGTTTTGCCGGAGCCGGAGCCACCGCTGACGACGATGTTCAGGCGGGCTTTGACGGCGCCGGCGAGGAAGTCGATGATGCCGGGGGTGAAGGTATCGAGGCGGATGAGATCGTCGACGGTGAGCAGCCGCTTGCCGAAGCGGCGGATGGACATGACGGGGCCGTTGAGCGAGATGGGCGGGATGACGGCGCAGACGCGGGAGCCATCGCCCAGGCGGGCGTCGACGATGGGCGAGGAGTCATCGATGCGGCGGCCGATGTTGGAGACGATGCGATCGACAATGGTGCGGACGTGGGCCGTGTCTTTGAAGCGGACGCTGGTTTCGACGACCTTGCCGAAGCGTTCGACGTAGATGGAATCGGGCCCATTGACCATGATGTCGCTGATGGTCATGTCCTTCATCAACGCTTCGAGCGGGCCGAGGCCGAACACCTCATCGAGCACCTCTTCGATGAGCCGGTCGCGTTCGCCTGCGTTGAGCGGGATGCCTTCGTCGCGAACGATGCGCTCGATGCTGACGCCCAATTGTTCACGCACGCCATCCTTGTTCAACGCCCGCAGTTGCTCCGGCGTGAGGATGGTTAACAGCTTGGCGTGGATGCGCGTTTTGATGCCGAACCAACGGTCGGCACCAGCGGCGGGGCGTGGCGTAGCGCGTGTTCCCATGGGAGGCTACGCCGTTTGGGCGAGATCCTTTTTGACGCCGGTGGCCTTGTCGACGAAGGCGCGGATGACGCGGTCCATGTCGGGGAAGGTCTGGCGATCGGTGACGAGCGGGCGGGCGCGATTGATGCTGGCGAGCATGGCGGCCGAGTCCGGAATGCCGTAGAAGACGGGTTGATTCAGCGTCTGCGTCACCTGTTCGAGAGAGGCGATTTGGGAGCTGGGCTTCTTCTGGTACTTGTTGATGACGATCTTGATCTGGTCCTGCGTGAAGCCCATGCGCATGAGGTAGCTCAAGTAGCGCTGGGTGTTGCGGATGGCCGGGAACTCCTGCGTGGTGACGATGAAAACGGTCGTCGAAACCTGCAGGGCGGCGAGGGTGAGATCGTTCGACAGATCGCAGCCGGCGTCCATCACGATGGCGTCGTATTTTTCGACGAGGAAGGTGGTGAACTCGCGGAGCATGGAATCGGAGAAGAGCGAGCGGGGCTGTTCGAGCGAGTCGGGCGGGCCGACGAGGAGGAAGCCGGAGGGGTCGCGCGTGACGAAGCCTTCGAAGAGCGACTGGTCCATACGGTCGAGATTCTCGCCGACTTCGAGGAGCGTGTACTGGGGCGCGGCGCCGAGCTGCATGGCGACGTCGTTGGCGGTCCAATTGACGTCGAGCATAACGGTTTGCTTTTTGCGCTGGGCGAGGACGGTGGCGAAATTGACGGAGAGAGCCGTGGTACCGACGCCGCCTTTGGCGCCGAGAAAGGTATAGATGCGGCCGAGCTGGCTGCCACCGGCGATTGTGCGGCGCGGGGTGCGTTCCAGGCGGGTGAGCGCGTCGCGGAGATCGCTGCGCTTGACGGGCATCGTGAGATAGTCGTTGGCGCCGCTGCGAATGGTGAGCAGGATGCTTTCGCCGTCTTCGGAATAGTCGCAGACGATGACGTAGAGATCGGGCACGGCCTGCTTGAGTTTTTCGAGCGATTTGATGCCGTTGACGGGGTCGGAGGAGATGTCGAGGAAGAGGGCGGCGTCGGGGTGGCGTTCGACGTCCTGGAGCACGCGGATGTAGAGATTGGGCGTGACGTCGGGGTATTCGGCAACGATGCGCGCGTTGGGGGTATTGGCCAGACTGTCGCGAACGAGATCGCGAACCTGTTCATCCGCGGAAGCAATCAATAACGTAAAGGACATGCGTTTCGCTCTCTTCTCCTACGGCAAGCAGGTGCCCGCTTCCGGGTCACAGCCAGCGCTTTCTATGGGCAAGGATGTCATGAAATTCGGCATCTGCACGGGGGGCAGGCCGAGGTAGTTCAGAAATGTTCGGTACGAGTACCCGGTGATGCGGACGGTGACGGCGTCGGGCACGCATTCTGTGCTGCAGTCGCCGCCGGAGCAGGCGAACTCTTCGAGGGTTCCGGTCTCCGCGTTGCGGGTGTAGTAGTTCAGTTGGATTTCGGCGGTGCCGGAGGAAAACTCCTGCTGATCGAGGTTCACCGGGACGTGGGTGCGCATCCAGTTGCGGACGTTGTCCCCGCCGCCCTGATAGCAGTGGGTGGCGGCGTAGCGGGCGCCTTCGCGGGTCCATTCCACGGCCGACTGCCAGACCCACAGCAGTTGCGCGGTGAAGACCAGCATCATGGTGACGGGCAGCAGCACGCCGGCCGAGACGATGGCGTATTCGGCGGCGGCTTGCCCCCCCTGCGTGGCGCGGCGGGCGCCGCTGACGGCTCGGCTACAGAGCGCCATAGGCAACCCTCACAACCGGACGGAGCAGGAACGTTTCAGCGGGCACGAAGGGGATGTTCGTGCGGACGGAGTAGCCGCCGTTGACGGTGACGACGACGAAATCGGGACCGCGGGCGCCTTGGGCGTTGTCGCAGCCGGTGGCGGAGCATTCACAATCGCCGAGCGCGGAGGTGTCTGTTTGGATGCGCTCCAGGCGAATGGAGATGAGGTCGGCGGTGAGATTGGGGAGTTGCAGATCCCCGGCCGCGTCGCCAACGCCGCGCAAGGCCAGGTTTTTGGCGTCGGTGAGGATGGCGTCAGCATCGTCGCAGAAGTTGACGGCGGGCTGCGTGGCGGCGTAGCGGCCGATGGTGTACAGCATTTTCTGCAGGGTGAAATACGTCCAGCTGAGGCGCGCGAACTCCACCATGCCGAAGAGCAACATGAAGAGAATGGGAAGCAGGAGCATGGCTTCCATCATCGTGTTCCCTTGCTGGCGGCGGCGAATCATTGGTGGAGTACCACCTTGCCGGGACCGCTGGTGAGCGTACAGCCGTCGAAGCGGCCGGCGCGCACGGGCATCACGGTGCCGAGATAGAGAGCGGAGAAGCGGCCATTCTGATCGGCGACGTTGAGGGTGACGTCGTTGGGGTTGGGCTCGATCAGGAACTGGCGGAAGCCGAGGACGATCATGGTGGTAGTGGAGGCCGTGTCGATGATCGGGACGGTGATGACGCGGCGGCGATTGCCGGTGTAGGCGGTGTAGTCGTCGAGGTCGGCGATGTCGGTGTCGACGGTGGCGGCGCTCAGAATGGTGTCAGTTTCGGCGACGGCGTTGCAGGCGGCCGGGACGGTGGCGTTGTCGAACCGGGCGGCGAGGCCGCAGAGGAACGTGGTGACCTGCGTATTGACGCGATTCTGATTGCAGTTGAGCGGAGCGGCGTTGACCCA
The DNA here is from genome assembly GCA_044358225.1 of Bryobacteraceae bacterium. GTDB lineage: Bacteria > Acidobacteriota > Terriglobia > Bryobacterales > Bryobacteraceae. Next base: position 22,254 of record JBIKOG010000035.1, on the reverse strand, counting down.
GATTGTCTCTTCGGCGTTGTAGCGGATGCAGGAGAAATTGGAATCGGTATTGGCGGGGAGGCCCATGGCGCCGATGCGGTAGAGCTGCGTGTTTTCTTCGGCGAGAACAGTGGCGGCTTCGTTGTAGCGGTTCAACAGCACGTAGGGGACGCGCTGGACGGTGTTGGCAATGGCGCCGGGCGCGGGGCCGCCGTTGCAGAGATAGCCGAGGGTGTAGCGCGAGCCAACGGAGAAGCCGAAGTCGGTGGTGTCTTCCTGCGAGATGGCCTGGACGCCGATGGGCTCCACGCCGCAGGCCTGGCAGACGGGCGCGCTGACGCCGGCGACGGCCTGGGAGATGAGATTGAGCTTGCCTTCCTGGGCCAGCGACAGGAAGCGCCAGAAGACGAGCGGGGCTTCGCCACGAACGGTGACACGGACGTGGCGGGCGGTGGTGCCGCCGGCTTCGCCGCCTGTGGCGCCATCGGTGCCGAGGGCGGAGGCGACTGTATCGAAGTAGTTCAATAGCGGCGCATCGCTGTTGAGACTGCCGGTGGATTGGCCGATTTGCAGGCCGCCGAAATCGTAGAGGTTGCCGCGGCCGTTGGCGATGCTGACAGCGTAGTTCCCGGCGGTGTTAGCGTTTTCGAGCGCCACGGCGGTGCCGGAGAGTTCGGCGGCGGCGGCCTGGGCAATGGCGTTGGCCGCGTTCTTCAGATCGTTGCGCGCACTGTAGAGCCGGCCGAGATCGACGGCGAAGCCCATCAGGCCAAAGACCACGGGGACGAGCAGCACGACCATCTGGAAGGACGCGGAACCGCCCTCGCGGCGCGCGCGCCGTCCCATGCGGGCAACGTTACTTGGGTTCCTGGTGTCCACGCGGTCCAATAAACTCCGGCTTTGCCGCGTCCTTCTTCTGGCCGTCCTTTACCTTCGGCCGTTTCTTGCCGCCGGCGCCTTTGTCTTCGAGCGTGGGCGGGAGGAAGTCCTCCACCCAGTCGGGCATCTTCGGCTTCTGGTCGGCCGCCAGCGGCTTGACGAAACGCGGCGTGATGACGACGAGCAGTTCTTCGTTGCTCTTCTTGGTTGAGCGGCTGCGGAAGAGTTGGCCGAGGACGGGCACGTCGCCGAGCCACTTCACGCGATTCATAGAGGTGATGACGCGGTTGTCGATCAACCCGGCCACGGCGAAGCTTTCACCGTCATTCAGAATGGCTTCAGTTTCGGCGAAGCGCGTGGCGACGGCGGGGATCAGAAAGCCCTGCAGCGTGACGGCATTGGCGTAATCGAGCGCGCTGACCTGCGGGCGAAGCTTGAGGTGGATGCGGTTGTCGGCGGTGATCTCGGGCTTGAAGTCGAGTTGCACGCCGAACTTCTTGAACTGCACGGTGACGACGGGCGCGGTGGCACCGCCGGTGGAGGTGGCGGTCAGCGTGGGAAAGGGGAACTCGCCACCGGCCAGGAAGCTGGCTTCGCGGCCTTCGAGCGCGATCAGGTTCGGTTCGGCCAGCATCTGCAGCAGGTTGCGCGATTGCAGAGCGCGGATGGTGGCGCCGATGTTCAGATCGGGGCGGAAGACGAACATGTTGAGCAGGTCGGCAAAGTTCAGCGTGGTGTTGGAGAAGTTCTGATTCTGGAACTGCAGCTGGCTGAAGCGTCCGCCGGAGAACTGCTGCGTGGAAAGCGCGCCGAGCGTATTGGGATTGCGGCTGAGGAAGTTGAAACCGACTTCCTGCAGCGCGATGCGATCGATGGCGGCGAACTTCACTTCGAGCATCACCTGGCGGAGTTCCGCTGGGGGCGGAGTCTGGATCAGGTTGACCACTTTTTTGGAATACGTGGAGGCGATGGCTTCGGCCTTTTTCGCCGCGGCGACGCTGGTGGCTTTGCCGCTCAACACGATGGTTTCCAGGTTGCCGGTGACTTGAATCGTGCCGTCGGCCATGGCGTCGACGATGCTCTTCTTCACCGCGTCGAACTCCATGGAATCGGCCAGAACATTGACGTTGAAGCGGCGCGGAGAGACGCCCGATTCCCAAACAATCACGGTGGACTTGCCAAGCCCCTTGGCGTTGATCATGACTTCGCGGGGGGAGACAACGGACACGTCGGCGATCTTCGGCTCCGAGGTAGCCACGGTCTTCACGTCGTTGGAGAACTGCAACAATTCACCGCGGCCGATCGTCAGGGTTAATTCGCGGGGCGGAGCGGTCTGTGCGGTCACCACTAAGGCAGTTGCGGCAACGCTCAGTGCCGCCAACCGGAAGAGAGGACGAATATTGTTCATGTGTGGTTCGGGGGTGGCAGCTTTAGTCTTGGAACGTTTCCTGTACGTGTTTGTCCCCACGGAAAACATCAATCACCGCGCGCGGCTTGGGCGGTTCTTTCTTCTCCACGGTCGGTCTCACGGGCACGGGCGGACGCGGTTGCGATGGATCCTCGCCAACCAACGCGGCCCAGGCCTTGTCGTCTTTCAAATTCGGAACATTCATCATCGCGCGCGACGGCATCCGTCCCGTTTGCATGGCGCGCGCTTTGGCGGTACGGAGCATGAGGCCGGGGTCGATCGTCTCCGACGTTGCCGACAGCACCTCATCACTTTTCGCCGAATCCTTGGGGTTCCGCAGTGACAAACTGATTTTGCCCTGATTTTTGGCCAGTTCCACGATCCGCGCCTGGTCCGGGGTGACGAGCAGCGTCACCGAACGGTTGCCCGTGGACGGCGCGGCGGGGGCGGGGGCAGCGGCGCCGGTGGCAGTTACGGCGCCGGCGGCTTCCACGTTGCGGCCGATGGAAAGGACGATCACGTCTTCAAGCACGGTGGTGGTGACGGCTTCGGCCATCGAACCGGTTTTGGTGAACAGGACGTCGACGTGGGCGCGGGGTTGAATGAGTCCGCCGGCGCTGGCGGCGTCGGCAACCGATACGCTGACGGCACGCTTGCCCGGTTCGATTAAAGAGGCAATGCCATCGGCGCCGGTCACGCTGGAAAGGCGGGTGGAGAGAATCGGCTCGTTCTGGGTGACAGGGAAAAGCAAGGCGCGGTCGAGAGCCTGCGCCTCTTCGGCAACGGTCCCGCGCGGCGCGGTGGCCTGGGGAATCGAAACCTTCTTCAGGTGAACTTTCTGCACGCGCGTGCCGGCGGGCAGATCAGCGGAGGCCGCCAGCACAATCACCATCTTGTCCTTCTTAGGCGCAACCGTCTGCGAGTATAGAAACCACGTCAACAGCGCCGCGGCGACGAAGGCGCCTCCAAAGATCATGAGTAGTTTCTGTCGGTCCATCCACTTTCCTTAACCAAAGATACCGGCCGGATCGGCAGCCCAAACCACAAAAAGGCACAACTCGGGCCAAGGCGGGGACACGGAGGCAATCCTGATATCGTAACAACACAGCATAGCGCTAAAAGTTCCGCTCCAACAACACGGAAGTTGCATCGGAATAGCGTCTTTTCCAGCCGTTTTTCTCCAGTGCGGGGATCAGCGAGAACCGGGTGGGCAACAAGGCGTGCGTAAACCCGTATTTCCGCATGGTTTCCTCCCATCCGGCGCGCAATTCGATGAGCGAGACGTATTCTTTGAGGAATTCGGCGCCATAGTAATCGCTGCGTCCGTCAAAGTAGACGAGGCGCGCGCCATTTTCCCGATAAATTAAGAACCCGCCATATTTGTCGGGCGCGAGCAACACGCCGCCGGCGGGCAGGTGCGCGGCGGCGGCGACCGGGAATTCCGAAGCGGGAAAGCCGGGTTTACTGCCCAGTACGGCCAATACCGCGAGCCCCGCAACCAGCACCCCCACAGCCCAACCGCTCAGCGGCGACTGGAGCGCACGCAACCTGTCGCCGTAGGCCATCGCCTCCCGGCCTTGTTTCGGCCAAAACGGCCAGCGCGAAAGGGCAGCGGTGATCGCCCCGCCGGCAAGCGGCAACCCGGCCAACGCCAGTACGGGCAGGCCGCGGGCGCTGCGCAAGGCCATCGCGCAGAGCAGCAGCAGGACCGCCGCGCGGCGCCACTGGCCGCAGGCGAGCGCGGCGACGACGCCGGTCATGCCGATCATCATCAGCGCGGCGATCTGCCAGGCGCCTTCGCTGTGAAAATTGAAACTCTGGAATTCAGCGACGCGGCTGAGCAGTTCGGTGTCGCTCAAGTATCGAACCAAATGGACGTGCAACTCCCAGCCGTACGGATTCAGCAGCGACCCTAAACTCGCCGCCAACAGCACCGGCCAGGCCGCGCCGTAGAGCAAACAGAGAACCGGGAGCAGGAAGAAAGAGCCGTGCGTATTGGCCCAGACAACCGAGAGCGCCAGCGCGCCCCACCAACGCAGGCGCCCGTTTTCCAGATAAAGCAACGCCAGGATAAGCCACACCCAGCCGAAGACATGCGGCCGCGCCAGCCAGTGCAATTGCGCCGCCGTCAACATCGGCGACGCGAACAGGCAGACCGCCCAGAAATTCGATCCGCACGCCCAATGTAACCGGACCCACAACCAGGAGCAGATGGCGATCAAGGCGAGGTAGAGAACAACCACGCCCGCCAACCCGGCGCGGATGTGCGCAAAGCCCATGACGGCGTCGGCAGCCCACTCCCAGGCGTACCAGGGTCCACCAGGGCGCGAAAACGAATACGGATCCACTCGCGGGACCGTTGCCTCGCGCAGTATTCCTTCGCCGGTCCGAATGTGCCAGCCGGTGTCGGAATCCCGAAACAGTTGTTCGGGCGCGCGATAAAACGCCAGCGCATAAAGCAGCGTAAACAACGCCAGCGCCAACGCAAGATCAGGCAGGAGCCACGCCGCCGGTTGAGTCGACCGTCGTGGCTCCATTCTGGAAATTCCGAGTGCCTTACTGGCCCGAAGCGCCGATGCTGGTGAGGCCCTGCGTGATGCTCGAATAGAGCGACACAACGGCCGTCGAAAGCTGGTTCACCGTGGTGATCAGCGCCAGACCGACGGCGGCGACGATCAAAGCGTATTCCACCAGGTCCTGACCCTGTTCTTCATTCCAAACGCGCAACATGAGCTGTTTAATCATGGGTTCCTCTTATCTTACCGGCCCGCTTCCGCGGTGCCAATTGAACTCTTGTCCTCACTGGCGACGAAGGTGTGCTTCAATCCGCGAGCGAATGTCTTCCAAAACGAATGTGTCTCCCGCCGGGGCATCTGGATCGGCATCCCGTCCAGCGCCGCGATCTTCCGGAGATTTTCCAAAATCTGAGGCATGTCCTTGCGGTACTCAAGCGCCAGTTCCAACTCCTTGCGCGCGCCCGCCAGGTCCCCTTTCTCGTACAGATAGGCTGCCAGATTATTATGCGCCACGGCGAGGTCCGACGTCTGGCGGAATTGCGTGATGGCCGCGGCCGGCTGATCGCCCAGCGCCAGGCCCAGATTGTTCCGCGCGGTTTCCGACGCCGGATTCAACTCCAACGCGCGGCGAAACTGTTCGGCCGCTTCCGCCTTCCGGCCCTGCATCATCAGGTTATAGCCCAGATTGTTGTGCAACTGGTCGCGCCCCGGGGCACGCTCCAGGGCCCGGCGGTGCAGCGGTTCGCCGTCCTTGTATTTCCCCAACTCGTCGTTGGCGATTCCGGCCCACGACAGAACGTTGGCAGGCGAATCCTTCTGCGTCCGCAAATACGACTGCAGGTGCATCAACGCTTCCGACCCGCGCGACACCCGGATCAGCGAACGGCTCAGCGCCGTCACGGCGGCTTCCGACTCCGGGAACCGCTCCACGGCCAACCGCAGATGTTCCAACTCCAACTCCACATAGCCGCCCTTGCGATACTCTTCGGCCAACTCCACGCGCACCCGCACGTTCTGCGGCTCTTCGGCGATGCGCTCCCGCAGCGCCCGCACCCGCGGGTTCCCTTCCCCGGCATCGACGGCGTTCAGGATCTGGCGCTGCATGACCGGCTGCATGGTGTTGGACGGAACCGTGACGCGGCTCGCGCGATTCTTGTTCGCGCATCCGGTCAGCAGCACGCCCGCCGCCATCGCTGTCATCGCCAGCCGCATCAATCCTCCACCGTGTGTTTCGTAAACTCCAGTTGATCGCCAACCACGGTGCCAGTCAAGGCCGCGTGGCCCGCAGGTAGTTCCAGTACCGAGTGCGCGCGGAAACACACCGACATGCGCGACTTCTTCATGTTGTCCCGGATCTTCAACACTTTTTTCTGCTTACTCAGGTAGAGGACATCGATCGCGAATTTCATCCCGAACGAGTGCACCGCTTCGCAGGGTACAATCCAAAGCCCTTCTCCCGCAGCAAGATGAGTATGTTTTAACAAACCGGTCCGTCTCTTCTGGCTCGTATCCGCGATATCGGCGTTCGTCGCCACAACGCTGTTTCGATTCGTGTTTTTAATCAACAGTTTGACTGTCACTACGTTGTGGAACTCCTGTTCAACCCCACCCCTCTTAATTTGTTGCGCAGAGGTGAGGAACTTTCCGACCGTGTAAGGGTTTAGACTAACGAATTGGCTATGTCCCTGCAATCGACTCTTTTCCGGCTGGGGATTTCCGGCATCCTCCTCGCCTCCAGCGTCTTCGCCCAAACCACCGGCGCCACCTTCGGCACGGTTGTGAATTTGGGTGGCACGCCATCGGGCATCGTCCTCGATGAAGTGCGCGGCCGTATCTATTCGGTGAACTCCACGGCCAACCGGATCGATGTGCTGAGCTTGAGCGAACGCAAGGTTATGAAGAGCATTGCGGTGGGCAACTTCCCGCTGGCGGCCGCCATCTCGCCGGACAACGCCTACCTCTACGTCACCAATACGCAAAGTACGGGGCTGAGCGTGATTGACCTGGGGTCCGATTCGGTCATCAATACCGTCAGCCTGCCGGCGAAGCCCGAAGGCGTCGCGGTGGGCGCCGATGGCCGCGTGCTCATCACCACGCAGGGAACCGGCACCAACAACGCTCTCAACACGCTGCTGCTGTTCGACCGCACGCAGAACTCCGGCCAGCAGATTTTCTCCATCCCCAACCCGCCCACCATCAGCACGCCGGCCCCGCTGCCCGCGGTCTTCGCCGGTCGCCCGGCCACTGCTTTCCCGGGCCGTTTGACCACGACGCCGGACGGCAACTTCATCGTCGGCATGGTGGCCATTAATCAGAACGCCAACACGGCGCAGACCACGCTGTTCGTCTACGAAACAGCCTCCGGCACGGTGATCCGCAACCGCACGGTGACCGGACAGTCCACGATCCTTTCCATGTCGCCGGATGGCAGCAGGTTCATGGCGGGCTCCACCCTCTACGACACAGCCACGCTGGCCGTGGTGGCGCAAATGAGCACCGCCAATTTCCCTTTCTTCGTTAGCAACGGATTTAACCCAGGATTCAACGTCCAACGCAATCTGGGCGGCAGCGCCTATTCGCTCGACGGCAAGACGTTGTACAGCGCGTTCAACACAGCGGCGACCACGGCACGTCCGGTCTCCAATGTTTTGTACATTGGCGGTTCCGCCAACCTCGGTGTTCGTCTCGGCCTGCGGCTGAAGGAATCGATCCTGGGCGCGATGGCGAGCACGAAGGACGGCAACGAGGTGTTCGCCATTTCTGAGTCCGGCCTGCTCTACCTGCCTATCGGCTCCCTCTACGACTATCCGATTTTGCAGCCCGAGACGACGCAGGTTTTTCTCGCCGTCGACAACTGCAACAAGGGTGTCGCCAAGGCCGCCGTCAAGATCGCCAATCTGGGCAAGGGCCGCCTGACCTACAGCATCCCGAACACGACCACTGCCCTCGTCATGCAGCAATCGAGCGGTGTGGCACCGTCGACAATCACCTTCACCATGGAACCGGGGCGTAGCGGCGTCGTCCGTCAGCCGGGAACGAATCTGTTCACCGGGGCCGGCGGCAGCAACGGCGCGGCAATTAACATCACGCTCCAGTCGCTGGACGCCATCAATTTCCCCAACGCCATCCGCGTCTACATGAACTATCGCGAACGGGATCAGCGTGGCGTCATCTACCCGCTCCCGGTCACATTGAATAATGCGGAAGGGCTGTTTGACATGGTGCTCGACAGCATGCGCGGACGGATCTACATCTCCAATTCCGGGTTCAATCGCATTGAAATCTTCGACACCAAAGCGCAGCGGTTCCTGCCGCCCGTCGAAGTGGGCCAACTCCCGCACGCCCTCGCCATGACGCCCGATGCCCAGACGCTCTACGTCGGCAACACCGGTGGCGAATCGATCGATATTATCGACCTGGAGACGTTGAGCCTCACCGGCAAAGTGGACTTCCCGGCCATCCCGCGCATCGGCCAGCAGGCGCCCGTGCGCCCCATCGCCATGGCCTACGGCCTGTCCGGATTGCAGTTCATGATGTCCAACGGCAGCTTCTGGCGCGTCATTGGAAACCAGGCCACCGTCCGCCCGGCGAACAGTATCACGCCGGTGACGATCGGCGCGCCGATCTCGATGGTCGCCTCCCCTGGTGGCGAGTACATTCTCACCATGGCCGGCAACGCCAACGCCTATCTCTACGACGCCATCGCCGATTCCTACACCGCCTCGCGCCAGTTGTACGACCAGGCCCCGGTCTCCTACTTCGGCCCGGCCAGCAGCGGCCCAGCGGGCTCCTTCTTCCTCGCCAACGGCCTGATTCTCAGCCCTTCACTGGCCGTCATTGGCGGCACGGAACGCCCGGGCGTCACGCAGTTCGGGGCCCCCGCCGCCCCCGGCCAGCCGCCCACGCAAACTATCGTCTCTAACGGCCAGCGCAACGTGGCCAGCGTCTACGCGATGAACGAAAACATCTTCCTCCGCATGACCACCCCGGTCCGCCAGAACCTGACGTCGGTCACCCGCGACGACGCCCGCGCGACGCTGGAAATGGTCAACATCCAGACCGGCTCGGAAACCGTCATCGCCGTCGCCCCGGAGAACCCGCAGTTCAGCGTCTTCGGCGCCGCGCGCGTCAATACGCCGGCCCGGCAGATCCTGGTCGACGATCAGAATCTGGCTTACTCCATCGGCGTCAGCGGCCTCAGCGTCATTCCCGTCTATCCCACCGGTACCGCGCCGCGGCCGACGATCACCGCAGGCAACCGCGGCATCGTCAACAGTGAGGACGGCACGCCGAACCTGCGCCCCGGCGGCTTTGTCACCATCAACGGCAACCTGCTGGCCAACGCCGCCACCGCCACCACGCTCCCCGCGCCCACCGTCCTCGGCGGCTCCTGCGTGGTGATGAACGAACTGCCACTGCCTCTCATCCAGACATCCAGCGGGCAAATCTCCGCGCAAATTCCGGAGAACCTCCCCCCCGGCCCGGCCGTCGTCCAGGTCCGCTCCATCCTGCGCGCCGAACAGAGTGACCCGGTGGTCGTCACGATCCGCCGCTAACAGGGATCTGATAGCCTTGTTCCGGCTTCGGAATTCCGAAGCAGGAACACTATCATGTACAAATTCCGCTCCCTGTTGGCAGCGATCGCGTTCACGATGCTTGGGTTCGCCCAGTCGGATCGCGGTACGATTACCGGCACCGTTGCCGACCCAGCCGGCGCACTCATCCCTAACGCACAGGTCCTGATTGTCAACCAAGGCACCGGCGTCCGGCTGGAACTGAACACCACTCAGACCGGCGCCTTCTCGGCGCCCTATCTCAGCGCGGGCCTCTACGACGTCTCCGTCGAAATGCAGGGCTTCCGCAAGTCGCTACAGAAGGGCGTTCGCGTCCAGGTGGCGCAGACCGCCTCGGTCGACATTGTGCTCCAGATCGGCACCGCCAGTGAGTCCATCTCGGTGACCTCCGAAGCCGCGCTGCTCAACACCGAAAGCGCCGCCGCCTCCACCACAATCAATCGCGAACAGCTGAATCAACTGCCGCTGAATTTCGCCATCGGCCAGGGCGCCATCCGCAACCCTCTCAGCTTCACCCAGCTCACCCCCGGCGCCTCCATCAATGGCTGGAACAACATCAAGGTCAATGGCGCTCCCGCCGGCACGTTCAAGATCATCTTTGAAGGACAGGACACCACCAGCGCCCTCGATGGCCGCGTCTCCGACGAGTCGCAGGCCTCCGTCGAAGCCGTCGAAGAGTTCACGCTCCAAACCTCCAACTACTCCGCCGAATTCGGCCAGGTCGGCGGCGGGCTGTTCAATTTCACCTCCCGCTCCGGCACCAATGTCTACCACGCCTCGGTCTATGACTACTTCGTCAACGAAGCGTTCAACGCCGGGATTCCGTTCACGAACAATGGCAAGAATCAGCTCGTTCGTCCCCGTGCCCGCCGCAACAACTACGGCGCCACCTTCGGTGGACCCATCATCATCCCGAAACTCTACAACGGCAAGAACCGCACCTTCTTCTTCCTCAACTACGAAAAGTATTTGAACAAGGAAGGCAAGTTCGATGGCTTCGGCACCGTGCCCACCGATGCCTACCGCAACGGCGATTTCAGCGGCGCGCTCACGGGCCGCAACCTCGGCACCGATGGCCTCGGCCGGCCGATTCTGGAGAACACGATCTTCGACCCGCGCACCAGCCGTACGGGCCCGGACGGCCGGATTTATCGCGATGTTTTCCCGAATAACGTCATCCCCACTTCCCTGCTCGATCCGGTGGCGCTGAAGATCCAGGCCCTCGTCCCCAAAGCCTCCCTGCCCGGGCTCATCAACAATTTCGAGCGGCGCTACAACTTCCGCAAGATCCAGGACATCCCCAGCGTGAAGGTCGATCACAACTTCTCCGATGGCTCCAAGATCAGCGGCTACTATTCGCTCCAGCGCACCGACAAGGACAACGGTCAGGAAGGGCTCCCCGATCCCATCAGCGCCCGCCGCGATCAGATCATCCGCTCCTACACGACGCGCGTGAACTTCGATACGTCGCTCAAGCCCACCGTCCTGCTCCATCTCGGCATCGGCTACCAGCGCTATCACAATCCGGATTCCGCTCCCGAAGTCATCACCTCCTATGACGCCGCGGGCCAGCTCGGCCTCAAGGGCGGCTTCATGGCTGGCTTCCCCCGCATCACCGGTCTCGGCGGCGCGCAAGGCGGCCTCAATTTCGACATTGGCCCCACCAACCGCACGCTCTACCTCCAGGACAAGCCCACCGCCGTCGCCTCCACCGTTTGGGTCAAGGGCAACCACTCCTATAAGTTTGGCGGCGAATGGAAGATGGACAACTTCACGAACCGCTCGACTGGTAACGTCGCCGGCAGCTACGCCTTCGCTACCGCCCAGACGTCGATGCCCGCTTTGCAGGGCGTCGCACTCGCCGGCGGCAACGTTGGGTTCAACTATGCCAGCTTCCTAATGGGCTTTGCCAACACCGCCAGCGTCTCCAACCCGCAGGACCCCCAATACCGCCGTCCCACCTGGGGCTTCTTTGCGCAGGACACATGGCGCGTCAGCCGCAAACTCACGCTCGACTACGGCATTCGCTACGACGTCCAGCCCGCCTCCGACGAGCTGCACCAGCGCACCTCGATGTTCGATCCCAATCTTCGCAACCCCGCCGCGGGCAATCTCCTCGGCGCCACTCGCTACGCCGGCAATGGCCCCGGACGCTGCAACTGCTCGATCTCCAACACCTACCCTCTCGCCCTGGGCCCGCGCCTGGGCGCCGCCTATCAGTTCGCGCCCAAATGGGTCATGCGCGCCGGCTTCGCCGTCAGCTATGCCCAGGTCGCCAACTTCGCCTACATCGGCGGCGGCAACTCGCTCGGCATGGGTTTCAATACCATCGCGTTCTCCAATCCCGCCTTCGCCGAACCCGGCGTCACGCTCCGCAACGGCCTCTCCTATAACGTGAACGACCTGACCGTCGCCAGCTACGACCCCGGCATCCGGCCCATCTCCGGCCAGATCAATTCGCCGCCCGCGCTCGTCGATCCCAACAGTGGGCGTCCTCCGCGCATGGCCAACTGGAACCTCAGCCTCCAGCGCGAATTTGGCGAGAGCCTCGTCGCCGAAGTCGCCTACGTCGGCAACCGCGGCGTCTGGTTCCGCGCCGACGGCCTCAATGACTATAACGGCCTCACCCCGGAACGCATCAAGACCTTCGGCCTCGATATCGGCAACGCCGGAGACCGCACCCTGTTGAACTCCCGCATCGATTCGCCTGCCGTCGCCGCTCGCGGCTTCCGCAGGCCCTACGACTCCTTTGCCGGCTCCAACACCCTCGCCCAGGCGCTCCGCCCCTATCCCCAGTTCGGCGGCCTCGGCAGCCTCTGGGCCCCTCTGGGCAACACGTGGTACGACTCGCTCCAGGTGAAGGTCACCAAGCGCTACTCGCGCGGCCTCACCGGCACCCTGGCCTACACCTGGTCGAAGAACCTTTCCACCGTCGAGACCCAAAGCGGCGGAGTCGTCCCCATTAACGATGTCTACAACCGGCGCAATCAGAAGACGTTCTCCGTCAATGATCAGCCGCACGTCCTCGTCGTTGGCTTCAACTACGATTCCCCCAAGTGGAACAAGAACTGGGCCACCAAAACGCTGCTGAGCAACTGGACCGTCGGTGGGATTCTCCGCTACTCCAGCGGCTTCCCCATCGCCGCTCCGGGCTCCAACAACGCCTTGGGCAGCCTGCTCTTCCGCGGCACCCGCTACAACCGCGTGCCCGGCGAACCGCTCTACCTGATGGACCTCAACAACGGCAAAAGCATCGACCCCTTCAAACAGCTCACGCTGAACCCGAAGGCCTGGTCCGATGCCGGCCCCGGCGAATGGGGCACCGCGGCGGCCTACTACAACGACTACCGCACCGCCCGCCGCCCCGACGAACAGCTCTCCTTCGGACGCATGTTCAAGGTGAAGGAACGCTACACCATCAGCCTCCGCGGCGAGTTCTTTAACGTCTTCAACCGGACGTATCTGAACAACCCGGACTCCGGCAACCCGGCCGCCACCACGCGGACGGATGCCGCCGGCAACGTCACCGCCGGTTTCGGGCGCATCAACCCGGCCAGCGTCTTCAACGGTCCGCGCAACGGCCAGGTCGTCGCGCGGTTCCAGTTTTAACTGCAAAACGTGCAAGGCCAGAAAATGGGGCGGGCTCGCGCTCGCCCCATTTTCTTTGGTGGAGACCACCGGCACCGGCCTCGGTTCGCCTCCCCTGTGGCGAGAATTCGGACCTCCCGGGCAACAAGCGTTTCTCGGACATCGAAGAACGCTACTTCGAGTTCCGCACGGGAGGGCGTCCGCCTCTTCAACCAGTACCGCCCCGACGTCGCGTCGCTCAATCTCAACATCCGTTCCCAGACGTTCAGCATGATCGCCGCCACCGGGGTCCCCCCCACGGACGGCGTTCTCTTTCTCCCGCTCTCAAGGACGAAACACCAAGAAGGGCGCAGCCGTTTCGATGGCACGAGAGTCGCCACTCTTGCGCCCATGCCGCATGGGGAGACAACGCAATTACGCGGCCTTCCCTCGTCAATCGGCGTATGCCCGGCCATGACAGGGTGTAGACTGTAGCTACCCCGCTGCGGAATCGGCCGGGGCTTACCAATTGCTGTTTCACCTGACCTATTCCATCACCGCCATCCCATCCCTCCAGCGATGAGCCGGTCCTCACCCACTCCCGAACTGCTCCACTACGTCAGCCAGTTGATTGCCCACGAATCGGCCGGGAAATCGACAGTTCCCTTTCGAGCCGGCGAGAAACTCCGCCAACCGCTATGCAAGCTCGTCGGCACGCAGGGCTATCGGTCGCTGATGGATCGAGCCCTCGCCGCTACCCGGCACCACACCCCCTTCTTCGCGGCATTCCGCACCGCCCAGGACGGGTCGCTCGTTGTCCCGGCAGTCGCCGCCGATCCATCCACCTCGGCCGACGCCGAGGCGATTCTCGTCGCGCAATTCTTTTCCCTCCTCTCCTCATTCGTCGGCCATGGAGTGCTCCTCACCGTGGTCGCCAGTGTCTGGCCCGATTTCCGCCCGTCCGAATCAGTATCTGCGAAAGAAAAAACTCTATGATCCCTCAAGAGAAAGTTAAGATCCGGAAACTGCCGTCCGGCGTCGTGGGGCTCGACGAGATTCTCGGCGGCGGGATCCCCGAATTCTCCTTCAACATCATCGCCGGCTCCCCGGGCTGCGGGAAAACCACGCTCGCCCACCAGTTCGCCTTCGCCAACGCGACGCCGGAACACCCCGCCCTCTACTTCACCGTCCTCGGAGAACCGTCCATCAAAATGCTGCGCTACCAGCAGCAGTACTCGTTCTTCGAACTCGCCAAGCTCAACACCTCCGTCCGCTTTATCAACCTCAGCGAAACTCTGGTCGACCGCGGACTGGAAGGCGTGCTGGAACAGATCGCCCAGGAAGTCGCCCTCGCCAGCCCCGCCATCGTCATCGTCGATTCCTTCCGTACCGTCATCCGCCGCGCTTTGGAACGCGAAATGGAGATACAGGTCTTCGTTCAAAACCTCGGCCTGCTGCTGACAAGTTGGGAGGCCACCACGTTCCTCATCGGTGAATATGCAGAGTCCGAACTTCGCGACAATCCCGTCTTCACCGTCGCCGATGGGCTCTTCTGGTTGTACCAGGTGGTTGAACGCAACTCGGTCGTCCGCAAGATTCAAATCATGAAGCTTCGCGGCCAAACCAGCGTCCCCGGCCTCCATACGTTCCGCATCACCGGCGACGGCATCCAGGCCTTCTCCCGCACCCTTGGCCTCACCGCGAAATCCCGCAAAAGCCGCACCAACCGCCGCCTCTCCAGTGGAGTCCCGGTGCTCGACGCCATGCTCGGCGGCGGTTACATCGAAGGCGATAGCGTCCTCGTCACCGGGGCCTCCGGTACCGGCAAGTCGCTCCTCGCCACCCAGTTCATCTCCGAAGGTCTGCGCAACGGAGAGCCCGGCATCGTCGCTCTCTTCGAAGAACGCCCCGACGACTACATTCAACGCGCAGCCTCCTTTGGACTCGACCTGAGCGCCCAGGCCACCGCCAATCTATCCACCATCTACCTGCGCCCGCTCGATCTCTCCGTCGACGAGTCCATGCAGGAGATTCTCGATGCCGTCGCCAAAACCGGCGCCCGCCGCCTCGTCATCGATTCCCTCGCCGGCTTTGAAATGGCACTCTCCCCGGGCTTCCGCGCCGATTTCCGTGAATCGCTCTACCGGATGATCTTCTCCCTCACCGGCCGCGGCGTCACCATCCTCAGTACGGTGGAAACACCGGAGAGCGGCACCGACATTCGCTTCAGCTCTTACGCCATCTCCTTCCTCACCGACGACATCATCCGCATGCGCTACATCGAAGTTGAGGGGCAAATGCGGAAGGTCATCACGGTAGTCAAAATGCGCCGCGGCAACCACAGCAAAGAGATCCGCGAATACGAAATCAGTCCGGACGGCATCGTCATCGGCGAATGTCTCTCGCATTACGATCAACTCACCACCGGCACGCCCAAACACACCACCCGGCCCAAACTCGGGTCTTAATATTCGCCCCGCTGTATGGCCAGTTTCTTGATCCGCGCGTTCAATGTGGTCCGCGGCAATCCGAGCCGCGCGGCCGCCGTGGTCACCACGCCGGAACACGCCCGCAATGTCCGCAGAATGTGTTCCCGCTCCACTGCCTCCATCGTGCCCCGCACCGGCCCCGAGGCTGGCGCGGCCACCAGTTCGTCCAGCGGCGCGTCCAACGTCCCCCCTGCCGTCTGCCGCACCGCCCGCTGGATAAACCCGTTCAACTCCGGAAGGTTGCCCGGCCACGCCCACGCCGCCAGCGCCTGCATCGTCGTTGGCGGAATCCGGTCCACCGTCTTCCCCGCCTTCCGGGCATGGAAGTAGACGAATTCACGGACCAGTTCCGGCAGCACCTCCGGGCACTTCGCCAGCTCCGGCAGCGTGATCGGGAACATGCGCAACTTGTGAAACACGGCGCCGCCGAACCGCGGGTCTCGCAACAACACGCTCATCGGCCCGTCCGTCGCCAGGACCAACCGCGCCTCCGGGACCAACGCCAATCGCTCCTGCACCTCCGCCGTCATCCAACCGGCGCCGTCCAGAAACAACGTCCCTTGTCGCGCGTCCGCCAGCAACCCGCGCTGCTTCCCTTCGCCGAGGAGCTTTCGTGTGAAGTCGGCCAGCGAGCACGTCTCGCTCCGCAAGGTCAGAAAAGGGCCATCTCTGCGCGAGCTCAATGCGTGGATCACCCGCGCCACGAACTCCTTACCCGTTCCCGGCGGCCCCAGTAACAAAACATTGGCCGCGCCGCCGTTGGCCTTGTCCGCCAGCCGCCGGACGTGCCGCCAAGGCGTGGCCGGATGATTGAGCAGAATCTCACCAACCTCGGCCGGCATCGCGGGGGTGCGGCTCATCGTGTTTGTCGCGCGGGCACGGGCGCTCCCCTTCGAGTAGGTTCCGGACCCATTGTATCCCCGCTGTCAGTTGCCCCCACCCAATTTCGACATCCCCCTACAATCAAACTGCTAAAATTCCTTCATAGCCTTCCAGGCCCCGAAACAGGTAAATCTCTAAACGTGCCGCAGCTCGCCCTCGTTCTTCTTCTGGCCTTCGCCCTGTCCTGCACCCGCGAAGCAGCCCCCACCGCGGCCGCCGTTGCGCCCGCCCAAGCCGTCCGCACCATCCAGGCCACCGCGGCCGACGTCCCCCTCGAAATCGCCGCCATCGGCAACGTCGAAGCCAGCGCCACCATCGAAGTCAAAGCCCGCGTCACCGCCCCCGTCGTCAACGTCCACTTCATCGAAGGCCAGGACGTCCGCGAAGGCCAACTCCTCTTCACCCTCGACGCCGAACCCTTCGTCCGCCAGCTCGCCGAAATCGAGGCCAACATCGCCCGCGATCAGGCCAACGCCAAACAGGCCGAAGCCAACATCAATCGCGATCAGGCCACCTGGAAAAACCTCGACGCCATTGCCCGCCGAAGCCGCCAACTGGAAAAGGAGGGCATCCTCTCCCGCGAACAGGCCGACCAATCCGCCACCAATGCCGACGCCGCCAAAGCCGCCGTCGATGCCGGCCGCGCCGCCGTCGAAAGCGCGAAAGCCGCCGAACGCGCCAACCGCGCCCGCCTCCAGGAAACCCGCCTCCTCGTCGACTACACCAAAATCTACGCCCCCATCTCCGGCCGCGCCGGCGTCATCGCCACCAAGCAGGGCTCGCTCGCCAAACAGCACGACAACACCCTCGTCACCCTCCTCCAATCCGCCCCCGTCGACGTCACATTCTCCGTCCCCGAAAACCTCCTCCCACAGGTCCGCAAATACCAGGCCGAACGGCCCATGGCCATCACCGCTCTCGCCGAAGGTAACCGCGTCTCCACCGGCACGCTGACCTTCATCGATAGCGCCGTCGACACCTCCACCGGCGCCATCAAACTCAAAGCCCGCTTCACCAATACCGACCGCGTTCTCTGGCCCGGCCAGTTCGTCAACGTCCGCGCCCGCCTCAGCGTCGAAGCCGCCCGCGTACTCGTCAACGCCCAGGCCGTCCAAACCGGCCCCCGCGGCAAGTTCGTCTGGGTGCTGAACAAAGCGGAGAACACCGTCGCCATTCGCGACGTCGCCGTCCTTCGCCTCTACACCCCCGCCGGCCAGCCCGAACAGGCCGTCATCGGCTCCGGCCTCAACGCCGGCGAAAACGTGATCTCCGAAGGCCAGAAACGCCTCGCCCCCAACACGAAAGTCCGCGTCCTCCCGCCCGGCGCCGCCACGGCCAACTGACGCCATGTCCATCACAGATTTTTTCATCCGCCGCTCCGTCACCACCACCCTGCTCATGGCGGGCATCCTCGGTTTCGGCCTCATCAGCTACTTCGACCTCCCCGTCAGCGATCTCCCGCCCGTCGAATACCCCACCATCCAGGTCACCGCCAACCTCCCCGGCGCCAACCCCGACATCATGGCCTCCGCCGTCGCCACGCCCCTCGAAAAGGCGTTCTCCAACATCGCCGGCGTGGACTCCATGTCCTCCACCTCCACCAACGCCACCACCACCATCACCCTCCAGTTCGATTTCTCCCGCACCATCGACGCCGCCTCCCTCGACGTCCAATCGGCCATCTCCCGCGCCACCGGCGAACTGCCCCGCAGCATGCAGTCCCCGCCCTCCTTCCGCAAGGTCAATCCCGCCTCCCGCCCCGTCCTCTTCCTTGCCCTCACGTCGGAGACCATGACGCTCGCCGCCCTCAATGAATACGCGGAGGACATGATCGGCCGCCGCATCTCCATGATCAACGGCGTCGCCCAAATCAACGTCTTCGGCGCCCAGAAATACGCCGTCCGCGTCGAAGTCGATCCCGACCGCATGGCCACCCGACAGGTCGCCCTCGAAGACATCCGCGCCGCCTTCGCCCAGCAAAATGTCAATCTTCCGGCCGGCTCCATGCATGGCGTCACCAAGGCCTACACCGTCCAGTCCAACAGCCAGCTCACCGCCTCCGATCAGTTCAAACCCATGATCATCGCCTACCGCAACGGCAACCCCGTGCGGCTGGAAGATGTCGCCACCGTGCGCGATTCGGTCGCCTTCGAACGGAGCGTCTTCTGGGTCAACGGCAAATCCGGCATGATTGTCGCCGTGCAAAAACAGCCCGACGCCAACACCGTCGAAGTCGTCGACGCCGTCAAACGCCAACTTCCCTCCCTCCGCCAAAACATGCCCGCCGGCATCAATCTCGATGTCGAATTCGACGCCTCCCGCAACATCCGCGAATCCATCGAAGACGTCAAATTCACCCTCTATCTCACCATCGGCCTCGTTGTCCTCGTCATCTTCGTCTTCCTCCGCAACATCTCGGCCACGATGATCCCCGCCATCGCCGTCCCGCTCTCCCTCCTCGGCACCTTCGCCTGCATGAAGATCCTCGGCTTCTCCATCGATACGTTGTCGATGATGGCCATGACGCTCTCCGTCGGCTTCGTCGTCGACGACGCCATCGTCATGCTGGAGAACATCGTCCGCCACATGGAAATGGGCAAAACCCGCATGCAGGCCGCCTACGAAGGCGCCCGCGAAATCGGCTTCACCATCATCTCCATGACCATCTCCCTGGTCGCCGTCTTCATCCCCGTTCTCTTCCTCGATGGCATCATCGGCCGCCTGCTCCGCGAATTCTCCGTCACCATCGCCGTCGCCGTTCTCATCTCCGGCCTCATCTCCCTTTCCCTCACCCCTCTCCTCTGCAGCCGCTTCCTCAAGCACGATCACGAACACGGCAAGCTCTTCTACATCGTCGAAGGCTTCTTCACCGGCATGAACAACCTCTACCGGAACACGCTGCACTTCGTTCTTCGCCACCGCTTCGTCACGTTGGTTTTGACTATCGCCCTCACCATCGTCACCGGCTGGCTCTTTGTCATCATGCCCAAGAGCTTCGTCCCCACCGTCGACCAGGGCATGGTCTTCGGCGGCACCGAGGCCGCCCAGGACACGTCGTTCGAGGAAATGATCCGCCTGCAAAAACAGGTCATGGGAATCGTGCAGAAGAACCAATGGGTCAGCCAGTTCGGCACCGGCGCCACCGGCCAGAACACCGGATTCCTCTTCATCCACTTCAAACACGAAAAACGGCCCCACGCCACCGCCATCGTCGCCGACCTGCAAAAACAGTTCGCCCAAATCCCCGGCTTCAACGTCTTCCTCCAGCCCCCGCCGCTGTTAACCCTCGGCCAGAACGAATCGCGCTATCAATACTCGGTCGCACTGCAAGACGCCGATACCGCCGCCCTCTATCAATGGGCTCCCAAACTCGAAGCCAAGCTCCGCACGCTCCCCATCCTCGCCGACGTCTATAGCGATCTCCAACTCAACAACCCGCGCATCAACGTCGATATCGATCGCGACCGCGCCCTCGCCTTGGGCGTCACTCCCGAACAGATCGCCAACACCCTCTACGACGCCTACGGCAACCGCCGCGTCTCCACCATCAGCGCCCCGGCCAACGAATACGACGTCGTCATGGAAGTCCTCCCCCAGTTCCGCAAGGATCCCGCCGGCCTCTCCAAACTCTACGTCCGCTCCAAAACCGACAAGCTGGTCCCACTCTCTTCCGTCGTCCGCGAGCGCCAGGGCGTTGCCCCGCTCAGCGTCAACCACATCGGCCAACTGCCGGCCGTCAATCTCCAGTTCAACGCCAAGGCCGGCGTCTCGCTCAGCGAAGTCACCGCACAGGTCGACGAAGCCGCGAAGGAAATCGGCCTGCCCGACACAATGTCGTTCACCTACCAGGGCACGGCCTCGGCATTCCAGAAATCGGTCGGCGGTCTGGCCATCCTCCTGGGCATCGCCATCCTGGTCATCTATCTCGTCCTGGGCGTGCTCTACGAAAGCTTCGTCCACCCCATCACCATCCTCTCCGGCCTCCCCTCGGCCGGCCTCGGCGCGCTCATCACGCTCCTCCTCTTCAAGGACGACCTCAACCTCTTCAGCTTCGTCGGCATCATCCTGCTGATCGGCATCGTCAAGAAAAACGCCATCATGATGGTCGATTTCGCCATCCTCGCCCGCAACGACGGCCACTCCGCCGAAGATGCCATTTTCGAAGGCTGCATGCAGCGCTTCCGCCCCATCATGATGACCACCATGTGCGCCCTGCTCGGCACGCTCCCCATCGCCGTCGGCTATGGCGCCGGTGGCGAAGCCCGTCGCCCACTCGGCCTCGCCGTCGTCGGCGGCCTCATCGTCTCCCAGCTCCTCACCCTCTACATCACCCCGGTCATCTACCTCTACCTGGAAAAGTTAACTCCCGCCCACCGCGACGCGAAAGAGAATGCGGTTCCAGCCGCCGTCCCGGCAATACCGCAATGATTGCGTAAGCCGCCGCACCAGGAAGATACCCAACCCGCCAACCGGACGCGTTTCCAAAGGTAAATCCAGGTCCGGATCCGGCCGCGTAAACGGGTCAAACACACGGCCATCGTCAGCCATCTCCACCTCCAGCACACCAGCCTCCGGGACCGTATAGCGCAGCTCCACCGTGCCCGCCCCCGCGTACCGAGCCACGTTCACAAACAGCTCTTCCACCACCA
Source organism: Bryobacteraceae bacterium (assembly GCA_044358225.1). Lineage (GTDB taxonomy): Bacteria > Acidobacteriota > Terriglobia > Bryobacterales > Bryobacteraceae. Next base: position 1,311 of record JBIKOG010000035.1, on the reverse strand, counting down.
GGTCCAACTCCCCCAGCCGCTCCCCCGGCAAACCCGCCGCCTCCCCGCCACCTCGCACAAAGGCCATCGCCCGCGGCAGCCCCGCCTCGTCGGCCATTATCCGCAACACCCCCATACCCTAACCGCCAGCCAGCGCCGACTCCACCGAATCGTGCGTCGGAAACATCGCCGAAACGCGGGTAATCTCAAACACCTGTTTCACCAGCCCCGTCACCCCGCACAAGTGCAGTGCCCCGCCTTTCGCCTTCGCCGCCTGGCCAAGGACAACAAACGATCGCAGCCCCAGACTACTGATGTACTGCAACTCCCGCATGTCCAGAGCGATCTCGACGACCCCCTGATCCACCCACGCCATACACGCCTCTTCAAACGCCGTCGCACTCGGAGCGTCCATCCGCCCCGCCAGCTTCATCACTGCCTTGGGACCTACTTGGGTCGACTCAATTTGCACGCCCCAGAATCGTAAAACGGCGCCGCCCTGTCAAGTCGACGTATCAATGTCCCGGCCACGCCCCCGCCAGCGGAACGTCTCCCGCCTCGGTCACCATTGTCGCCGGTGGCGTCCGCTCCGCCGGGCACCCATGGTCAGTGTCCCCCGGATAGGTCTTCAAATACAGGCCGCAAAACGCCGCCCGCTGCCGCCGGTTACTCACCGTCGTCAACAGCCGCCGTGCACCTCGTTCCGGATGATTCGCCCACTCCGTCCCCACCTCTCGCCCCTCCCGCCGCCGCCTCGCCACAGCAATATCCTCGGGAAAACAACAAGTCGCGCCCCCATCCCGCAAATGCGCCCGCTCCATCTCCGACAACTGCTCCCAGCACTCGTCTTGCCCCCACCCTCCCAACTCCAAGAGCACCCGGCATCCGGCCACCCGCACCCCCGTGCTCGGATGCCGCAGCAACCCGCGCGCTAACTTCGCCTCCCGCCACCACCCTAACCACCGCTCCGGGTCCGCACGCCACATCCACGGCACGGTCTGTCCCCGCACCCCGTCCATCCAGTAGTTCAATAACGCCAGCCGCTCAAACAGCGGCGCCTCTTCGTCCAGCGGCGCCCGCACGTGCGGCCCGCTCACCACCGGCCAGATCGATCGCCAATAATCCCGCACCATCCGGTACCGCCCCTTCTCCACCACCACCGGAAACAGATACCGCTCCCCCACCTGCGTCGAATTCCAATCGCCACTCGCCCCGCCAACCCAGAACACCTCCCACACAACCACCACCCCATCCCGCACATCGCCCTTCAACGCCGCCTCCACCCGCACGCGCCGCCACAAATACCGCCAGTGCTCTCCCCCAAACGGCCGC
>JBIKOG010000082.1:0-29416 GCA_044358225.1 Bryobacteraceae bacterium | reverse complement strand
CAATCACCCCACAAACGCGTGGCTCGCCTCCGCCGCGTCACCCGCACAGCAACACCACCAACCAAATCCACCTCAACTCAAAACCTCTCGCACCACCTTCCCATACACATCCGTCAACCGGAAATCCCGCCCGCTGTACCGATACGTCAGCCGCTCGTGGTCCAGCCCCAGTAGATGCAAAATCGTCGCATGCAAATCGTGCACATGCACCTGCCCGTTCACCGTCTTCCACCCATACTCATCCGTCTCCCCATGAATTAACCCCTGCTTCACCCCCGCCCCGGCCATGAACATCGTCCAGCAGTTCGGATTATGATCCCGCCCCGCGTCCTCCCGCTTCCCGCCCAACGACTGGTCAAACGGCGTCCGCCCAAACTCCCCCGTCACCACCACCAGCGTATCCTCCAACAACCCCCGCGCCTTCAAATCCGTCAACAATCCCGCCAACGGCTTATCAATCCCCGTCGCGCTCTTCCGCAATCCCGTCGCAATCTTTGAGTGATGATCCCACCCGTTATCGGTCACCTGAATGAACCGCACGCCCTTCTCCGCCAGCCGCCGCGCCATCAAACATTTCCGCCCGTAATTATCCGTCGCCTCCTCCCCAATCCCATACAACGCCCGTGTCGCCTCACTCTCCCCCATCACATCGAAAACCTCCGGCGCCTGCACCTGCATGCGATAAGCCAGTTCGTACGATTGAATCAACCCCTCCACGCCCGCGTCCGCCCCGGCCGCCTCCTGGTCCATCCGGTTCCGCGCTTGAATCAAATCCAAATGCTGCCGCTGCAAATCCGCCGGCAACGTCGGATCCCCCAAATACCCGATCTTCGAATTCTTCACCGGCGTCCGCGCATCGCCCAGCCGCATCCCCTGATAGATCGCCGGCAAAAACCCGCTCGAATAATGCAGCGGGCTCCCGTCGTCGCCATACAGCATCGGGCTGATCACCATATACGCCGGCAGGTTCCGGTTCTCCGTCCCCAGCCCATAGGTGATCCACGATCCCATCGACGGCCGCACGAACTGCGAAGACCCAGTCTGAAACAACCGGATCGCCCCCGGATGCGCCGGGCTATCGGTAACCATCCCGCGCAGCCAGCACAGCTCATCCACCTTCTTCGCCAAATGCGGCATCAGGTTCGACATCGTCAACCCGCACTGCCCAACCCGCGAAAACTCCGCCACCGGCGGCAGCAACAATGCCGTCTCCTCACTCCGGATCTTCGTCGAATTCACCGCGAACGGAATCTTTTTCCCGCCCTCTTGCTTCAACCGCTCCTTGCAGTCAAACAGGTCCATCTGCGACATCCCGCCCTGCATCCAGCAAAGAATCACGCGCTTGGCCTTCGCCGGAAAATGCGGTGTCTTCGGAGCCAACGGGTCCGCCGCGCCTTCAGCCGCCATCGCCGCCAGCGCCAGCGAGCCGAACCCGCCGCCCAACGACCGAAGAAACCCACGCCGATCTTGATTCCCTGAAAAAGTCATACGCTCCCTCATCTGCGATACAAAAACTCACTCGAAGCAAACAACGCCTGGCAATACCGCGCCCACGCCCCCAAGTCGGCATCCGCGCCCGCATCCTTCTTCGCCAAACCAGCCCGGAAATCGGAGACAAACTGCCGCGCCTGCTCCACGTCCCGCGCCGTCGCCGGCCGGCTCAACGTCGCCATCACCAGCCGCCCCACGCGCTCGGCATCCCCCAACCCGCGCGTCCCCTCCGCCATCCTTCGCGACTCTTCCTGCAAGAACGGCGAGTTCATCAAATACAGCATCTGCGTCGGCACCGTCGTCGCCGACCGCACCCCCACCACCTGGTCCGGATCCTTGAAATCGAACACGTTCAAAAGATCAACGTCTTCCATCTGGCTCCCCCGCATAATCGGCTGATACACCGTCCGCCGGTACTTCACGTGACCCTCAATCTTCGAGTCGTCCTCCAAAAAGAACGGAGCAATCGTGTGCACATTCTGCGCCGTCAACGGCAACGACGGCCCGCCGCCCTGCATCTCCAGCCGCCCGCTCGCCTGCAGCACCGCGTCCCGGAACGCCTCCACCTCCAGCCGCCGCCGGTTCGATCGCCACAACAACTCATTCCCTGTGTCCACCTCGCTCGCCCGCCCCTCCGCCCGGCTCGCCAATCCATACACGCGGCTCAGCACAATCTCACGAATCAGCTTCTTCGTCGACCATTTCTCTTCCACCAGCCGCGCCGCCAAATAGTCCAGCAACTCCGGATGCGTTGGCGGTTCCCCGCGCGTCCCGAAGTTATCGGTGCTGGCCACAATCCCCCGGCCAAACAGGTGATGCCAAATCCGGTTCACATACACCCGCGCCGTCAACGGATGCCCCGGCCGCGTCAGCCACTCGGCCAACTCCTTCCGCCCGCTCGCATTCGGCGGAACCTCCGGCGCAGCCTCCCCCGTCGAGACCCCACTCACAACCCCGCGCGGCACAAAATCACCCAACTGGTGCGCATCGCCGCGGCTGGCAATCCGCGCATCTTCCGGATACTCCATCTCCTCGGCCGCATACGCCTGCGGCCACCGCGGCCGGTCGTACTTAGTAAACGCTAGGATCTGCCGGTCCCCCGCAAATTCCGTCTTCTTCTTCAACGTCGCCAACTCCGCCTGCAACGCCTTCCGCTCGCCCGAATCCGCCGGCAAATCCTTCATCTTCGCCGACACCGCCTCCTGCTCTTTCTTGAACACCTTATCCGCGGCCTCCACCTCCGCCACCCGCTTCTCCCAAGCCGCAACAGCGTCAGCGTGCTCCTTCAACTTCGCCGCCGTCTCCGGATACCGCCGCAAATGTATCCCCCCGTTCCGATTCCCGCGCGCCGTCGTCTGCGTGCTCAAAAAGATCCCCGCCATCGCGAAGTAATCCTTGTTCGTCACCGGATCAAACTTGTGATCGTGGCACCGCGCGCACCCCAGAGTCAGCCCCATTACCGTCCGCCCAATTAAATCCACCTGCTGATCCGCAATATCAAACCGCATCTGCACCCGGTCATAGGAAAACCACGCCCACGGCCCCAACACCAGAAACCCCGTCGCCGCCAGGTTCTCTTCCTTCTCATCCCCCGCAATCTGCTCCCGCAAGAACTGGTCATACGGCTTATCTTCCCGATACGACCGGATTACATAATCCCGATACCGCCACGCCTCCGGCAACGGAATCCGCCGCCCCACGCCCGTCGTCTCGGCATAGTAAGTGACGTCCAGCCAATGCCGGCCCCACCGCTCCCCATAAGCAGGCGAAGCCAACAACCGATCCACAACCTTATCCAACGACGGCTCCGCCACAAACGCATCCACCTCAGAAACCGTCGGCAGCAACCCCGTCAAATCCAGCGTCACCCGCCGCAGCAACGCATACGCGTCAGCATCCCCCACCGGCGCAATGCCCTTCCCCTCCATCTTCGCCAGCACAAACCGGTCAATCTCCCCCCGCGCCCACGCCGCATTCCGCACCGCCGGCGCCGCCGCTTTCTTCACCGGCCGCAACGCCCAATGCCCCGCCGCCCCAACCGCCGGGGCCGTCACACCCTCCGGCCAAACCGCCCCGTCCCGCACCCACTTCTCCAGCACCGCAATCTCGCTATCCGCCAACTTCCCCGCCGGCGGCATCTTCACCTTCCCCCCATACCGCACCACCTGGATCAGCGAACTCCCCTCCACATCGCCAGCCACAACAGATCCAGACCGGTGCATCCCCTCCCGCGTCGTAAACTGCTTCCCCGCCATCTGCACCGAAGCGCCATGACACGACGAACAACGCGCCAACAAAATCGGCCGCACCTTCGCTTCAAACAGGTCCCCCTGCGCCAGACACACCGGCACCGTCGCCAACATAAGCATGCGTGAAAGAAACATAGGCCCCACTCAATATATAGCGACCCTTCCCGATGTACAATCATGGTTTGCACCGGATTCTCGCCATTCTGCTGACCGCCGTCTTCAGCCTCCCGCTGATTACGCCCTTGCTGTCGGCCTCCGCGGGTCCACAACGGCCCGCCTGTTGCCGCAAAGATGGCAAGCACGCCTGCGCCATGCGCAAGGCCGCGCCCGACTCCGGTCCCGCCGTCAGCGCCGTCAAACCGGCCTGCGCGCTCTACCCCGTTGGCAACCTCTCCTTCGCCTCGTCGGACGCCCTGGCCGCGCCGCCGTGCCAAACGGCCGGCGTCGCACTCCGGCCCTCCGGCCAACTCATGGTCCGCACCGAACATCGCGCGCTAACCACGCTCGGCCACGCCCTGCCCGACCGCGGCCCTCCTACCGCCTGAATACCGCACCAACTCCGCCCTCCGGCCTCACCCGGAGTAGCTGACTACCGTCTGGATTCACCGGTTCCCCATGATCTCCCGCTTGAACAGCATCGCGTGTAAACGGGCGCTCGGCAGTTTTCTGCTGGCGCTCCTGCTCGTGCTGACGTTCGCTCCGGTTTTCGCCTCAACGGCCATTGGCTGCACCATGAAGTGCAACCGCAACAAGAACTCCTGCTGCTGCCGCAAAACCGCCACTCCCAACACCGTCTCCGCCCGTACCTGCCCCGCAGGTTGCTGCCAGCCAAATACCATCCCCGCCTTCGCCTTCGCCGCCATCATTCCGCTCTCTCCCGCCACCGCCCTGCCCGCCTCCACCGCCTCGCTGGCAACACCCCTGCTGCCCGCCCTCTTCGCCCTCCTCTGCTTCGCCCTCTTCCAACGTCCGCCCCCACCCATCCACCTCTCTCGCCGCTAATCATTCCCGCCATCAGAACCATCTCAGGAGGTGTCGTTATGCGCCGTCGCGCCGTACTCACTCTGCCGCTCACTCTCAGCGCCAATCCGGCCAACGGTGACCCGCGGAAAGAGAAGCTCTTCTCCATGTTCATCGCGCCCTGCTGCTGGCGCGAAAATCTGCTCGCCCACCACTCGCCGAAAGCCGACGAACTGTGCGCGGAAATCAATAAATTCATCGAACAGGGCCGCACCGACGACCAAATCCGCCAATCTCTGATCGGCCAATACACCACCCGCATCCTAGCCGTCCCGGATGGCGAAAAGGGTCAGTGGCTCTCCTGGACGCCCCCCGCCGCTGCCGCAGCCGGACTCGCCGCCCTGGCTATCTTCATCAAACGGTCCATCCACCCGCCGGCGCCCGCCCCCCCCATAGCCAACTTGCCCGACCTCCCCGACTCCGACTGGAACTGACATGCGCCTCTCCCTGCTTGCCCTGACAATCCTCATCCCCCTATCGGCCCAGCCCCGGTCCATCGACCCGCCCACCCCGCCCGATAGCGGCATGCCCTTCCTCACCACCGGTCCCAACGGCGCCGTCTATCTCTCCTGGATCGAACCCGCCCACAACGCCGAACACGCCCTCCGCTTCTCACAATGGAACGGCACCAAATGGGCCCCGCCCGAAACCATCGCCCGCGGCCCCAACTGGTTCGTCAACTGGGCCGACTTCCCCTCCCTCACCGTCCTCCCCGATCGCACCATCCTCGCCCACTGGCTCACCCGCTCCTCCGCCGGCAACAAGTTCGGCTATGGCATCCGCGTCGCCCGCCGCGGCCCCGGCCAGCCCGTCTGGCGCCAAACCCACGGCATCAGCCTCGATGAGAAGGTCGATTACGCAGGGTTCCTCACCTTCTCCCCCGGCTCCCGCGCCGCCGTCTACCTCGCCCCGCCTGCCGAAAAAGCCACTGCAATCGCCCACGGCGACCACGATCACGGCCACCGCAAAACAGCCCGCTTCATTCTCTTCAAACCCGATGGCGCCGTCGAATCCGACAAGGAAATCGACGCCGACGTCTGCTCCTGCTGCCAAACCGCTCTCGGCACCACCAGCACCGGTTGGATCGCCGCCTACCGGGACCATCAGCCCGGCGAAATCCGCGACATCGCCATCGTCCGCTACACCGATGGCGTCTGGTCCACCCCGCGCACGCTCCACCGCGATGGCTGGAAAATCAACGGCTGCCCCACCGATGGCCCCTCCCTCCTCGCCCACGACAAACGCGTCGCCATCGCCTGGCTCACACGCGCCAACGGCCAGCCCAAAATCCAACTCGCCCTCTCCTCGAACGATGGCCGCGATTTCTCCGCCCCCATCCGCATCGACTCCGGCACCCCCCTCGGCCGGCCCCACATCACCGCCTTCGACGAAGCGAACTACCTCGTCACCTGGCTCGAAAAAGTACCCAACGATCAAGTCGAACTCCGCGTCCGTCGCGTCGCCGTCAACGGCGACGCCGCGCCCCCGCACACCGTGACAAAAGTCCCCATCGGCCGCGCCTCCGGCTTCCCCAAAGCGGTTGTCACCGGCAACCAGATTCTTCTCGCGTGGCGCGACCAGCAAGTGCGCGCCATAGTCTTCCCGAAATCAGATCTCAAGGTCAGATAATGAAACTGAAAATACTTCTCACGGCCTGCCTCGCGGCCGGTTCCATCGCCTCCGCGCAAAGTGCCGCCGGCACCCTCTCCGGCATCGTCGTCGACCCGCAGGACGCTGCCATCGCCTCCGCCACCGTCACCCTGACGGACCCCGCCAAAGGCTCCAAGCGCCATCTCACCACCAGCCCCACCGGCACCTTCACCTTCTCCCAGATCGCCCCCAGCACCTATCAAATCTCGGTCGATCAACCCGGCTTCCAGCGCACCCGCCTCACCGGCCTTACCCTCAACGCCAACGACCAGCGCTCCGTCCGTGTCCGCCTCAATGTCGCCACCCGCGACGAAGCCATCACCGTCAACGACGAGGCCCCCCTCATCCGTGAGTCCCCCGCCGTCGCCACCTCTGTCGATCGCAAATTCATCGAAAACCAACCCCTCAACGGCCGCAGCTTCCAGTCGTTGATCCAACTCGCCCCCGGCGTCTCCGTCACCCCCGCCGGCCTCGTCTCCCAGGGTCAGTTCTCCGCCAACGGCCAGCGCCCCGGCGCCAACCATTTCTCCGTCGATGGCGTCTCCGCCAACTTCGGCCTCCCCGCCTCAACGTCCCCCTACGAAGGCGCCGGCGGCAGCGTCCCCTCCTTCTCCGCCCAAGGCGGCACCAGCTCTCTCGCCTCCGTCGACGCCGTTCAGGAGTTCACCATCCAGACCTCCACCTACGCGCCCGAATACGGCCGCCAGCCCGGCGCGCAAGTCGCCATCGTCACCCGCTCCGGCACCAACGCCCTCCACGGCAGCGCCTTCAACTACTTCCGCAACGATAAGCTCGACGCCAACACCTGGTTCGGCAACTTCAACCGCATCAAGCGTCCCGCCCTGCGCCAAAACGACTTCGGCTTCACCGCCGGCGGCCCCGTCATCAAAAACCGCACCTTCTTCTTCGTCTCCTACGAAGGCCTTCGTTTAATCCAACCCGTCGTCCTCTCCAACGCCCGCGTCCCCTCCCTCGCCGCCCGCCAGAATGCCACCGGCGTCGTCAAGAGCCTCCTCGAAGCCTACCCGCTTCCCGTGGCCAATCCCCTCGCCGACGCCCCTCTCGAAACCCCTTACACCGTTGGCTTCTCCAACCCCTCCACCCTCAACGCCACCAGCGTCCGCATAGATCACGCCTTCTCCCAGCGCTTCACCGTCTTCGGCCGCTACAACCACGCGCCCTCCGAAAGCCGCGAACGCGCCCGCTTCGTCACCGCCAGTTTCGTCGCTCGCCTCCCCAACGAAACCAACACCCTCACCACCGGCGCCACCATGCTCCTCTCCCCCTCCCTCACCAACGAACTCCGCTTCAACTACAGCCGCTCCATGGCCGGCCAGATCTACGAACAGGACACCTTCGGCGGAGCTAAACTCCTCTCCAACGACATCCTCTTTCCGTCCTTCGCCAGCCCCGATAAATCGCTCTACTACCTCACCATCGGCGGTTCCGACGAAAACACCATCAGCCCCGGCACCTTCAGCCGCAACGTCCAGCGCCAAATCAATATCGTCAACACCGCCAGCTGGAATCACGCCAGCCACTCGGTGAAATTCGGCATCGATTACCGTCGCCTCGCCCCCACCATCGGCGGCCGCGAATACGGCAAAACGCTCAGCGTCCCCACCATCACCCAACTCGCCACCGGCATCGTTCCATCGGGCACGGTCACCCAAATCCCGGGCTTCCTCGAACCCCGCTATACCAACTTCTCCGCCTTCGCCCAGGACGCCTGGCGCATCTCCCCCCGCCTCACCCTCACCTACGGCCTCCGTTGGGAATGGAACCCCGCCCCGTCCAACACTATCGCCCGCACCGTCCTCGGCATCGACACCCCCTCGTCAGCCACCATCGCCCCCGTCGGCACGCCCTTCTACGAAACGGCCAAGAAGAACTTCGCCCCCCGCGTCGGCATCGCGTATCAGCCCTTCGGCAACCGCGGCACCGTCATTCGCGCCGGCCTCGGCAGCTTCTACGATCTCGGCTACACCCTCCTCGGCACGGCGCTCAGCCCCACCCTCTTCCCCTTCGCCCGCAGCCGTACTTTCACCAATACCCCCATCCAGGACCCGGCCTTCTTCGCCGAAGTCCCGCCCGTCAATCTCAACCCGCCCTACCCCCGCCTCTTCGCCTACTATCGCGATTACGAGTCCCCCCGCACCTACCAGTACAGCTTCGCCGTCGAACAACCCATCGGCGTCGCCAACTCCTTCTCGCTCTCCTACGTCGGCGCCGCCGGTCGCAAACTCGGCCGCGTCGAAAGCCTTCTCCCCGCCGTCCTCGGCAACCCCAGCTTCACCCGCATTGATGCCGTCAGCAGCCAGGCCTACTCGGACTACAACTCGCTCCAGGCTCAGTTCAAACGGCGCATGACCCGCGGCCTCCAGGCCCTCCTCTCCTACACCTGGGGCAAGTCGCTCGATACCTCCTCCGACGAATCGAACGCCAACTTCCTCCCGCCCTCCACCCGCTACGCCGCCGCCACCGATCGGGGCCCCTCTTCGTTCGATATCCGCCACGGCTTCAACGGCTCGGCCAGCTACGAAATCCCCGCGCCCTTCTCCAATAGAACCGCGAAGGCCATCCTCGGCGGCTTCGCCCTCGATGCCATCGTCCGCATGCGCACCGCCCCGCCCGTCCTCGTCGTCACCGGTCGCGACGCCCTCGGCCTCGGCATCACCAGCGTCTCCCGGCCCGACGTCGTCCCCGGCCAGCCCTTGTACCTCACCGGCGATGGCTACCCCGGCGGCAAGATCATCAACCGCAACGCCTTCGACGCCACCACCCCGCAAGCCCAGGGCCGCCAAGGCACCCTCGGCCGCAACGTCCTCCGCGGCTTCGGGCTTCAACAGCTCGACCTCTCCGCCCGCCGCCGCTTCCGCATCACCGAAACCCTCGGCCTCGACCTCCGTGTCGATGCCTTCAACCTAACCAACACCCCCAACTTCGGCAACCCCACCGGAGTCATGACCAGCGCCAACTTCGGCCGTTCCGTCGCCATCCTCTCCACCGGCGTCACCGGCGGCCAAAACCCGCAATTCCAAATCGGCGGTCCGCGCTCCCTGCAACTCGGCCTCCGTCTGCAATTCTAGGAAGACACCATGCGAACCGCCCTTCTCTTCACCCTCACCGCGGCCCTCTTCGGCCACGATCTCTACCTCCGCCCCCGCCTGTTCCGATTCACCCCGGGACAGGCCGGCACCGTCGAGTTCCACAACGGCGAAGCCTTCCCCGAAAGCCAGGTCCCACCGGTCCTCGCCCGGCTCCAGGGCACGAAGGTGCTCTTCCCCAACGGCCAACAACCCCTCACCGGCGTCCGCATCGTGGGCCAGGCCGGCTTCGGCGACTTCAAGGCCCCCGCCGCCCCGGCCTTCCTCGTCGTCGGCCACACCATCCCCAACTTCATCGAACTCGACCCAAAGAAGTTCGAAGAGTACCTCGCCCACGAACGCCTAACCGCTGCCAGCGAGTGGCGCAAGGCCCACGGCGAATCCGCCAAACCCGGCCGCGAACTCTACAGCAAATACGTCAAAACCGTCCTCCACACCGGCGCCCCCGACGCCTTCGTCACCCGCCCCACCGGCGCGAAAATCGAATTCGTCCCCCTCGCCGACCCCGCCACCAAAAAGCCCGGCGATAAACTCACCGTCCAGATTCTCTTCAACGGCGCCCCCGCCCCGAACCTCCACGTCGAAGCCGCCTCCGCCTCCGGCAAAAACGTCAAGGAAACCCCCATCGGCCGAACGAACTCGCAAGGCCAAATCGACATCCCCCTCGACTCGCCCGGCCTCTGGAAACTCCACGCCATCCACATGCAGCGCCGAGCGGACACAAAACAGGCCGACTGGGAAAGCCACTGGGCCAGCCTCACCTTCGAAGTCGTTCCGTAGGCGGTAGTTCTCGCCTTCTCGCCGTCGCTGCACTCGCCGCGTCCCATCACCAAGCGGACAAAACAAACGGTGGCACCCATCATAAAGGACTCCGCGTCGCGCGAAAACACTGCTGGTCTAGCTGACTTGCCCCGCCTCAAACTTCTTCACGATATCGGCGTAAATCTCATCCTGAAAACTCTTGTAGTCGAAAAGCATAAAAAGTGGGGCACACAGCTTCTTAACCAACTCCACGAGCTCATCTTCTAAAGAGTCAAGCCGAAAAGTGATGTGGACGTCCAGCGCATTTTCTGTCGTATTCTTTGCAGGAAACACGGGGCGAGTTCCTGTTGCGGCAAGGGTCCTGTTGAGCAGGCCACTATACCGTAACTGGACCTCAACAAGGGAGGACGGCATTCCTCCGAGCGCCCTATAGAGACGTCCGCATCGCATCAGAATCTCGGTAGCGCGAACGATCCTCGTATTGAAAAATATATGGTCTGGACGCCGCTCATCTTCAAAATAGGTCATCAGCAGGTAAAAATCGCCGTTCTCGCGAAGGGCCCAGTAGTCGAAAGACCTAGAGTGCGGAATGATAGCGACAATCCCGTCCTTTACTGGACGCGGTCTAAAATCTGCGTTCCCGTCAAGCACGGCTCCGATGGGCCAACCAAACGTATCAACCTGGACTGTCCGAGCGGCAGAAAGGAGTTCAGCCTGACTGCGATGCGGCACGCCAGAATGTACACCGTGGTAAACCTCCATATAGTCATCCGTACCCCCGGCCTCCTTAAACGCAAAGGTTGCCGTTGACCGGTGCCGAGCTAGCCAATCCGGATCCAGCCCATTCCGCACGGGCAACCCGCTTGGCGAAATTGACTGTCCCTCCATCGCTTCGTGCCAGTCCAATCGCGCATCCAACAAACGCGCCAGAAGCTCATAGGCATGCCCTAAACTCGACGGGTCCGAAGTCCCCTCTTCAATGGCAGGCAACCGCTCACCAAAACTCCAATACGGTATGTAGGGAATCCTCAGCACCTCAATCGCATCATGCGCGGAAACCCCATTCGGGAGCCAATCAGCAAACACCTCACGAAACTCATTTGCGAACCTCAACTTCCACTTCGCCGCCTCCCGATACTCCGCTCGGCTTTCATCCCGCGCCGGTACCGGGACCGCCAGCAACCGTTGCCGATCAACTGGGAGCAGCGCTTGCCGCGTACGCGCACGTTCAATGATGTCCTTCGTCCCTTCAACACTCGCATCCGTGGTGGTAAACAGCAGGACCAGCACATCGGCCAACTGCACTGTGCAGATCCCTCCGATATCCGTCACCCCCGTTCGGCTGTCGATCAACACAAAATCAAACTCCGACAGCCATGCTTCCCGCAATTCCTCTATGTATCGCCCGAGTGCCTTTTCCGTAAAGAGCACCTCGAAATCCAGCGATTGCAAACGTCGGCTATAGTCCGTGCCTCCGCGACCAGCCGTTATCAACGAAACTGTCGACCCATTGGCGCCGATGGCGAGCGGAATAACTGATTGGTGCCAATCAAGAGGATCCCCATCCCGATGGGCAATCACCAGATCGACTATTCCTGGGTTGACCGCTCGCCCATCTTGTCCATTCCCCCCGTAAGCAGCGAAGAACTTCTCCAGCCCCGGCGCTTCCAGATCCCAATCAACAATCAAAACTCTTCGGCCCCATTTCGCCAGCAAGGCAGCAACATTCGCTAGGGCCATGCTCCGCCCCACGCCACCCTTGAACGAATAGAAGGTGTAGGCGATGCCCCGTTCATTGACTCGGGAAGCTGGGATCATAGTTTTGTCAACTCGATGTTCGGCACGGCAGTCCCCTTCGACGCGACAATCGGCCAATCGCCCCGAAATTCCGGTGCTCGCCTAATGATATTCGCCACGTCCACCGCGAACTCCTTCAAGCGATCTTCCAGGTCAAGTGCCCGGGCGCTCTGCCAAAATGCCGGCACTGTACTCGTCCAGGGCGAAATATCGGTCCACTGAACCGCTCGTGCCTCCTCTGGAAAGTGCTCCCCATCGTGGTACTTCAACGGAGCAATGAGACCAAACTCGCCGAGCCCAAGAAGCCTCTCCCGCTCACGAAAGCTCTGCCACTCAGAATTGCACCAATCGGACTGAAAATACATCGGAGACCATACGCAGACGAGACACTTGGATCGCCGCAGCGCGGATTGGAGCCGAAGCGGCCATTTCTCTCCCGGAGCGATCTCCTCCTCATCGACAAACATGCGAACCTCGTTCAGGTTTAGCTCCTGGCTGAGGAAGAACCGTAGTTTCGCCGTCACCTGGCGCGTCCACTCCAATGATTGGGGATGTCGCTTATAACTGAAGAACACTTCATATTCATAATCGGGTTCGGGATTCGGCATGGGCGGAGGAAGGGACCTTCTTCATCATAATCCTGTCTCACCGCTTGCCCCTGACAATCGCTTAAACACCCCACGCGATCCGCCATTTCCCATACTCTATCCAAGTGCGCACCCTCATCTGCGGTGCCGGCATCGGCGACCTCACCACCTCCCTCGTCGTCCGCATGAACCTCCTCCCCACGCCTTCGGCGCCCTCACCAGCCTCGGCATCGCCGCTGAATTTACCCAAACCGGCATCCCCGATCGCTACACCTACATGGCCCCCGCCCTCATCGAAATTCTGCAATCCAAGGTCACCCGCCACCTTCCCCGCTAATCCGCATCGACGCCTGATATATTCATCCCATGCAACGGCCAGCCAACCCAGCCCTGTTCCTACTCCTGGCCGCCCCCGTCCTCGCCCAATCCATTGGCCCCTTCCTCAATACGTATTGCACCACCTGCCACGGCCCCAAATCCCCCGCCGCCCAACTCGACCTCACCGTCTTCTCACCAACCGACACCCGCCGCGCCACCCAAATCCTCGAACGTCTCGAAGCCGCCGAAATGCCCCCCAAAGGCGCCCCGCAACCCAAACCCGCCGAACGCCAATCCGCCCTCTCCTGGCTCCACGCGCTTCGCGACAACGAAATCCGCCGCAACGCCGGCGACCCCGGCATCGTCCTCGCCCGCCGCCTCTCCAACGCCGAATACAACTACACCATCCGAGACCTCACCGGCGTCGACATCCGCCCCACCCGCAAATTCCCCGTCGACCCCGCCAACACCGCCGGCTTCGACAACTCCGGCGAAACCCTCAGCATGTCCCCCACACTGCTGAAAAAATACCTCGACGCCGCCCGCGAAACCGCCTCCCACCTCTACCTCAAAGAAGACGGCTTCGCCTTCGCACCCCACCCCATGCTCGCCGAAACCGACCGCGACAAATTCGCCGTCCACCAAATCATCGATTTCTACCACCAGCAAAATACCGACTACGCCGATTACTTCCTCACCGCCTGGCGCTTCCGCCACCGCGCCGCCCTTGGCCACCCCACCGCCACCCTCGCCTCCCTCGCCCGCAAACACAACGTCAGCGCCAAATACCTAACCACCATCTGGCAAACCCTCGAAACACCCGAACCCATCGGCCCCCTCGCCAAACTCCAAACAATGTGGCGCGCCCTCCCGGCTCCCCGCCCCAATCAACCCGCCATCGCCCGCCCCGGCGCCGAAGCCATGCGCGTCTACATAACCAACGTCCGCAAAAAGGTCGAACCCCGCTTCATCAACATCACCGCCGGCGCCATCGGCACCGCCTGGCAGCCCCTGCTTATCTGGAAGAACACCCAATACGCCACCCACCGCCGTAAGTTCGATCCCCGCCAACTCCAAGTCCAAGGCGAGCCCCCCTTCAATCAATCCAACGTCGTCGAACCCGAATGGGACAACGCCTTCGGCCCCGGCAAAACCATCCTCGTCGAAAACCCGCCCAACGATCCCGATCTCCAAGTCCCCGCCGGCCAGCGCCCCCGCTACGAAGCCGCCTGGGCCCGCTTCTGCGCCGTCTTCCCCGACATGTTCTACAAGGAGTCCCGCGGCCGCAACTACTTCAAAACCGGCAAGGACGAAGGCCGCTACCTAAGCGCCGGCTACCACAACGTCATGGGCTATTTCCGCGACGATCAGCCCCTCTCCGAACTCCTCCTCGACGACCAGCAACAAGCCAAGCTCAACGCCATGTGGCGCGAAATGGATTTCGTCGCCTCCATCAACATCCGCACCTACGTCGAATTCGCCAAGCTCGGCACCCGCGGCACTCGCGACGATTTCAAGGACAACGAACCCGAAGTCGGCGACATCGAAGTCGATCAAATCATCTCCGAACCCAAGCTCCGCAAGCTCGAAGCCGATTACCTCAAATTCGCCAGCGGCGGCAGCCCCGTCGCCATCCAGGCCATAAAGACATTCTTCGATCAAGCCAACACCAGCATCCGCTGGGTCCAGAAAGCCCGCCGCGACGCCGAACCCGCGCACTTGAAATCCCTCCTTGCATTCGCCGCCCGCGCCTACCGCCGCCCCCTAACCCAGGACGAACAAACCGACATAACGTCCTTCTACCGCGACGCCCGCCAGCGATCCACCCTCGATCACGAATCCGCCCTCCGCGAAGCCATCGTGCTCATCCTCATGTCCCCGAAATTCTCCTACCGCATCGCCCCCCCAACCCCGTCCAATTACGATCTCGCCAGCCGCCTCAGCTACTTCCTCTGGTCCTCCATGCCGGACCCCGAACTCCTCCGCCACGCCGCCGCCGGCACCCTGAACAATCCCGAAACGCTAAAGGCCCAGGCCCGCCGCATGCTCCACGATCCCCGCTCCCGCGCCCTCGCCGTCGAGTTCGGCACCAACTGGCTCGACATGCGCGACTTCGAACAAATCGGCACCGTCGATCGCGCCCGCTTCCCCGCTTTCAACGAGGCTCTCCGCCAGTCGATGTTCGAAGAGCCAGTCCGCCTCCTCCTCGACGTCGTCCGTCGCAACCGCCCCATCACCGACCTCCTCTTCGCCCCCGACACCTTCGTCAATCCCCCCCTCGCCCGCCACTACGGCATGCCCCCGCCGCCCACCAACGACACCACCTGGACCCACATCCCCGACGCCGCCAAATACGGCCGCGGCGGCCTCCTCCCCATGGCGGCATTCCTCACAAAAAATGCCCCCGGCCTCCGCACCAGCCCCGTCAAACGCGGCTTCTGGGTCGCCCGCAATATCCTCGGTGACCAGATCCCCCCGCCTCCCCCCTCGGTCCCCGAACTCCCCGCCGACGAAGCCAAAATGGATCTCCCCCTCCGCCAAATGCTCGAACGCCACCGCGCCAATCCCAGCTGCGCCTCCTGCCACGCCCGCTTCGATTCTTTCGGCCTCGCCTTCGAAGCCTTCGACCCCGTCGGCCAGCGCCGCACCCACGATCTCGCCGGCCGCCCAGTCGACGCCCGCGCCCAGTTCCCCAAAGGCGCCGAAGGCGAAGGCGTCACCGGCCTCCGCCAATACATCCAAAAACACCGCCAACCCGATTTCGTCCGCGGCTTCGCCGGCCGCCTCCTGGCCTACGCGTTAGGCCGCAGCCTCGCCCTTTCCGACGGCCCCCTCCTCGACGAAATCGCCGCCCAGCCCAATCCCCGCTTCGAAACCATCCTCGAAAAAATCCTAACCAGCCGCCAATTCCTCAACAAAAGGAGCCCGCAATGAAAACGCCAATCTCCCGCCGCACGCTCCTGAAAGGCACCGGCGTCGCCATGGGCCTCCCCTGGCTCGAATCCATGGCCAACGCCGCCGCCCCGCCCCCGCAGCGCTTCGCCGTTCTCTTCATGGGCACCGGCATCAGCCCCGGCCGCTGGTGGGCCAAGGGCGCCGGCGCCGCATTGGAACTGAGTGAATCCCTAGCCCCTCTCGAACCCCTCAAAGCCAAACTCAACGTCATCGACGGCCTCTTCAACAAAGCCGCCACCGGCCAGGGCATCCACCCCGCCATGACCGGCAACCTCCTCTCCGGCGTCCCAATCCGCAAAGGGTCCATCATCCAGGGCGGCATCACCATCGATCAACTCCTCGCCAACCACATCGGCCAGGACACCGCCCAACCCAGCATGGTATTGGCCTGCGAACGGGCCATGACCGGCTTCCACGAAACCAACTTCTCCAACGCCTACAGCTCCCACATCTCCTGGCAGAACAGCGATTCCCCCGTCCCCAACGAGATGTACCCGTCCCTCGCCTTCGATAGCCTCTTCGAAAACGGCGGCCAGCTCCGCAACGCCAGCATTCTCGACCGCGTAAAAGACCACGCCCAATCCCTCACCCGCACCATCAGCGCCACCGACAAGATCAAGCTCGACGAATACCTCGCCAGCGTCCGCGACGTCGAACGCTCCATCGAGCGCATGCGCACCGACAAGCAAAAAGCCGAAGACAACGCCCGTGACGCCGGCCGCCCGCTCTTCACCATGAAGCGCCCGCAGGACGGCCTGCCGGAAGATATCCGCGACCACATCCGCCTCATGTGCGACATCATCGCCCTGGGCTTCCAAACCGATAAAACCCGCGTCGCCTCCCTCCTCCTGGCCCGCGATCTCTCCGCGCTCTACTACCCGTTCCTGGGCGTCAGTAAACAGCACCACGGCGCCTCCCACTACGACACCGAACCGGACTACCAGAAGATCGTCCACTTCCAGATGACCCAGCTCGCCTACCTCGCCCAGCGCCTCGACGCCATGAAAGAAGGCGAAAGCACCGTCCTCGATAACAGCTGCCTGCTCTTCCTCTCCAACATGTGGTCCGGCACCAAGCACGACAACAAGAAGGTACCGGTCCTCACCCTCGGCAGCCTCGGCGGCAAACTCCAAACCGGCCGCGCCCTGAACTACTACGAGTCCGGCGACGACAACCGCAAACTCTGCAGCCTCTATCTGGGAATCATAGACCGCATGGGCGTCAAACTCCCCGCCTTCGGCGATGCCTCTCAGCAACTGGCGGGCTTCTAGTTCGAACAGCCACCAGTCGCGCAGACAACCAGCCCGATCACCATGATGACGCCCAGCGTGATCCCGGCGATCAGGAACCCTTTGCCTACCGACTTCCCGAACGACTCCTCCGACAGGTTCTTGATCGACTTCACCTCGCCAAAGCCAATCTTCGACGGCTCCACCTTTCCGTCCTTCACCACCTGCACCACAAACCCGCTATCGTCAACGGCCCCCATCCGCCCGCGCACTTTCCCTTTGCCGTCCAGCCGAATCTCCACCGGCGCCCCGGCTCCGATCCCCAGGACCCGTTCTTTCACCGCCGCCGCATCCACCACCGCCGCGCTCATGTTCACATGCATCAAAAGAACAGCAAGTAAAACCGTCAATACCTCACGCATTGGAATGCCTCCATTCGGGCGAACCGCCCATGCGCGCATCGGCTTTCTGAATTTGGACTGCTGTCGATGGCTCTGCGCCGCTCGTCCAGCCCGAGAGTAGCAGAGATAGCAGCGAATTAAAATAGGCATTCCGCTATCCCGGCAAACACACTCTCCCCGCAAGCCACCCCCCAATCCCCCCCTGTGCTATCTTCATCGAATGCCTCCGGAATTAGACCAAACTCCGGACGAGACAAGTCACGAACGCGCCAGACTCCACCACGTATCCGAAGGTGGACTCACAGCCGAAGTGTTAAGGGATCCTCCCCAAACCGTCCTTGTCGCGCCCGCCACCAAGACCGAAAAAAACACCCTCCGCCTCCCGTTGGAACCCATCGGCTGCTGGCGTCTCGACGACCCTCGCTTCCACTTCGATTCCTCCTTCCTCCTCCCTGAATCCCGCGAAGAGTTCGCCGCCCTCGGCAAGCTCCACCAGTTGATGCCCGACGCTCCCATCACCGTCTTCGGCCATGCCGACCCGGTGGGCAACGACGAATACAACAAACGCCTCAGCGGCCGCCGCGCCGAAGCCGTCTACGCCGTCATCACCCGCTCCCCAGCCATGTGGGAAGCCCTCTACACCCAACCCCACGGCGAAGACCACTGGGGCCCCGCGAAATCCAAACCATTCTCGCCGTCCTCGGCTACGACACCGGCCCCCTCGATGGCATCCAAGGCCCCATCACCACCGCCGCCATCCGCGCCTTTCAAAAAGATCACCAACTCCTAGCCGATGGCATCGCCGGCCCCATCACCCGAAAAGCGCTCTTCACAAAGTACATGGACCACCTCTGCACCGGCGAAGAAGGCGCAACGTTCTCCATCCCCCCCACCGGCTTCCTCAGCCGCGGCGCCGATCCCAAAGGCAAAGGCGACTACCAGGGCTGCGGCGAGTTCAACCCCGTGCTCCTCTTCTCCGCCGCCGAAAACGCCGCCTTCCAGGCCCCCTCCCAGCGCGAAGCCCGCAACCAGGAAAACACCCCCAACCGCCGCATCGTCATCTACTTCTTCCGCGCCAACGTCGAAACCCCGCCCAGGAAATGGCCCTGCCCTCGCACCAACGAAGGCACCGCCCTCTGCAAAACCCGCCTCTATTCCGACGCCGCCCTCCGCCGCAGTTTCCAGGCCGAACGCCGCGAATGGGCCCAAACCCACGACACCTTCGCCTGCCGCTTCTACCAGCGCCTCATCATGGATAGCGCCTGCGAACGCCTCCACGGCGCCGTCCCCCTCCTCGTCAAAATCGTCGATCACCTCGGCCACCCCGTGGACTTGAAGCCCTTCACCCTCGTCGTCTCCGACGCCGAAAAGGAAGCGACAACCGACAAAGAGGGCATCATCAACACCCTCATGCCCCGCGGCGCCGTCGCCCTCGAAACCGGTGAAGAAAAATCCGTCTTTTTTGGCAATGGCTACGACTTTTATACGCATGACAAGGTAAGCGAGTTCGACAGCGTGTCCCCCCACCCCTTCCCCGAAGAACCGGGAAGCAAAAATGGGCGCGCCAGCGCGGATCTCATCGCCGAGCTCACCGCCGAACTCGACTCCATCTTCGGATCCGACGAACCCTAATCCATGGCCACCCCCACCGCCCAAAAAGCCGACTACTTCTTCTGCCGCAATACCAAATGCAGCTTCCACGCCATGTTCCTGTTGAAGGACAAACCCGCCGACATGGTCCAAGGCTCCCCCTGCCCCGTCTGCAAGGAAGGCAAGCTCGAAATCGTCGAGCTCGAAACCACCGCCCCCGTCGCCCCCTCCACCGGTGACGCCATCCCCACCGGCATCGTCCTCCCTGTCCCCCCCTACGGCGGCTTCACCCTCACCTTCGGCGATTCCGACGAATCCCAAACCTGGGAACAGGTCACCGGCCACCCCGAACCCCAACACCAGAACGCCCGCTACGTCGCCGAACTCCAGCGCGATCTCATGCGCCTCGGCTTCTACTCCCACGGCCGCGAAGCCGCCGCCGACAAGGCCGGCGAATTCACCCTCTCCGTCCTCTCCGGCGTCCTCGATCTCAAACGGCACTTGAGCGACTACTACGGCTTCATGACCTCCGAAGACATGGAGGCCGTCAAAAAAGCCACCGAAGCCGGCGGCGACGCCCCCATCTACTACCGCCCCATGAAAAACCCCTCCATCGCCTTCAACCGCACCCACCAATGGTCCTCCGGCCTCACCACCGCCCGCCGTGGCCTCGATGAATGGGCAAAACTCTGGGAAGCCAGCATGTCCAGCGGCAAGGCCGGCTCGGAATCCGAACTCGATACCCTCGAAGCCCAGCGCGTCCAACTCGCCACCGATCTCGCAGCCCTCAAGGCCAAACGCAAAGCCGCCAAGACCGCCGCCGATAACGCCACCACCGTCACCATTCCCTCCATCCGGCGGAAAATCCAGTCCCTCAAAATCGGCCTCTCCACCGCCGCCGACCCCGAAGCCGCCAAACAGGAAATCGCCAACCTCGAAGAGAAGCTCAAGGAGATCCAAAAACAGATCGGCGAAATCAACGCCGAGATCATCCGGGAAAAACAGGAGATCGATAAGCTCGAACAACGGCTTAACGCCCTCCCCAACAAAATCAGTACCGCCCGCAAGAAAATCAAGAAACGCGACGACGCCTACACCGCTCTCCTCCAGCTCATCGGCCACATCGAAGTGGAGTCTTCCGACGCCACCCTGCTCATCCACCAGTTAGCCCACCGTCCCGCGTCCCACTTCAACGTCAAGCTCACCGGCCCCCAAAACAACTACCAGAACGACCGCGCCAACGCCATCGCGCTCATGAAGAAGCTGCTCAAGGAGGATGCCGACGTCAAGAAGGCCGGCGCCGCCATCGCCCTCCCCATCCGCGCCGCCGAAATCCAAGCCGCCTGGGACAAAAAGAACGTCCCCCGCCCGGAAAGCTGGAAGGCGCTCCGGGACAATCTCGACGCCATCAAAATCACCTTCGAGCTCTATCAGAAGGAGGCCAACGACCCCGCCACCGAGGGCACCAAACTCTTCGACGGCTACCGCCAGGAGCTCCGCGAATTCGGCAAAGTGGACCCCGCCACCGCCCGCATCATCCGCCAAATGGTCTGGACCGGCCAACTCGCCGGCCGCGCCGTCTTCTGGCTCCCCATGGACGATGAAATCGAACAGCTCGACGCCAAAGGCGTCGACGAAACCATCCGCGTCCTCGTCGACGATCTCAAGACGCCCACCACCGTCAACGGCAAAACGGTCATCCGCGACCGCAACAACTCCCCCATCGAAATCCTCCACTTCATCTTCGTCCACGAATCCGGCGCTAAACACACCATGAAGTTCGGTGGCCGCGAATACGTCACCATCGGCATCGACTGGCAAAACGGCAAAGGCGAGGACAAGTCCATCTTCAAGGAACAACTCACCGACCCCACCCGCTGGAGCGCCAGCCGCGGTTGGGGCCTGACGCAGAAGACCTTCTTCGACGCCCCCATGAAAATGCGCGACAGAAACGGCAAGATCCGCGAATACGAAATGCACGCCGGCATTCCCTACGTAGCCAACGGGGACATGGTGCGCCCCAACCCGGATCCCATCGCCTCGGCCAAGGCGAACATGGCGGCCGGTGTCGGCCTGTATCTCCAGAACTTCAACGTCTCCAAGGCGCGCCGCGACTGCACCTTTAAGGAGCCCTACAACTGTTCCAAGTGCGTGAAGAACTTCAACCTGACGCCACAGGGCACCAGGAACGACAAAGGCAAATTCACGCCGACGCGCAAGGATTCATCCATCCTTTTCGATGATGCGAAGACCGATTTCGAGCGGGTGACGGATGAAAAGTTGGGAGCCATCGCCTACCGCATGAACAAAGCGGAACGCATGAAGGAGCTGGTAGCCAAGGGCGAGTACACCGCCCCCGGCGGCAACGGGACAGACTTCCCATGCTCGTGGATCACGGCAGTGATCCGCTACGCCGGCAGCGGCAATCAGGCCTACTTGTACGGCCTGGAAGCCATGTGGACCATGGCCGGCAAACCCGCCCCGGTGAACTGAGGGCCCCGAATAAGGGCGCGCAATGCGAACAACCGCCCGGCACAGGGTAGAGGTTCCCGAACGGTTCTCGTCGAACCGCCCCTGTCGCGCGCCCAAATATCTCTTGCAATCGGACGGCCTGTGGACGGTCATTCAGAGGAGGCCGACAGCCTCCTCTGAACAACCCGCCGCTGACTAGAAGCCCACCCGGAGGCCGAAACGGAAGACCCGTTCGTCAATACCCTCACGGCCGGTACCCCGCACACCGGTGATCTCCATGAACCGCGAATTGGAAACATCCGACACCGGTGCGGCAAAATGCGGAGTGTTCGACAGGTTAAACGCCTCCGCACGGAACTGCAGGTTCACTCGCTCGGTCACCCGGAAGCTGCGGAAGACGCTGGCGTCCACATTGATTACGCCCGGGCTAGGCAGCAGGTTCCAGCCAGCCGTACCGAAGCGGGCCTCCCGCACCTGGCCAAACGCCGTCGGATCGAACCACTTCTGGCCCGGGCCGGCCCCGGCCAATTTCTCCACTTTCGTCTTCAAAAGATCCGCCCGCTGGGCATTGCCAGGGGAGTTCAAGTCCGTTCCGGGCGCCGTCACCGAGAAGGGCGGCCCGGAATAGGCGGAGACAAGTCCATTCATCTGCCACCCGCCAAGCAGCCACGCGCCGGGGCCGCTCGAAAGGTACTTCTTGCCCTTGCCAAACGGCGCTTCGTAGATTCCCGTGAACTGGAAGTTATGCGGTGAGTTCAAATCCGTCACCGCGCGATTCAGATGGAAGTACTCCGGTAAGTGAATACGGGGCCCGCCGTCGGAATTGACGTTGCCGGCAATGCCCATGTTCTTGGAGAAGGTATAGGCGAACAGCGTCTGGAGACCATTCGCAAATCGCCGTTCCAGCTTGGTCTGCAGCGAATCGTACTTGTACGTGCCGAGCCCGGTGACCTGGATGGTGTTAGCGAATCGCCCAAACTGACGCGCCAAAGGCCGGCCGTTATTGCCGCCACCCACTGCGCCCGAATTGCGGTTGAGATTCCCCAACTGGTTCACCGCCCGCGTTGCCACATAGGCGGCTTCGGCCACCCAACCACCGCTGAGCCGCTTCTGCATCGAGAAATTCCAGCTTTGGATGTAGCCGCGCGTCCACTGATTGGCGATCACCGTGTTAGCCTCCACGAACGGCCCGATATCGATCACGCCATTACCAAGACTTGGCGCGACGATCGCCGGAATGCCGGCGTCGAACTGGCTGGCGGCGGTGAAGCTATCCGGCGCCGTCAGATTGAACGGGATCAGCAGCGGATGGTTCGTCCGGAACGGCCGGCCCAGGTTATACGGATCGTTCGTGATGCCGTAGCCGGCGCGAATCACGAAATCGTCCTTCACGCGGTAGGCAAGGCCAGCCCGCGGCGTGAACCGGCGCTTGCTCTCATTCACACCACAGTTCTTGGGTACAATGCCCACACCGCAAACAAGCATCTTGTTCTGGCCGAAATCATACTGCTCCAGGCCACGGTCGGATCGCGTCGGAAACGGAAAATACTCCCAACGCACGCCGATGTTCACCGTCAACTTACTCGTCGCCTGCCATTGGTCTCGCACGTAGGCCGAATACAAATTTGTGCGAGTGGTGAACGCGTCCGGCACCATCAACAGACGGCCCAACGAATTCGTCTGCCCCAACATGAAGGAGGCCCACGAATTGTACTCCGAAGCGTTCGGCGCGACCGGTCCGCCCGGCGTCGCCCGGAAGCTGGTCTGCCCGCCGGCGAAGCCAAAGCCGCCCGACGCGCCCCACGGCGCGCCCACGAACTCCGGCTGCGTCTGATTCAACTGCTGCTGGTAAAAATCTGTACCAAACCGGATCTGGTGCCGGCCGAGCGACAAGTTGGAATTCGCCACATACTGGAACTGCGGGTCGCGGTTGATATACGGCATGAAGTTGTTCGGATGTCCGAAGTTCGAAAAACCACCCACCTGGAACTGCGGTAGGCCGCCTTCAAAAAAGCGCGTCCCATTGGTCCCAGGCAACTTCAGCACATCAAGCCCCACTTTCTCGTCCAGCCGCGGCTGCCGCGAATCGCCCTGCATACGAGTCCAGCCAAAGTAGGCGTCAATGATGAAATTCGGCCGCAGAACATAAGTGCTCGCGATCGTCGTGGAATAGGATTTCCCGGTCGCTCGACCCACCTGCCCGCCTGCCACCGGGTCGCCACCCAGCTGGTCGCCCAGCCGCCCAGGATTGGTCACCCGATAGTCCAGTACCGACAGCCGGCCGTACATCGTGAAGCGCTGGCTCGCGTTCCAGTTGATCTTGGTGTCGAGCGTATCGCGGTCAAAGGCATAACCGCTACCGGCAAAGTAGTTGTTCACCGTGCCTGGCGCGGTCGGGGTCGGGAAGAGCGCGGCCAGCCGCACGGCGGCCGCGCTGAAACGGGCGGCGGGAATCACGGCGTTGGGGAAGGGCTGGCGGCCGAAGTTGCTGGCGTCACCCGACCGCGGATCGAAGACCGGCCGGCCGGCCGGCGCGCCGGAGAGGTCGCCGCCCCGCATCGCAACCGTGGGAATCGAAAGAAGCGACGAGGCGAACTGCCGGTCGCGCGAACCCTCATAGCTCGCAAAATAGAACAGCTTGTTCTTCACGATCGGCCCGCCAACGGTGCCGCCGTACTGGTTGTATACCAGCTTGGGCATCTGCGTCCCCGCCGGCAGGAAGAACGGCCGCGCCTTGGTCGCATTTGAGTTGTGATATTCAAAAGCCGAACCGTGCAGAGCATTCGTGCCCGACTTGATCTGGACGTTGACCGCCGCGCCGCCGGCCAAACCCTGCTCGGCGTCGAACGAATTCGTCACCACGTTCACCGTCTCAATCGATTCCAGCGCAGGCACATAAGCCACAATGTGCGGCAGCCAAACGTTGGTCGAGGAAGCGCCGTCAATGCGCGTGTTGTTGGAGCTCGAACTGGTCCCGTTCACATTGAACTGCAGCGCCCGCGAAGGGTTGGCCGGCACCGAATGCGCATTGCGCGGCGGCGAAAAGCCAGGGATCGTCACAAACAAGCCCTGGTAATTGCGGCCCGGGGGCACCGGCACGTTCAGCAACTCCTTGCTGGTCACCTCGGCGCGCACCTCCGCACGGTCCGTCTGTAGCGTCGCCACGCTCGCCTCTACCGTCACCGATTCGCCCACCGCGCCCACCTGCAAAACAGCATCGGCGCGCGTCACATTATTGATGACGACGTTCAGCCCCGACTCCCGCTGCGTTTTAAATCCCTCTTTGCTCAGCGTGACCTCATAGAGGCCGGGCAGTAGCGTGGAAAAAGAGTACGACCCACTTTCGTCAGTGGAGATTTCCCGGCTCTGGCCCGTGGCCGAGTTCTTCAGTACAGTTCGCACCCCGGGCATCGCGGCACCGGAAGCGTCACGGACACTACCCGTAAGAGACCCATGGAGAATCTGGCCAAAGGTCGAGTTCAGCCCGAAGGCAAGAATCACGAGAACAGCAAAATAACGCAGCATAAAGCTCCTCAGTTACGGGGGCTCCCCGCCCCTTTTAGTTTCCAAATTCTATCAAGCTCCTCCGGTTGCTGTCGACACGATGCCGAAACGACGTGGGGCAATCTCCTGGCCCAACCGGCCGTCTTGACGCCACTTTGGACGTAGGCGGGGCGGGGCCTCACGATTCCCGCGCGGCGCCTGGACTGCCGAAAACGTTCTACCTGTTTCCGCGCCGGCTCACTCGACCGGACACACTCGCAGCGGCAAATCCAACCAATCGCCCAGGCGCTTTTTCTTCCCTGCCGAACCCAATCTCCGTCCATGACGACTGGAAACACGGACGCCCGGACACCCAGCCCCAACCCAATCTTTGGCCGCGACCGCGAAGTCGTCGAACGCCTCGTCCGCCTGCGGCGACGGAAAGGCCTCCCTCGGCAACGCGCGCCTCATTCCCGGACTGAACGCGCGTTTTGACGTCCGGGAACCCACCCGCGTCAACACCGCTCCCCCGCCCGGAACCACCTCCAAGCGCTACGTTAGAGTCGCCAGCAACGGCGGGAAACAGGGCGGCCCGGAACGGGATTTGCCGCCCTTCGTCATCGCCCGCCCCCACCCGCATCGCCGCCGGCGATGGCGCTTTTGCCGCGTTCGTTCGCCGCGCACCGAAACCCAACAACCGAATTGAAATAAGAAACCTCCCGAGCCATCCGCTGGGAAGCCACCGGCGCCACAATCCGCAAAGTCCAATTCCCCCCACGAATCACTTTCCGCGAAGACCCCAACAAAATCGAACGAGTCCACTCCGACAAATTAAACCCCAAATCAAAAATCCCCAATGGCGTCCGGTCACTGGAAGAAGCCCCGGAAACACACGCCCCTTGCGACCCCGTCCGCTCCTCCCGCAACAAACACAAGTTAGGAGCCCGAGGAGTATAAACGACGGAACGATCCCCCCAGGGAAACGAAGTAGACCGAACACCCCGAGCCGCAAACTCCCACTCCACCTCGCTAGGCAACCGCCCGCCCCGCGCCGCGCAAAACCCCTCAGCCTGCGAGTAAGAAACACAAGAAACCGACCGCCGCCCATCTTTCTGCGGCGGACAATCCCCAGTCACCGCCGGCTTCCCAAACGCCAAAAACGCCCCCACCGAAACCTCCCGCGCATCCATACAAAACGCCGCAACCGTCTGCGAAGACGCCGCCAAAAAATATGGATCCTCCGCCGACTCTCCCGTCGGACCAAAAACAAACTGCCCCCCGGGAACCAGCACCATCCCCACCGGGCAAGGCGAGACAGTCGAAGGCGTATCCGCCCACGCCATCGTCACAAAACAAAGAACCGCCATCCATCGAACCATCGCCATGCTCCGACCATCATGCCACGCAGGCGGGGGCCACGCCGGACCCGCGCCAGTGGTTCGCAAAAACTGCAAGGCCATCCCGCCGAACCATCCCGCGAATAAGGATGGCCCCGCCGCAAACTCACCCTACTTGTTATAGTCAACCCGGATGGTCGCCTTCGCTCCCGTTGCCGAAGTCACGGTAATCGTCCCCGCCGCCGATTCCGCGGGCGGATTCACCAGCGTGACGGTCACCAGGCCCGGCGTGGTTCCCGACGCCGCATCCAGTTTGATCCAGGACTTATCCGCCGTAGCCGTCCAGTCCAACGCATTCCGCCAATTTTCGTTGTCCACCTCGAACACATCAATCAGCTCGGCTCCGGCCGTAAACAGCAGCACATCCGGCTCCACCAGCAGCTTATCGGCCACCACCGGAAGGTCAGCTCGCTTCGCCACAACCCGAACCATCACCGTCGCGGTCACCGGTTCCCGCGAGCCATCGTCGGCAACAGAAACCGTAATCGTGTGCTCGCCCACGCTCAGCTTGGAATACTCAAACTCCACCCCGGTACCCAGGCGCCCATCGATGCTCGACGTCCAAACCACCTTCTCATCGGCAACCTCACCCGCATCCACGTCATACGCATACGCTTCAAACGCAATCGTCTCGCCACTCACGTACGCCCTCCCGTCCGGCGGTCCAACCAGCTCCACAAACGCGCTGCGCTCCGCAATCGTGAAAGGATTCGAGGTTGCCGTAGTAGTACGAATCCCGTCCGTGGCCAACACACGGAACAATGCCGTGCTGGAACCGGAGATCTCATAGCGGTCAACCAGAACCGAAGTCTCCGCGATGTCCTCCGCCACCGTCACCCAGTTCTGCCCATTATCGGGGCTGTATTGCACGGCATAAAACAATTTGTCCCCATCGGCATCGGACGCCGTCCACGATACCTTCACTTCATCCTCATCAATCGTCTCGCCTCCGGCAGGCTCCTGCACCGTCACAACCGGAAAAGCCGGCCCCGCCTTCACCGTCGCCAGCAACGACCGCCCAGGTCCGGTAACATCCACCACCGTCGTGCCAGCCACATACGCAACAAGTTCATGGATCGCCCGGAAGTCCAGTTCCGGCTCGCCCGCCTTCGCCGCCGCCCCGCTGATCATCGTCGACGGCGTAAACGGATAGCTCGCCAACTCGCGGTCGCCGGCCTTCAATACAATCGCGTAGTCGCCCGGCACCCGCGCCGCCACCTCGAAGGCATCTTTCAACACATAGATCGGTGCCAACTGCGCCGTCGGCGCCCCAGGCTTGTTCAGGTCCACCGTGCCCACCACCAGCATCCGGTCCACCAGCGTGCCCGCCGCCCGCGCCCGATTCTTCAAGGACTCCGGTTCCACCGCGCCGACATTACTCAAAATACCGTCCATCAAACCGGTGTACGTAAACTTACTCATCCACTGATACCGGCAATAGGCCATATTATCCGTCCACCCGGGGCTCAAAACGCTATGCGTCAGATGGTCATAGCCCATAATGGCCGCCGCTCCCGTCGCCACCGGGCTGATCGCGCCCCCCGGGTTCGGAAAGGGCCGCCCGGCGGCCGCGTTGCAGAACTCGGCATGGTACCGCGAATAATTGTGCGCCACCTCGTGCGAACCATACCAGTCTCCAAACGAACCATCGGTGTCCCAGCCAGTCAAACTGCTGGCCGGATCAGGTACCCCGGTCGGGCCGGACGAGGCGAACCCGGGTAATCCATCCGCGCAGCCCCGCATGAATCCGCCCTTATCGCTCACCATCCCGTAATAACGGGCATTCGCCGGCACCCGGTTCCCTGGGCTCTGCAGATCGGCCATCCGTTTCAGATTCAAATGCTCATTGATCGTGCTGCAGTCCGGCAATCCCGGACCCATCGAGCTGGTAATATCTTCATGCCGGATCCAGAACAGCACGCCCGGCACCGGCCACGCCCGCTGCATCCAATTGGCCATCTGGCGGATCTCCTTGTCGTCCACGGAGTAGCGGACGCCATCGTCCCCCGTATACGTGAACCCGTAAATCACAAGGTACAGCGGAGGCACCGTCTCGAACCGCACCGTCAACTGCCGTACGTCGTTGTCCACGTTCGGGTCCGCCACATCGCCGGCCGGATTCACTTCCGCCCGCAGAGAGACCTCGCCTTGCCGGTACCCGTCCGGCAATTCGAACAGGAAGGCCTGATCCCGAACCGCCCGATTGGGGTTGGCAACGATAGTGATCGCGCCCCCAGGGTTCGTCGGCGGCAACGTAATCGACTGTCCCCCACGCGTTGCCCGCAGCTCCGCCGTCGAGATCTGCGCCCCCTGCGGCGAACGAACATGGAATCGGACAAACGTCCTTTTGCCCGCCACCAGGCGCACACTGTTGTTCAAATCCTGGATCGTTTGGGTCACTTCCAGACCAACCGCCTGCAAATCGCGGGGCTGGCCCCATACCGGCAAGGTAAGGCAAAAAAGGCAAAAGGCGTAGCGCATGAGGCATCAAAGTTTAGCAGAAAAGGCAACGGGTGCGGATGCGCAGCGGCAGGGCGCGCCGGCCCCCTCCCGCCAACACCCTCGGGATCGAACCCCAATCCAGCAAGGTATGCGCGCCGCCGGGACAAGGGTCAATCTCGCCAGCGCAACGCAAGACGCATGCGTGCCCTCAAAGGTTTGCGCCGGAATCCTCCCGGCTGCCACGCTCGGAACACAAGGGCGGAAGTCCCCCCGTCAAACGCAACCAGGCACCCTCCATCTTCCCGGCGGCCTCCCAACGGACGAAATCACCCGGGCTGGCCTGCCCCCCCACCCCGGCCTCGTATCGCGCAGGCAACACCAACCCAGTCGCCCCCCCTGGAACCGCCGCCAAATCCTCCGCGGCCCATCGCACGAGCCACCAAACCCAACGCCGGCCGCCAACGCC
>JBIKOG010000319.1:0-7351 GCA_044358225.1 Bryobacteraceae bacterium | reverse complement strand
CACCACTCGCCGGAAACCCGCGCCTTCTTCGCCGGCCTCCTCCCTTGGGCCGGCATCAAACAAGCCATCACCGTCAACGACCCCACCCTCCAGGCCCGCCTCCACACCGGCCCCGGCGGCACCTACCTCTGGGTCGTCAACCCCGACCGCGCCCCCCGAACCGCCACAGACACCCTCCCCACCAATTACAAAACAGCCACCGAACTTTGGCAGTCCGGACTCGCCACCCCCAAACTAACCAATAACCAACTCCAACTAACAATTCAGGACCGCAACGTCGCCGTAGTCCGCCTGGAGTAACAACCCTGCGCTAAAATCTCAGAAGCTCCATGCCCGCAATCCTTCTGGCCCTCCTCCTTTCCCTCGCCGCCCTCGCCCAATCCAGCGCCGGCGGCGGCTCCATCCAGGGCACAGTCAAGGACCCCACCGGCGCCGTCCTCCCCGGCGCCAAACTCGCCATCCGCCACCAGGCCTCCGGCCTCACCACCTCCACCGTCACCAACGCCGAAGGCTTCTTCGTCACCCCGCCCCTCAACATCGGCCTCTATAAAGTCCGCGTCGAAATGGCCGGCATGAAAGCCTGGGAAGGCGAACTCACCCTCGAAACCGGCAAGATCGCCGTCATCGAACCCGTCCTCACCCCCGGCCAGGTTACCGAAACCATCCAGGTCACCGACGCCATTCCCCTCGTCAACACCACCGACCCTACCGACGCCTCTACCCTCGACTCCCAGCGCATCAAAGAACTCCCCATCAACGGCCGCAATCTCAACACCCTCCTCGCCAACGTCACCCCCGGCGTCGAAGATTCCGACGGCGCTGGCGGCGCCATTCGCGTCTCCGGCCTCATGAGCTACTCCACCGATTACGTCCAGGACGGCGCCGCCGCCAACAACCGTGAATTCGGCGGCTCGGCCAACCTCCAGGGCCTCGAATCCATCGGCGAAGTCCGCGTCGAAACCAGCACCTCCTCCGCCAAATACACCCGCCCCACCTCCGTCATCGTCTCCACCAAGTCCGGCTCCAATCGCCTCCAGTTCGCCGTCTTCGAAACCCATCGCAACAACGCCTTCGGCGTCGCCCGCGCCCGCCAGGACGTCTTCCTCGACGGCCGCCCCTTCCAAACGCCCAAGCTCATCCGCAACGAGTTCGGCGGCTCCGTCGGCGGCCCCATCGTCATCCCCTCCTTCGGCACCAACGGCAGAAAGTCCTGGTATAACGGCAAAAACCGCAGCTTCTTCTTCTTCACCCGCGAAGGCTCCGAATGGGTCCAGGGCGTTACGCGCGACTTCCGCGTCCCCACCGCCGCCATGCGCGCCGGCGACTTCTCCGGCCTCGTCGACACCCAGGGCCGCCTCCTCCAACTCTACGACCCCGAAACCACCCGCACCGAAGAGTTCCCCAACGGCCGCCTCGTCACCGTTCGCGATCGTTTCGTCAACAACCAGATCCCCCTCAACCGCCTCAACCCAGTCACCAAACGCCTCTTCGACATCACCCCCATGCCGACGGACATCACCAACCCCCTCGTCGTCACCAACCTCCGCCTCGTCGTCCCCACCACCGCCTTCCCCAACCTGAGCGACACCCCCACCGTCCTCCGCCTCGACCACCGGTTCACCGACAAAGACAACTTCTTCATCAAAATGAACGGTGGCACCCGTTCGTCGCACTACCTCGGCACCGCCGGCAACAACGGCCCGCCCACGCTCAACAAAGAGGCCAACGTCACCTATAATCCCGTCACCGGCAAGTCCATCGCCCTCAGCTGGATCCACACCTTCTCCGCCGGCTTCTTCGTCGAAACCCTCGCCAATCGCACCTGGCAACTCTCCCGCACCGTCACCGGCCCCGAACAGAAGGACTGGTCCAAAGATCTCGGCCTCCCCAATCCCTTGGGCGAAATCGGCTGGCCCAACATCACCGGTACCGGGCTGACGAATTACAACCTCATCGAAGGCGACAACCGCCGCCAGCTCTACAGCATGATCTCCAATGTGGAGCAGAACTACAGCCTGATCCGCAAGAAGCACAACGTCGCCTTCGGCTTCCGTGCCCACGACGAAAAGCAACACCTCCTCCCCGACCAGGGCGCCATCTCCGGCTCGGTCGCCTATAGCCCCCTCTCCACCGCCCTGGAATCCTCCACCCTCGGCACCGCCGTCAACCCCGGCACCACGCCCCAAACCGGCCACGAAATGGCCAGCATGTTCCTGGGCTACGCCGGCACCTACACCGTCGGCCTCAAACGCGGCATCATGCGCGTCCGCGAAAGAAACTACGGCCTCTACCTCCAGGACACGTGGCGTGTCAGCCGCCGCCTCACCCTCACCCCCGGCATGCGCTGGGACATCAATCCCGCCTTCACCGAACAGAACAACTTACTAACTGCCTTCGACCTCAAAAGTAAGTCCATCCAACTCCCCGAATCGCTCCAGTATTACTACGACATCGGTGCCACCACCCCGCGCGTGGTCGAAAACTTCCAACGCGTTGGCATGTCCTTCAAAAGCGCCGAAGAACTCGGCAAGTCCAAACAGCTGTTCCCCTCCAATCTCTACGACATCGCCCCCCGTGCCGGCTTCGCCTACAACATCACCGAAGGCGCCCGTGCCATCATCATCCGCGGCGGCTACGGTCTCTATATCTCCGCCGTCCCCATGCGAACCCTCCTCGCCCAGTTCTCCAACCTCGCCCCCTTCCGCGCCACCTACACCTACAACCCCAACGCCGCCGCCCAAAGTCCCGACGGCATTCCCAACTACCAAATCCGCACCCTCCCCGATGTCCAAACCGGCGTCGGCAGCGCCAACCTCATCGATCTCAACAACCCCACCTCCCTCGGCCGCGGCCAGGGCGTCGTCGCCATGGACGGCAAGCAACCCTCCCTCCGTATCCATGAATGGAACCTGCTGATAGAAAAACAACTCTCCCTCTCCACTGTTATCCGCCTCAGCTACAAAGGCAAACACGGCGTCAACGCCGATCAGCTCTTCAACATCAACCCCCAGGCCAACGATTACATCTACTACCTCACCACCGGCCGCCCCACCCCCACCGGCGAATTCGCCAGCGTCCTCCGCCGTCCATTCGATCAAAACGCCTACACCGACATCCGCATCCTCCAACGCTCCGGCTACATCAACTCCTCCACCTGGGCGCTGGAATTCGAACGCCGCTTCCGCAACGGTCTCGGCTTCCAGGCCTTCTATACCCTCACAAACTCACTCCGCCTCGCCGGTAACTCCTTCCGCGACGATCAATCCTCCGCCGTCTCCGCCTACCTCCCCGGCACCGTCCCCACCGATCTCAAAGAACTCAACCGCTTCCTCTTCTACGACCGCGACACCGGCGTCCCCAAGCACCGCATCCGTTGGAACTGGAGCTACGATCTCCCCTTCGGCAAGGGCAAGTACGTGGCCGGCAACGCCCGAGGCTGGCTGCAAACGCTCATCGGCGGCTGGCACATGCGCGGCACCGGCACCGTCGTCAGCTCCTGGTTCACCATGCCCACCGGCGATTGGGGCGAGATGGGCAAGTTCGAAGTCTACAAAAACAAACACAAGATCCTCGACTGCCGCGCCACCCCGGAGCTATCCAGAAACCCCGCCGACGAGCGTTGCATTGAGGGGTACCTCTGGTTCAACGGCTACATCTCCGAGCGCAATATCAACAGCCGCAACCCCGCCGGGCTCCGCACGGGCGTCTTCGGCCTCCCGGAGAACTACAAGCCCGCCCAGAAGCCCATCAACCCCTGGCCCAAGGGCGGCTTGCCCACGGACCCCAACAACGCCGATTACGACACCGACTTTGTCTACCTGCCCCTCCAAACCGGCGGAGTCGTCCGTGTCAACTACGACACCGGCCTCCACCCCTGGCGCAACCAGTACAGACTCGGACCCTTCAACTGGACCATGGACTCCTCCATGGGCAAGTACTTCTCCTTCACGGAACGCACGCGAGTCCGCCTGAACGTCGACGTCTTCAACGTCTTCAACGTCCAAGGCCTGGTCACTCCAAACGCCGAAGGCATCTCCAGCCTGGCCACGTCCTACGCCGGCTTCGGCATCCGCCCCCGCCAACTGCAACTCTCCGCCCGCTTCGAGTTTTAGGCGGTTTCGAGCAGGGAAAACACGACGGTGTTCGGACAGGGGAGTGGCGTTTTGGCCCCCTTAACCACAGCACCCTCTCGGGGACACTCCGGGCAGTCCCTCCGACGCAGTTCGGCCCGTAACCCCAACAGCAGGGGTGTCCCCCAAGACGCGGCACCACCCGCCGAAGCCAGAAGCGAAAAGACAAGAGCGAGAATCGTCCCGCTAACCACCAAACACCCCTGGGGGACACTCCGGGCAGACCGTCCGACGCAGTTCGGCCCGTAACCCCAACGGCAGGGGTGTCCCCCAAGACGCGACACAACCCGCCGAAGCCAGAAGCCGAAGCCAGAAGCGAAAAGGCAACAGCGAGAATCCCCCCAAAAACACCCACTCTCCCCGGGGACATGGCGGGCAGACCCTCCGACAAAATTCGGCCCGTAACCCAACCACAGCCGTGTCCCCAAGACACGACCCCACCCGCAGAGGGAAAGGAGGAAAGCCCAGCCCCCCAAACGTCCCTACCGCACCACCACATTAACCGGCTTCGAAGTCTCCCCGCCCACCGTCAAAGTCACCGGATACGTCCCCGGCCCCATCCCCTCCGGAATCACCACATTCACCTGATAAACGCCCCCCAGTATCCCCGGCGCACCACCCGCAAAATCCACCACCGCATCCACCCCGCCAACCTGAGCCGTAACAACCCCAGTAACAGGCAACAACGGCGAAGCCGGCACAAAATCCCCCAACGCCAATGTCCCCGTCAACACTCCCAACCCCGTCGCATAAACAGCCAACTGCCGCCCCTCCTGCACCGCCCCAAACACCCCCGGCGTCGCCGCCAAAACCCGCACCGTCGACCCATAAAACAACTGCAACCCCTGCCACGAATAATACAGCTGATACGAATTCCCGGCCGGCGCCGTAATCGGCGTCGCCACCGTCACCTGCTGGTCGTTGGAATACACCACCGGCAACGTCGTCCCCGTCAATGCCGACTGCGGTATCGCCCCCGAAAAATTCCCTAGCGTCAGCGCCGGATACGGCGCTGGCTGCCCCCCCGCCCGCAACGATCCATCCAGCACCAACCCCTGCCCCTCCGCCGGGCCCAACCCAGTCCCGAACAGCGTCACCAGCCCCCGCGGCGATACCGTATCCGCGTAGTCATACGACGCCGCATTCACCACGGCATTGATCCGCGGCTGCGGCGTCCACCGGCAACGGTCCGCACCCTCAAACCGGTAAAATCCCCCATCCGTAAAATGCACAAAAACCGACCCGCCCCCCGACGTCACATAGTCCGGCGTCAACGTCGTCTCCAGCCACTCAATCCGCCCCGGTTCCCCCCGGAACAATCGCCCCGCCGCCACAAAATACGGCGGCGCCACCGACGTCATCGGCAAGAACCGCAACCCCGCCCGCAGCTCGCCCAAACCCGCCGGCGTCAGCCGCAAAGCACTTCTGAAATTCGTCCCATTCCCCGCAATCGCCACCGCCGTCCCATCCTCCAGCCGCCCCATCGAATTCAACCCCGGCACCGAAATCCGGCTCACCGCCTGCGTCGCCCGGTTCCAAACCGAAATCTCCACCGTCAGCACGCCCCCCGTTGGCGTCGCCGCGGCCGATCCCCAATAAATGTTCCCCGCCTCGTCCGTCGTAATCCGCTGCAACGTCGAAAACGTCCCCAATGGCGCAAACAGCACCGGCTGCCCATCCGCCGTCTTCAACTCCGTCACCTTCCCGTCCACCCCAACCACCAGAATCCGCCGCCGGTTCACGTCCGACAACACAATCCGGCCCGCAGGGTCCACCGCGAACGTCACAATCCCGAACACGCTCAAATCCGTCGCCGTCTTCCCCTCCGCATCGCCAATGTCCGTCCCCCCGCCCACAATAAACTTCGCCGCCTGCCCCGGCCGGATCTCCACAATCCCCGACTTCCCCTCCAACGTCGTCGCGTATAGCAACGACCCGTTCCGCGCCAGATACGCCCCAAACGGCGGCGCCTGCCCGTCCACCGTCGCCGGCACCGGCGCCCCGCCCACCACCGTCGTCACCCGGTTAGCCAGTCGCACCAACGGCGTCCGCTGGTCCGGCCGCGTGGAGCCCTCATAAAACAAATCCCCGCTCGGCCCCACCGCCCGCGGCGTCCCCGTAAACGGCGGATACGGCGCCGCCCCCGTCTCAATATTCCCATCCGCCCGCAGCGGAAAAACCCGGTTCGCCGTCGACGCCGCCGGCGTCCCATCCCCCAAAACCAGAATGTTGATCGAGGCATCAAAATTGGAGTTCACCGTCCGGATCACCCCATCGGGCGTAATCCGCCGGATGTGCCGCCCGGAAAGGTCCCGCAACCACAAACTCCCATCCCGCAACGGAATCACCTGCCGCGGTGCCGATAGCGCCGCCTCCACCGCCGGCCCGTCATCCCCGGTCCGCCCCGCAGCCGCCGCCACCCGCGTCGAACCCGCAATCGTCCGCACCGTCCCGTCCCCCATCAACTGCCGCAGCCGGTTAAAGCCATCCAAAATCACCAAAGCCCCGTCCCGCGTAAAGGCAATGTTCACAATCCCGCCCAGGTTTACCTCCGCCGCCATTCCAGCCTCGCCATTAAAACCCGGCCGGCCAGACCCCGCCACCACCTCAATCCGCCCCCCAACAATCTTGAAAACCCGCCCCACCGCCACAAAATGCACCACCCCATCGGGGGCCACCGCGATCTGCGAAACGTTCGCCAACGCCGTCTCCAGCGCCGGCCCCGGCCCCATCGTCTCCGCCCGCACGCCAGTCCCCGCAATGGTCCGGATGCGCCCATCGGCGTCAATCCGCCGGATCCGGCTCACCGCGTCAAAAATGTACGGCACGTTGTCCGGCCCCACGGCCGAAATCACCGTCAGAAACGTCTGCGATTCCGTCGCCCGTTCCCCCTCCTCCACCTTCAGCGGCGGCTGCGCCGGGCTTAAAGAAACAAAACGGCATTCCTGAGCAAACACCGAAACAAGAAAGGAAAGGCAGATAAGGCTTCGCATGCGGACCAAAATAATGATAACCCGGCCGCGCAACGCACCTGTCCCGCGACTTACAATGAACTCGGCAATGACACGTCTGCTTCCAATCCTAGCCCTCCTCCTCGCCCACGCCGCCGCCCCCGCCGACCCCCTCCATCCGCTCCTCCACCGCCTCGTGCTGTGTCAGGACTCCTGGCAGGACTTCGCCCAGGATCCAGCCCGCGCCGAAAAGGTGGGCGACGCGCTCAA
>JBIKOG010000111.1:0-24365 GCA_044358225.1 Bryobacteraceae bacterium | reverse complement strand
GCCAAACCACCCAGACCACCCCAGATTCCCCCGGGAGCCGGGCTACCGGAAAACCCCGGAATTGAGGATTTAACGGAGCCCACCACCCCCAATTCGCCTGCGCCCATCTCAGACTCTCCCTAGACCCAAAACCACGGAACCGACGATCTCCCAGAGCGAAAGCCCGCCAAACCACCCCGCACCGCCTCAGATTCCCCCGGGAGCCGGGCTACCAGGAAAACCCGGGATTGCGGATTCCCCGGAGCCCACGAAAGCCAAGTCGCCGAGCCCCATCCCAGATTCCCCCCGGGTCCGCGAGACCGAAGAAACCACGGAATCGAGGATGCCCCAAAGCATAAGCCCACCAACCCACACCGCACCATCCCAGATTCCCCCGGGTGCCTAACCACCCGAAAACCCCGAATCCCCCTGGCGCTAAAATCAATCATGCGCCCCGCCCTGCTCCTCGTCGCCCTGGCCCTCTGCATACACGCCCAGGAGGTCAGCCAATCCGGCCTCCGCCTCAAAGCCGAGCGTCCGTTAATCGCCCAGGCCGAACGCGCCAAAAACGGCATGGTCGCCAGCACCCACGAACTCGCCAGCCAGGTCGGCGTCGACATCATGAAAAAGGGCGGCAACGCCGTCGACGCCGCCGTCGCCGTTGCCGTCGCCCTCGCCGTCGTCCACCCCGAAGCCGGCAACCTCGGCGGCGGCGGCTACATGCTCATCCGTATGGCCGACGGCCGCGCCACCGCCATCGACTACAAGGAAATGGCCCCCGCCGCCGCCAACCCACAGATGTACAAAAACGCCGAAGAACAGCGAATCGGCTACAAGGCCTCCGCCATCCCCGGCACCGTCGCCGGCCTCGCCCTCGCCCACCAGAAATTCGGCAAACTCAAATGGGCCGAAGTCCTCGAGCCCGCCCGCCTCCTGGCCAAAAACGGCTTCCCCGCCTCACAACGCATGGAGATCATCCTCGCCCTCCAGGTCCCCATCATGAAGCGCTTCCCGGAGACCGCCAAAATCTTCCTCCACGGCGCCGAAACGCCCCTGAAACAAGGCGAAATCGTCAAACAGCCCGACCTCGCCGCCACCCTCCAACGCCTCCAGAAGAACGGCGCCAAAGAGTTCTACTCGGGGCTTACCGCCCAGCTCATCGCTAAGGACATGGCCGCCAACAACGGCACCATCACTCTCGCCGACCTCAAAGCCTACAAAGCCATCGAGCGCGAGCCCATCAAGGGCACCTACCGCGGCCACCCCATCCTCGCCATGGGCCCGTCCAGCTCCGGCGGCACCGCCGTCATCCAGATGCTCAACATCCTCGAAAACTTCGACCTCAAGCTCGGCGAAGAAGGCTCCGCCAAAGCCCGCCACCTCCACGTCGAAGCCGCCCGCCGAGCCTTTCGCGACCGCGCCGAATTCGCCGGCGACCCCGCCTTCTTCCCCATCCCCACCGACAAACTAATCACCAAAGAACACGCCAAAGCCTGGGCCAAAGGCATCAGTCTCGACAAAGCCACACCCCTCCCCGCCAGCGCCCACGATGACGAATCCAACGACACCACCCACTTCTCCGTCATCGACCAGGCCGGCAACATCGTCAGCAACACCTACACCCTCAACGGCTTCTACGGCTCTCAGGTCATCGCCAAAGGCACCGGCGTCCTCCTCAACGACATCATGACCGGCTTCGGCACCAAAGGCCGCAACAAGATCGAGCCCATGAAGCGCCCCGTCTCCTCCATGTCCCCCGTCCTCGTCCTCAACCGCGACAACACCCCCTGGGTCGCCCTCGGCTCCCCCGGCTCCCAAACCATCCCCAACACCGTCCTTCAGGTCATCACCAACATGATCGACTTCAAAATGAGCCTCCGCGACGCCATCGATTTCCCCCGCATCCACCACCAGGGCACGCCTGACCGCATCGACGCCGAACCCGCCGCCCTTGTCCTCGACGTCGCCGAAAAGCTCAAAGCCATGGGCCACAAGATCAACCCCGCCCTCCGCTCCCAGGGCGACGTCCACGCCGTCGCCGTCGAGCCCGGCACCAACATGCGCCTCGGCTGGTCCGACGGCCGTCGCGGCGGCCACGCCATCGGCTACTAACCCATGCGCATCGCCCTGGCCAACCTGGCCTTCCCAACCTCTCCCGCCGACTCAATCACCAGCGCCCAAGCCGCCATCCGCGCCGCCGAAGCGGCGCAGGCCGAGGTGATCTGCTTCCCCGAATGCTACGTCCCCGGCTACCGCGCGCCCGGCAAGAACATCCCCCCACCCGACATCAACTTCCTCCGCGCAGCGCATCAAACCATCGCCAACACCGCATCAACCATCACGGTGATCCTCGGCACCGAGCGCATCGTCAACGGCACCCTCCGCCCCACGGCCCTGGTCATCAACGCCGAGCCAAACACCTACCAAGACAAAATCCAACTCGACCCCTCCGAGGACGAAACCTACGCCCCCGGCACCGAACGCCATCTGTTCCAGCGCGGTGATCTGAAGTTCGGCATCGCCATCTGCCACGAAGGCTGGCGCTATCCGGAGACGGTCCGCTGGGCCGCCCGGCGCGGCGCCCACATCGTCTTCCACCCCCATTTTCACGAGGCGGAACCCGGCTCCTACCAACCGCAAATCTTCGCCGACCCCGCCAACACCTTCCACGAAAAGGCAGCCCTCTGCCGCGCCGCCGAAAACACCATCTACTTCGCAACCGTCAACACCGCCAGCCCCGGCTCCCCCACAACCTCCGCCGTCATCAACCCCGATGGCACCCTCCTCTGCCACCAACCCTACGGCCAGCCCGGCATCCTCTACGCCGATCTCGACCTCGCAACGGCGACCGGCCTCCTCGCCTCGCGCTGCAAGTCGTGATGCGCCCTCCCTGCTAAACTGACATCAAATGCGCACCACTCTGAACATCGAAGACGACGCGCTCGCCAAGCTCAGGAAGTACGCCGAAGAGCGCTGCCTCTCCCTTGGCGAGGCAGCGTCCGCGCTCATCTCCCTCGGTTCGGAGAACCTGCCGGCGCTAAAGACAAAACGCGGCTGGCCCATCCTCGAGAGCCCCAAGAGCGCACCCAAACTGACCACCGAACTCGTGAAGCAGTACGAAGAGGAGTTCCACGAGGAAGAGTACCGGCGTGCGTTTTCTCCTCGACGTTAACGTCCTGGTCTCCCTGGTGTTCCCGGATCACGGAACCCATGCCAGGGCGTTCAATTGGTTCCGCAAGGAACCGGACCGCCTCTGGGCGACGTGTCCGCTCACCCAGTCTGGCTTCCTCCGCGTAGCCGTCCACCACCTGGGCGGATCGCGCAAGGACCTGCAGAGCGCCATCGCCGCCTTACTGCAATTCAGCCAGGATCCGAATCACGAATTCTGGCCAATCGCCGTCGACCTCCGCGAAACCCTCACCACCCGGCTGATCGGCCCCAACCAGATCACCGATCTCCAGCTTCTCATGCTGGCGCACCACCACCGCGGCCAACTCGTCACCCTCGACAAAGGCCTTCACGAATTAGCCCGCGGCACCAAATACGCCAACTCCCTCAACGTGCTCTAGAGCAAAATCCGGAACGTATACATCTTCCCCGCCGACGAAGCCGCGTCGCTCGGGCTCACCGCCAAAATGCCATACTCTCCCGGTCCCAGCGGCGTCGGCAGCACAATCCGGAACTGCCCTTCCCCCAACTTCTCCACGCCAAACGCAATCGCGCCCTTCGCCAATCCGCTCTTCTTATTCACCGGCCCCACGTTAAACGCCCGGTCCGTCTTCGACGCCTTCATCGGCAACAGCACATACGAATTAATCGTCAACCCGCTCTGCGGAGCAATCACAATCTCCATCGGGTTCTGCAAAAAGTTCCGGCTGCTCGCCCCCGCAATGGTCCCGTTCAGATCCTTCTTCACAATCCCCGCGCTGGCAATGTTCCTCATCGCCCCGCTCGTCTTCCACTCCACCTCTTCCTGGATCAGCTCGAAATACTCCGCGCCCTTCTTGTAGAACAGTCCGTTCCCCGCAATCGAGGTCGACTTCTTTGCCCCCTCAACAGCAGGCGCAGGCGCGACCGGCGTCTTCCCCTTATCGAGCATCGCCGCGATCAGCTTCTCGCTAACCCCAGCCTCTTTCAACGCCACCAGCTCCGTCGCGCCCAGCACATAAATCCCAGGCTGTTGACGGATTACGTTGACGATCAACTCCTCGCTCATCCCCGCCTTCACCAACTTGATAATCCCCTCGTTATTGAGAGCATCCTGGCCAAACGAGAGCACCGCGCCCAGCAGCAAAATCGATAAGAATCGCATAACTAATTATATAGAGCGCGGAGGGGATACAATCGTTTCTGCCCGCCTATGGATCTCAATCTCTCCCCCTCCGAACTCGGCTTCCGCGACGGCCTCCGCCAATGGCTTGCCGATAACTTGAGCCCCCACTGGCAAGCCGATTTCGCCAAAA
This sequence comes from Bryobacteraceae bacterium, assembly GCA_044358225.1. GTDB lineage: Bacteria > Acidobacteriota > Terriglobia > Bryobacterales > Bryobacteraceae. Next base: position 19,923 of record JBIKOG010000111.1, on the reverse strand, counting down.
TCGAAGGCAAACAGGCCCAATTCGAATACCTCCGCGCCTGGCAGCGCAAGGTCTACGATGGCGGCTGGGCTGGCATCGCCTGGCCCAAAGAGATCGGCGGCCGCGGCGCGTCGATCATCGAACAGGTCATTTTCACCGAAGAAATGGCCCGCGCCGGCGCCCCCAACCTGCCAGGTGTCCTCGGGCTCCAACTCGTCGGCCCCACCACCATTACCCACGGCACCGAAGCCCAAAAGGAACAGTTCCTCCGCAAGATCCTCAGCGGCGAAGAGATCTGGTGCCAGGGCTTCTCCGAGCCCAACGCAGGCTCCGATCTCGCCGCCCTCCGCACCACCGCCAGCCTCGATGGCGACCACTTCATCGTCAACGGCCAGAAGGTCTGGACCAGCTACGGCTGGGCCGCCGATTGGTGCGAACTCGTCGTCCGGACCGATCCCGACGCCCCCAAACACAAAGGCCTCACCGTCCTCCTGGTCGACATGAAATCCCCCGGCGTCGACGTCCGCCCCCTGCGCCAAATGACCGGCGAAACCGAGTTCAACGAGCTCTTCTTCACCGACGTCCGCGTCCCCGTCGCGAACGTCCTCGGCAAAGTGAACGACGGCTGGAATGTCGCCATCGGCACCCTCATGCACGAACGCGCCACCCTCGGCGCCGGCATCCAAATCGTCATCCGCCGCAGCTTCGAACGAATCGTAGAACTCGCCAAATCCATCGGCAAATTCACCGACCCCATCACCCGCCAAAAGCTCGCCCAGTGCTATGCCGACATCGAAGTCATGCGCCTAAACCAGATGCGTGCCTATTCAAAAATGGCCAACGGCGGCACGCCCGGCCCCGAAGGCTCCATCCAGAAAATCTTCTGGAGCGAGCTCAACCAGCGCTTCCAGCAAATCGCCCAGGAGATCATGGGCCCCTACGGCCAGCTCACCAAAGGCTCGGAATACTCGATCGACGACGGCATCTGGACTTACAATTACCTCCGCGCCCGCGGCAACACCATCGAGGCCGGAACCTCCGAAATCCAACGCCTCATCCTCGGCCACTTCGTCCTCGGCCTCCCCAAGAGTTACTAACATGCAATTCGGCCTGACTGACTCCCAGATACTCACCAAGAACTCCGCCCGCGAGTTCTTCTCCGCCGAATACCCCATCGCCGAGGTCCGCCGCCTCTGCGAAACCGATACCGCCCACGACATCCCCCTCTGGCGCAAAACCGCCGAGCAGGGCTGGTGCGGCATGACCATCCCGGAAGCCTACGGCGGTATGGGCCTCGACCTCGTCGAAGTCGCCGCCGCCATGGAAGAGGCCGGCCGCACGCTCGTCCCCGGCCCGCTGCTGGCCCACCTCACCGCCACCGCCGCCATCGCCGCCTGCGCCAGCGAAGAGCACAAAGAACAGGTCCTCCCCGCCCTCGCCACCGGCGAACGCATCGCCACGTTCGCTATCCTCGAACCCAACCCCTCCTGGGATCTCGCCGCCGTCGCCATGCCAGCCTGCGAAGGCGCCAAACTCTTCGTCATGGACGCCGCCGTGACGGACTACATCGTCACCCTCACCCGCGATGGCGTCTTCCTCGTCGACTCCCGCGGTGATGGCGTCACCCTCACCCCCATGCCCGCGCTCGACACCTCCCGCAAGCTCTCCGCCGTCCATTACCAAAACGCCCCCGGGCTCCAATTGGCGACGGATAGCAACGCCGTCCAGCGCGCCCTCGACATCGGCACAACGCTCCTCTGCGCCGAAATGACCGGCGCCATGCAGCGTATGCTCGATATCACCGTCGCCTACGTCAAGACCCGCAAGCAGTTCGGCAAGCCCATCGGCGCGTTCCAACTCGTCCAGGCCCTCTGCGCCGACATGCTCGTCGCCACCGAAAGCGCCCGCAGCGCGGCGTACTTCGCCGCCTATGCGCTGGAGCAAAATCTCCCCGAAGCGCAAACCGCCGTCAGCGTCGCCAAGAGCTACATCGCCGACGCCGCCCGCCTCACCGGCAACAACGCCATCCAGGCCCACGGCGGAATGGGTTTCACCTGGGAGAACGACATCCACCTCTACTACCGCCGCGCCAAAGCCTTCGAAACCGCCTTCGGCGACGCCGTCTTCCACCGCGAACGCATCGCCCAACTCGCCCTATGAGCGTGTTCGCCGCCAAGCCCTGGCTGAAGCATTACGACTTCTGGGTGCCGCCCACGGCCACGTTCCCCCACCAGTCGCTCTACTTCATTCTCCAGACGGCGGCGAGCCACTTCCGCCACCGCCCCGCCCTCGCCTTCGAAGGCCGGCAGATCACCTACGAACAGCTCAAGGACAAAGCGGACCGTCTGGCCGCCAGCCTTCATCAAGCAGGCCTGCGTAAAGGCGACCGCCTGGGCATCATGCTGCCCAACGGGCCCAACTACCCGATCGCCTTCTTCGCCGCCATGCGCCTTGGCGCCATCGTCGTCAATATCAACCCGGCCTACACGGCCTACGAACTGGCCCACGTCGCGAAGGATTCCGGCCTGACATTCCTCGTCACGCTAAAGCCCAGCGGCCTCCCGCTGACGCTCGAAATCCTCCCCGAAACCATCGAGGAGCTGATCGCCGCGGGCGACCCCAAACAACTCCCCCGCGTCGCCGTCAACGCCGAAGAGGACGTCGCCCTGCTCCAATACACTGGCGGCACCACGGGCGTCTCCAAAGCGGCGATGCTGACCCACTACAACCTCTTCGCCAACGTGGTCCAGAACGCCCTCTGGCACACCTACAACACCCGCCGCGGCGAAGAGCGCCTGCTGCTGGTGCTCCCCTACTTCCACATCTACGGCCAGGTCGTCGGCCTGCTGCTGGCCACCTGGAACGGCAACATGGTCATCCCCGTTCCGAAGTACGATGTCAACGCCCTCATCGCGGCCTTCCGCGAATACGAGCCCACCCAATTCCCCGCCGCACCCACGATCTACATCTCCCTCCTCCACCACCCGGAAACCGCCACCTGCGGCATCCACAAAGTGAAGCTCTTCAACTCCGGCAGCGCCCCGTTGCCCGTCGAGGTGATCGAGCAGTTCGAACAGATGAGCGGCGCCATGCTCCGCGAAGGCTACGGCATGACGGAAACCAGTTGCACTGCCTCCACCACGCCGCAACTCGCCCCACGCAAGATCGGCGCGATTGGAATCCCGGTCACCAGCACGGAGTTCAAAATCGTCTCGCTCGATGACCCCACGCGCGAAGTGGGCCTGAACGAGCCCGGCGAGCTCTGCGTGAAGGGCCCGCAAATCATGAAGGGCTATTGGAACAATCCTGAGGAGACCGCGAACGCTCTCCGCGACGGCTGGATGTTCACCGGCGACATCGCGACGATGGACGAAGACGGCTTCTTCTACATCGTCGACCGCAAGAAAGAGATGATCAGCGTCAGCGGCTTCAAGGTCTTCCCGAAGGAAGTCGAAGAGGTGCTCTACACCCACCCGGCCGTACGCGAAGCCTGTGTCGTCGGCCAGCCCCACCCGTATCGCGGCGAAATGGTGAAGGCCTTCGTCGTGCCAAAATCCGAAGTATCATCGGAAACCCTGATCGCCTACTGCGCCGAGCGACTGACCAAATTCAAGGTACCCACCGCGATCGAGTTCCTCCCCGAACTCCCCAAATCATCCGTCGGCAAAGTCCTCCGCCGCCAACTGCGAGAGAAAGAACGAACCCAATCATGAGCGAACTCATCCTCACCTCCAAAGACGCGAACGTCGGCATCATCACCGTCAACAATCCCCCCGTCAACGCCTTGAGCCCCGGCGTTCCCGATGGCATCGCCGCCGCGCTCGCCGCCCACATCGCCGACCCCGAAATCGAAGCCATCGTCCTCATCGGGGCGGGGCGCACCTTCATCGCCGGCGCCGACATCAAGGAGTTCGGCAAGGTCGTCGCGGGCCAAAGCAAAGGCCACAACCTCCTCCCGCTCATGCTCGCCATGGAGGACTCGCCCAAGCCGGTTATCGTCGCCATCCACGGCACCGCGCTCGGCGGTGGCCTGGAAGTCGCCATGGGCGGCCACTACCGCGTGGCGTCGGCCACGGCCCAGGTCGGCCAGCCGGAAGTGAAGATCGGCCTCATCCCCGGCGCCGCCGGCACCCAGCGCCTCCCGCGCCTGGCCGGTGTCGAACTCGCCGCGCAGATGTGCGCCTTCGGCGAACCCATCTCCGCCGCCAAGGCCCACGAAGCCGGCATCATCGACGCCATCATCGACGGCGACCTCCTCACCGGCGCGGTCTCATTCGCCCGAGCACAGACCGAACGGCCCAAGCCCCGCGAACGCGCCATCCGCCCCTTCGACCCCGCCATTTTCGACACCCTCCGCGCCCAGGCTCGCAAGACCCACCGCAACCAGACCGCCCCGCAGGCCGCCATCAACGCCGTCGAAGCGGCCACCCAACTTCCCTTCGCCGAAGGCTGCACCCGGGAGCGCGAACTCTTCAACGAGTGCCTCTACGGCCCACAATCGAAAGCCCTCATCCACGCCTTCTTCGGCGAACGCGAAGTGGCAAAAATCCCGGGCATCGGCAAGGACACGCCCACCCGCGAGATCAAGCAGGCAGCGGTGATCGGCGCCGGCACCATGGGCGGCGGCATCACCATGAACTTCGTCAACGCCGGCATCCCCGTGCGCCTCCGCGAGACCACGCAGGAAGCGCTCGATAAAGGCATGGCGACCATCCGCAAGAACTACGCGAACTCCGTCGCCAAGGGCCGTTTCTCGCAAGCGGTCATGGACCAGCGCATGGCCCTCATCACGCCCCAGCTCACCTACGACGGGTTCGAGGAAGCCGACATCATCACCGAGGCCGTCTTCGAAGGCATGGCCCTGAAGAAGGAGATCTTCGCCGCCATCGACCAGATCGCCAAACCCGGCGCCATCCTGGCGTCGAACACGTCCACCCTCTCCATCGACGAGATCGCCAGCGCCACCACCCGCCCGCAGGACGTCATCGGCACCCACTATTTCAGCCCCGCCAACGTGATGCGGCTGCTCGAAATCGTCCGCGGCGCCGCCACCGGGCTCGACGTCATCGCCACGTGCATGAACTTCGCCAAGACGCTGAAGAAGGTGGGTGTGCTGGTCGGTAACTGCCGCGGCTTCGTCGGCAACCGGATGATCCACTGCTACCTCCGCGAGGCCCAGTTCCTGGTAGAGGAAGGAGCCGCGCCGGAGCAGGTCGATGGCGCCCTCTACGGCTGGGGCATGGCCATGGGGCCGCTGTCGATGGGCGACCTCGCCGGGCTCGACGTCGGCTGGCGCATCCGCAAGGAGTTCAAGCACCTGGAGATCCCCGGCGAGCGTGTCCCGCTGATCTCCGACGAGCTCTGCGAGCGCGGCCGCTACGGCCAGAAGACCGGCGCTGGCTATTACAAGTACGACGAGAACCGGAAGCAAACCCCGGACCCCGAGGTGACCGCGATCATCGAAGAACTCGCCGCCCGAGAGGGCATCGAGCGCCGCGAGATCTCGAAGGAGGAGATCCTGGACCGGACGCTGCTCTCCCTCGCCAACGAAGGCGCGAAGATCCTGGAAGAGGGCTTCGCCCTGCGCTCGGTGGATATCGACGTGATCTACCTGACCGGCTACGGCTTCCCGGCCTACCGCGGAGGCCCGATGTTCTACGCCGATTCGCTCGGCCTCGCCAACGTGCTGGCCAAGGTGCAGGCGTTCGGCTGGGAACCCGCCCCGCTCCTGGTGAAGCTCGCCGCCGAGGGCAAGACCTTCAGCGCCTGATCGAAGCCTCAGACAATTCCTTGGTGACAGTCACCAAGGAATTGTCTGGGTTGGCGGAGTTAGTGATGAGCAGCCAACGAGCGCACATAGCTCACCACCCGCCAGCGTTCCACATCGCTCAGCTCGGCCTTGAACCCGGGCATCTTCTTACCGATGCCGTTGGTGACCACCCAGTAGATCTCGCCGTCCTTGAGGGTCGTCATGTGGTGCGAGGTCAAATCCGGGGCCTTGCCTTTGGGCGAATGGCAGCCCGCACAACGCGCCTCGAAGGCCGCCTTGCCCAGCGGCGCGTCCTTCGCCGCCACGGGATTCTTCAACGCCTTCGCCGCCGCCGGGGCGTGCGATTTGCCCTTCGGATCATGCCCGTAGGCGGCCACCGTCAAAGCCAACATCAGTAGGTATCGCAACGTTGCCATCCGTCCAATCTACCGCGCCGCCACTTCAGAACGACAACCGCAGCGCGAACTGCACCTGCCGCGAAGTGCCGGAGCCAATCGCCCGCCCCAGCGTGTTCAGAATCCGGCCAAAATCGGCCGTCCCCAACACCGCCCCAGGCTGCGCGAAGATCGGCGTGTTCAGCAGATTGAAGACCTCCGTCCGGAACTGCAAGCTGGTCCGTTCAGAGAGCGAGATCAACCGTACCGCCGACGCATCCACCTGCAACATCCCCGGCCCATACACCGGATTCCGCGCGCTGTTGCCATACCGCCCGCGCGGCGGCACGGCGAACGCCGCCGCGTTCAACCAGCCCCCAGCCGACGGATTGCCCGTGTACGGATCGACACCCGCCACACGGTCCGGCCTCTGCCCCGTGAAATTGTCGCTGCCAAATGTGTTCAGCGGAATCGTCACGTTCACCGGCACACCCGTCCGCGCCGACGCCAGAGACGCCAGCGTCCAATCCCGGACCAACGCCTTCGTCCAACTCCCCGGCCCTTTCCCGAACGGCAACGCGTACAACGCCGTATAACTCATCACGTGCCGCGCATCGGCCGCCGCATAGCCCCGCTCACACGCCCGGCAAAATGGATCCTGCAGAAACGCCGGCAGCAGATTATTGGAGTCGTTCACATCGTCCAGCGCCTTCGCCCAGGTGTAGTTGAGAGCAAACTGCACACCCGCCCGCGCCCGCGTTTGCAGGCTCAACTGGAGTCCGTTATACGTGCTCTGGCTATCGTTTCCCTCAATGTTCACCGAGCTGAACTGTGGCAGCGGACGCCGGCCGGTGGCCGGGTTGATGAAGTTGATATTCGCCGCCCGCCGGATATTCAATCCGCGATTCCCCAGATAGGCCGCCTGCAACGACGCGTTCGCGCCCAGCCCAATCCCCACCGAGAAGTTCCACTGCTGCGAGTAGGTATCCCGGCGGTCAGGATTAAATCCATACACCGCCCCCGGCGCGGCTGACCCGGTCAACGCCGGGTCCAGCGGCCAGCGCAGCGTTGGAAACTGCTGCAGCACCAGCACCGTGTTGCCCGGTATCGAATTGGCGATGATGTTCTGCCCATAGCCAACCGAGTTCTGCATGTAGAAGATGCCGTAACCGGACCGGATCATCACCCGGCTGTGCGGCTGCCACGCCACGCCAAACCGCGGAGCGAAGTTCTTCCCCGGCGCCCGGTAGAACGCCGCGCCCGGCGCGCCGAGGGCGCCCGTCCGCGGCAGATACGGCCGCAATTGGCCCTTCGTATCGCTGGTGACGTTGGCGTAGTCGTAGCGCAATCCCAGGTCGATCGTCAGGTTCTTCCCGGCTCGCCACGTATCCTGCGCGTAGTAGGCCGAATACACGGCGCCCAAGGTCGTGTACGGCTGCGCCGGCGTGATCGCCGCCTGGCCCAACTGGTTGGCCACAAACGCCGCCGGCGACAGATAGGTAATCGTCAGTGAATTGGACGTCAGCGAACTGGTATGCGCCGGGATCACCGTCGCCCCGAACTTCCACAAATGCTGCCCGGCCTGGTAACTCAACGCGCCGTTCAACTGGAACAGCCGGCTGTCGATCTGCGACTTCCGCCGCCCGCCGACCGACGCCGTGATGCCCGTAATGTTCACCGTCGGCACCGGCTGCGTCGTGTCCGACGACGTGTCCACCGCCTGCATGCCGCCGGTGATATCCAGCAGCAGTCGCGGCGTCAGCACGGCCTGATATCCCACCGCGAAGTTCGTCGTCCGCGACGGAACATACTGATTGTCATTCACCCCCAGCGCCGTCGCCGTCGAGGAGAACAGCGGCCCGGTCACCGCCGAATCGTTGATCGACACGCGGCCAAACAACCGGTGGTTCTCGTTCACCACGTGGTCCAGACGCAGGCTCCCGGCGTCTTCGCCCACCGCCAGCGACCGCGACGTCACAAACGAACTGATCAGCGGATTCGCCGTCGCCCCGGTACCTGCCGGGAACAACTCCACCAGCGGCCGCAACGCCGGCGACGTCGCCAGCACCTGCGCCCGCAGCGCTTCGCTCGGCACGGTCCCGCTGGCCGTCACGCCCAACCGCTGGCGGCTGCCCTCGTAGCTGCCGAAGTAGAACGTGCGGTTCTTCTTCAGCGCGCCGCCCAGGCTGGCGCCGAAGTTGTTGTACCGGAACGGCGCCTTGGCCTGGCTGTCGATGTTGAAGAAGTTCCGCGCGTCCAGCAGATCGTTGCGGAAGAAGTACAGCAACCCGCCATGCGTATCGTTGCCACCGCTCCGGCTGGCCACCGTAATCACGCCGCCCGCGGCCCGTCCGTGTTCGGCCCGGTAGTTGTGCGTCTGCACGCGGAACTCGGCCAACCCCTCCATGCTCCCCGTCAACAGCCGCGCGCCCCGGTCGAAGCCGTTCGAAACTACGGTCTGGTCCACACGCGACGCGTCCACACCATCGATGCTGTAGGCGTTGTGCGTGCTGTGCAGCCCGTTGAAGCTCAGGTCACCGATCCGGCCCGATCGAGGTACGGCACCCGGCGTCAGCAACGCGAATCGAGTGAAGTCGCGCCCGTTGATCGGCAGCGTCAGCATGCGCCGGTTGTCGACCAGCCCGCCCGACGCCGGGCCGGTGAGCAACAACGCCGGGTCCGCCGTGACCTCCACCCGTTCGGCCACCCGTGCCAGCGTCAGCCGGAAGTCGACCGTGTCGTCCCCATCCACCGTCACAGCAAGCCCGCGCTTGACCTGCGCCGCGAACCCGTTCGCCTCAAGTTCCAGGCTATAGGTGCCTGTTTCCAGGCTCGGGAAAACATACCGGCCCTCGCCGTTCGTCGTGGTGCGACGCTGTTGTCCGGTGCTCTCGTTGGTGGCAGTCAGCCGTGCGCCGCCGACCGTGGCCGAGGCCGGATCCAGAACCGTGCCTCCCACGCGTCCGGCGCTGCCGGCAAGCAAAGAAATCGCGCCCGCAAACAGGGGCAGTAGGAATGAAAGTCGAATCTGTGGCATCTCTGTTTCCCCTCGTAACTACGGACGTCCCGGCGCTCCCGGCGCCGCCTTCTTCGCGGGCACCGGCTCCAGCCGCACGCTCTTGCCCGCCGCCACCGGGGCCACCTTCAGCAGCTCGCCCGGCGTCCGGAACAGCAACCCGTTCCCCGCCGGCACCACCGCGTACAGCGGCTGCGCTAATGGCAGTTCGTTCTTCTGCAGCACCTTCAGTTCCGGCCCGGCGGCCAAAATCACCGCCGTCCCATCGGCCGTAAAAAAGTACGCCTGATTGCCGACGCCAATCGGCGCCGCCCAGCCGCTGCCCGGCATCCGGTACTGCCACAGCTCCTCGCCCGTCGTCGCGCGCAGACACTGCACCACGCCGATCGTGTTCACCAGGAACAGGTAGTCGCCCACCACCAGCGGGGAGATCATCCCGTTGGTAGCCTGCTTGGCGCGCCACACCAGTTCGCCCGGCTTGGCCATCGATACCGCCACCGTTCCGGTGCGTTCGGCCGAGGGCACAATCACCAGATCGCCGGCCGTCACCAGCGAAGGCAATGCGGTGCCCCGGGACCACTTCGCCTCGTATCCCCACCGGCGTTCCCCGCTCTTTGCCGATAATGCCACCACGCCGCCGGCGCGGGAAAACAGCACCGTCTCGGCCTCGCCGGTTCCGGTCACCAGCGGCGTATTCCAGCTCCCGCCCTCCGGCGCCAGGTCGTGCTTCCACTGCAGTTGTCCGTTCGCCTTGGCCAACGAGACCACCGCCGACGGCCCCAGATGATTCAGGTGCACGACCAGCCCATCGCGCGTGGGACGGATCGAACTGCCGAAGTCGTGCTCGATCTGAAACGGCGCCACGAGCTTGTTCAAATCGCTGTGCCACTTCTGGCGGCCGGCGTGGTCGAAGGCGAACACGTCGGTCGAATCGAACAGGAAATATACCAGCTTGCCATCGACGGCCGCCGTCGGCGCCGAGAGGCTGGTCCGCGGTGCGCGCTTCTGCGGCCGCGACGACGGCAGGTCCTTCCGCCATAGCAGCTTGCCATCCTTGGCGCTGTAGCAGAGCGCCAGCAGAGTCTCTTTGTTGTCCCCCTCGGTGGCGGTCAGGAAGATCTTGTCTTTCCACAGTACCGGGCTCGATTGGCCCCCGCCAGGGAGCTTCACGTCCCAGGCAATGTTCCGGTCGGCGGCCCACTCCGACGGCAACGCCGTCTGCGTGGCCCGGCCATCACCGTTCCCTCGAAAAGCCGTCCAATCATTCGCCCCAACGGGCAGTGGCACCAGGCACACATAGGCGCCCACGCACAGGGAAGTCCATACGGAAACTCTCATCGGTTCGCTCCTTGCGAAAACGGATACACGGTGGGGAACGCGCACACGCGTGCCCGCTCACCAGCAGAAATGGAGGGGACGGCGAGCCTAGACGGCTGGCGGTCCGCGCTTCTGCGATGCGCGACTATGGGAGACCCGGTAGCGGGCCTCAGTTTGCGCTCTGCCCGCCTCGGCGGAGAAGAGCAGCGATATCTCCAGGCGCTCCGGCACGGGCAACGCCAACGGGGAGGTGACCGGCTCGGACTTCCCGTTAGGGAACATCGGGCAGACCGGCTTCACCGATCGCACCCCAGGGCCGGAAAGCGAACCCGCCCCGGCGTCCTTGCCCTTCACCATGCCGCAGCCGTGTTTTCCGTCGCGGCGGCAACACTGGGGAAGATTGGCCCCCGGCGTCGTTGCCCCAAGCAGCGGCGTGATCAGCGAAAGGCTGAACACGTGAAGCAGCAGAATGGCGAAGAACCGATGCAAGGTTCCAGGATACACAGGTTGCCCCGTGAACCGTCAATCCCCCATGAAATGCACCGCCACGGTTCGCTTATGCGGCGAACGCCGGTGTTCAAATACGTAGATCCCCTGCCAGGTTCCCAACACCAGACGGCCGTTCATTACCGGGATGCTCAACTGCGTCGCCGTGAGCGCCGCGCGGATGTGGGCCGGCATGTCATCGGGGCCTTCGAGCGTATGGCGGAAGTGCGGATCATTCTCCTGCACCAGCCGGCCGAACCATGCGTTCAGGTCCGAGACCACGTCCGGATCGGCGTTCTCCTGTACCGTCAGCGAGGCCGACGTATGGCGGATAAACAGCGTCACGAGGCCAGTGTGCGCGGCTTGTTCGGCCACCCAGCGCTCCACGTCCTCGGTGAACTCATAGAGCCCTTTGCCGCGGGTCGTGATCGTCAGCGCTGTGACCGCCTGCCTCACTCCACCGTCACCGACTTCGCCAGATTCCGCGGCTGATCCACGTCGCAGCCGAGCCGCACAGCGATGTGATAGGCCAGCAGCTGCAACGGCACGATCTCCAGCAGCGGCAACAGCATCTCCGACGTGGTCGGGATCTCGATGGCGTAGCTGCACATCTTGCGGGCATCCTCATCGCCTTCGTTGATGATGCCGATGACGATGCCCTCGCGGGCCTTCACTTCCTGAATGTTCGACAGCGTCTTCTCGTAGCGGATGCGGCTGGACGGATCGGCCGGGTCGTAGGCGGCCAACACCACCACCGGCAGCTTCTCGTCGATCAGGGCGTTCGGCCCGTGCTTCATCTCGCCGGCCGGGTAGCCCTCGGCGTGGATGTAGCTGATCTCCTTCAGCTTCAGAGCCCCTTCGAGAGCGATCGGGAAGTGAATGCCGCGGCCCAGATACAGGAAGTCCGTGGCGCGGAACAGCGCCTTGGCGATGTCCTCGTAGTGGTTATCTTTGCTGAGCAGATGCTCCAGCTTGCCGGGCAGCCGGACGAGTTCGCCGACCAGTTCGAGCGACGCCGCATCGCTGAGCGTTCCCTTCCGCTGACCAAGGTACATGGCCAGGATGAACAGCGCGGTGACCTGGGAGGTGAACGCCTTGGTGGACGCCACGCCGATCTCCGGGCCCGCATGGGTCAACAGCGTGCCCGACGCCTCGCGCGGGATCATCGACCCGATGACGTTGCAGATGGCCAGCGTTTTCGAGCCCTTCTGCTTGGCCTCGCGCTGCGCGGCGATGGTATCGGCGGTCTCGCCGGATTGGGAGATCACGACCGTAAGGGTCTTCTCGTTCACGATCGGATCGCGGTAGCGGAACTCGCTGCCGTAGTCGACTTCGACCGGCAAACGTGCCAGCCGCTCGATCATGAATTTCCCGGCGAGGCCTGCGTGCCAACTGGTGCCGCAGGCAACGATGCGGATCTGCTGAAAGCCGGCGAACTCCTCCGGCGTGATGGCCATCTCTTCGAGGAAGATGTGGCCGGACTCCTGCCCGACGCGGCCCAGGATGGTATCCCGCACTGCGCGCGGCTGCTCGTAGATCTCCTTGAGCATGAAGTGCTTGTAGCCGCCCTTTTCGGCCAGGATCGGATCCCAGAGGATGTGGGTGACTTGGCGTTTGATGGGCGTTCCTTCGAAGTCCATCAGCCGCACGCCTTCTTCGGTGACGACGGCGAGGTCGCCATCATCAAGGAAGAACATGTCGCGCGTATGGCTGAGGATGGCGGGCACATCGGAGGCCACGAAGTATTCGTTCTCGCCTAGCCCGATCACAACGGGCGGGCCGTTGCGGGCGGCGATGATCTTGCCCGGCTCATCGCAGGACATGATGGCCAGCGCAAAGACACCGTTGATGCGTTTGACCGTGGTCCGCACCGCTTCTTCAAAACTCTGGCCTTCGTCGAGGTAGACCTCCACCAGATGGGCCACCACTTCGGTATCGGTCTCCGTGATGAAGACGTGGCCACGGTGTTCGAGTTCGCGGCGCAGGTCGAGGTAGTTTTCGACGATGCCGTTGTGGACCAGCACCACCTTGCGCGCCGGGCCGGTGTGCGGGTGGGCGTTCTCTTCGGTGGGCCGGCCGTGGGTGGCCCACCGGGTGTGGCCGATGCCGAAGTGGCCCTCGACGGGCGAGAGCTGCACGGCCTCTTCCAGATTGTGGAGTTTGCCGGAGGCGCGACGAATCGTCAGGCTGCCATCCGCTCCCACCACCGCGATACCGGCGGAATCGTAGCCGCGATATTCCAACCGCCGAAGACCTTCCAAAACAATTGGCGCGGTCTTCCGGCGCCCGACGTACCCGACGATTCCACACATAGATTGGCGATTACTCCTCGATATCTAATCGGTAGTCTTCGATCACAGGATTAGCCAGGATTTCCCTTGCAATCAAATCTATTTCGGCACGGACGGCGACGGGGTCGGCGCCATCGGCGATGTCGATCTCGAAATACTTGCCCTGTCGCACGTCGGCAATCGAGCTATGTCCCAGGCCGCGCAGCGCCTGGCAAACGGTCTTGCCTTGCGCGTCCAACACGGTCTTTTTCAACGTCACATATACGTGGGCTTTCATGGATTCTTTCATTGTACGAGACAATATCGGCAATGCCTAAACTCGCATCCAAAACCGCTATCGTCACCGGAGGCGCATCCGGGATCGGCCTCGCCATTTGCAAGCTGTTTGCCCAGGAGGGCGCGGCTGTGGAGATTCTGGACCGCAACGTGGACGAGATGAACAAAGCCGTGGCCGAGATCACCGCCGCCGGCGGCGTGGCCAACGCCGTGAACTGCGACGTCACCGACGCCGCGCAGGTGGACGCCGTCATCACCGAAATCCACTCGCGGCGCGGCCAGATCGACATTCTCGTCAACAACGCCGGCATTGCCCACGTGGGCAACGCGCTGACGACGACGCCCGAAGATTTTGAACGCATTCAAAGAGTCAACGTTTTTGGCCCAGCGAACTGTTTGCGCTCGACGCTGAAGTTCATGGTGGCCGACGCCAAGGGCGGCGTGATCCTGAACCTGGCCAGCTGCGTGTCGGTGATGGCGATCAACGACCGCTTTGCCTACGCCACCTCGAAGGGCGCCGTGCTCTCGATGACCTACGCCGTGGCCAAGGACTTCCTGGCGCACAACATCCGCTGCAACGCGCTGTTGCCGGGCCGGGTGCACACGCCGTTCGTCGATGGCTTCATCGCCAAGAACTATCCGGGGCGCGAGGAGGAGATGTTCGATAAGCTGTCCAAGGCCCAGCCGATCGGGCGCATGGCGCGACCGGAGGAGATGGCCACCGCCGCGCTGTTCCTGTGTTCCGACGACGCCTCGTTTATCACGGGCACCGGAATGCCGGTGGATGGCGGCACGCTCACAATTCGATAAGCTATCAGGAGCAACCGTATGAAACTCATTCGATTTGGAAACCCCGGCGCCGAGAAGCCCGGTCTGCAACTCGCCGATGGCCGTTGGATTGATGCCTCCGGCTTTGGCTCCGATTACGACGAAGCCTTCTTCGGCGGCGACGGTCTGGCGCGCCTGTCCGCGTGGGCCGATGCCAACGCCGCCACCGCACCGACGGTGGACCCGGGCACGCGCCTGGGCCCGTGCGTCGCGCGCCCCTCGAAGATTGTCTGCATCGGCCTGAACTACGCCGATCACGCCAAGGAATCGGGCCTCGATATTCCGAAGGAGCCGATCATCTTCTTCAAGAGCACCAGCTCGCTCGTCGGCCCGAACGACGACGTGATGATTCCGCGCGGGTCTGAGAAGACCGACTGGGAAGTGGAACTCGCCTTCGTCATCGGCAAGAAAGCCAGCTATGTGGACGAGGCCGACGCCATGGATCACGTGGCCGGCTACGCGCTGCACAACGACTACTCCGAGCGCGCCTTCCAGCTGGAGCGCGGCGGGCAGTGGGTGAAGGGCAAGAGCTGCGATACGTTCGCGCCGCTTGGACCGTTCATGGCCACGGCCGATGAAGTGCCGGATCCGCAGAACCTGAAGTGCTGGCTGAAGGTGAACGGCGTGATGCGCCAGAACTCTTCGACGCAGCAGATGATCTTCGGGATTCGCACGCTGGTCAGCTACCTGAGCCAGTTCATGACGCTGCTTCCGGGCGATGTGATTTCGACCGGTACGCCTCCCGGAGTGGGCCTGGGCTTCAAGCCGCCGATCTTCATGAAGGCCGGCGACGTGGTGGAGTTGGGCATTGAAGGCCTCGGCGAATCCAAGCAAACCGCGGTCGCCTGGTCGCGTTAGTCCGGTAGATCTCCGTAGTTGGCCTCCACAAAGGTGATGGGCCAATTGAAGACCGGCGCCGCTGCTGTGCCCGTGTAGTACTGCACATCGGTGGCGTCGGTCAACACCAGGTTGGGGTACTGTAGCTGCGGGTTGGCCGCGCCGGTATCGGTTGTCTGTGCCTGGTTCGGGCTGATCTTCCAGGCGCCGCCCGACCACGCAAATTCGTTCACGCCGCTGTTGTACTGCTTGATGGCGTTGCGTTGAAAGCAGGCCCGCCAGTGTACGGTATCGGCCGGGTGCTGGTTGAGGAGCGCATATGTATTGTCGGCTTTCGCGCCCAACAAAAGGGTCACCGCGCCGCGCAAGTTATCGACAAAGCTCCAGGCGCCATCGTCAGTTACGGCCGGATTATCCAACTGTCCGAGGCCGTAGCCGTGGGGATAGCCGAAGAGCGGCATGCGGCGCTCCAACCCGTAGTAGTTGTCGTTGTCCGCATCGGTGCCGTAGTGGCGGAGCAGGAAACCGAACTGCCGGCTTCGTCCTTCGTGGTGGAGGATGGCGCGAATCGTGGACTGCCAGGTGGCCGCGGTGAGTGACGTCACCGCCGCCACGCCACTGTGGGCGTCGTAGTATTCCTCGACCACGAGATCGATGATCGTGTCCAGGTCGGCGCCTGGATCCGTGCCGCGCATGCGGAAGCGAGGCAGTTGGAGCACAGCGCCGCCGGAGCTGGGCGGCAGCACGTCGATATCGGCAATCGAGAGCGTGTCGACCGTGATCTGCCCGTCACCGCCGCGCATCACTTCTCGGCCACCGATCCGGATATCGGGCTGCCATTCGATGAGCACCGCGTCCTTTTCGGCGGCACCGGCATGGCGGTTCCAACGGCGCCGGATGTCCTTGTAGCGCACCGTCGGTTCGCGGCGACCGGCCACGGGAAAGGCCACGGCGCGAGGTGTGGGTGTGATGGTGGCCTCCAGCTCACCGGCATCCTTGCGCTTCAGTTTGGCGCGCGCCTCGTAGCTCCACATCTCCGCATAGCTGTAGGAGCGCGCGTGATTGGTCGCCGCGTCCGGGCCGTCCCAGTTCATGCCCATCGTCCAGGAGTACTCAAACTCCAGCGTGTCGGGTTTGCCGTCGGCCAGGTGGTGCCGGAAGTTGAGCAACTCGCGCAGCCTGGTTTCGCTGAGGCCCACCAGTTGCAGCTCCGCCATGAAGAGAGGCATCTCCGGCATGAGCACCGCCGTCGGCAGCGCTGGGGTGAAGGGCCGCTGGCGCAGGTGCATTTCGTAGGGCACCATGCGGCGGGCGCGCGTCTGGCCCTGCAGCGCGGCGAGCGTGCCCTGCGGTGATTCGCGGAAATCGACAATCATCCGGTCGTCGGCTTCGACCTTGGGCGCGCCGGGCACCTTGCCATTCACGTTGGCTTCGTAGTCGTCCACCAGGCCGATCTGCAGACCGGCGAGATGTACGAAATAGGCGTCGGTGTAGTCCGGGCTGGCACCGGTTGCCTGAAAGACAATCTGCACCGGACCAAAGGCGTCCTCCGATTGCGCGAACCAGATGTCGGCCGTGAAGGTTTTCACGCTGCCGCCGTCCCGGAGGGTCACCGGAAAGGTCGTCACCTGGCTTGTGGAGGTGGCCGCGGTTTTGAGCATAAGAGGCAGCCCGGCGGCGCCGAGCAGTACCAGGTTCAGCCCGGAGGCACGCGTCTCCACCGATCCGGCGACGCGCATGCCACGCTCCTTCGGGCGCTTGGCGGCGGCGAGCGCCGCGCAGGGCTCGTCTTCGCCGGCAAAGTTCGTATCGCCAGTCCAGATGGCCGCGCCTTGTGAAAGACCATCGGTGTAGTAGTCTCCATCGGTTGGCACCGTGTCTCGCAACAGCGGCCACAGGGCCAGTTCGTGGGGAACGGTGAGCGTGCTTTTGTGATTCGGGAGGAGAATATCGAGCGAGAACATCCAGCCGACCGCATTCGGCGCGCCGATGCCGATCCAGCACTCTTCCGCGTACGTGTTCTCCGGCGCTTCAAACGGGGCTGGCCACACGT
Source organism: Bryobacteraceae bacterium (assembly GCA_044358225.1). Taxonomy (GTDB): domain Bacteria; phylum Acidobacteriota; class Terriglobia; order Bryobacterales; family Bryobacteraceae. The sequence goes on along the minus strand of JBIKOG010000111.1, from coordinate 2,696 downwards.
TGCCGACGACGAGTTTGGTGTAGTGATCGGCGGCGAGCTGAGCCGGCGGCAGAGGCTTGGCGCCGCGCGTAAAAGCGACCTCGACAACTGTGCCCTTGTTCGTTTGAAAATCCGCGGTATAGACCCAGGGCATCTCCTTGGCCGGGTTGGGTTCGGCGGTGGATTTGGTGAGGTCGGCCTGGTGCAGCAGACCCGTGGGGTCGGTACGAAGCAGGGTGACATCGTCGCCGAGTTTCCAGTAGATCCAAACGTCGGAGAGGGGCGCATAAGTGGTGGCCCCGTGGTCATAGGCGTGGACGGTAATGGACGGCATTAGCTTCCGTAGATCTTCTTGACTTGGCTCTGCGTGGCCGGATCGCTGACGCCGGTTTCGGGGAGGCCGTGGAGGGACTGGAACGTCCGGAGAGCGGCTTCTGTTTCCGGGTTCATGACGCCATTGGTGATGCCGCAGTTGTAGCCGAAGTTGCTGAGGCGGAGTTGCATGCCTTTCAGTTCCATCACTGGGGGCAGGTTCTGGAAGGCGAGCTTGTATTTGCGGCCGGAGGATTCGAGGGTGCCACCGGAGTCGGAGGCGCTGATGTACTTGGTGAAGATGCCTTTGGAGTCGGCCTTGTCGTTGGTGGCGGCGCCGTTGATGGTGAGCTTGTAGGGCGCGTTGGGGATGGGCGTCTGGTTTTCGTCGAGCAGTTGGATGCTGATCCAGACCTTGCCGCCGCTGGCGCATTCGCAGGGCGAGTCGGTATTGAGGCGATGGTAGAAGCGGCAGCCGAAGGTGTTCTGAGCCTCTTCGAAGACGCGGCGTTCGGCCTGGGGGCTGCGGCGGGTGGTGGCGTCGGACCACATGCGGCGGAGGCAACCGGCGGTGGATTCGCTGGTACGCGGGCAGGGCCATTTGTCGGCCGGGACGCGGGTACCGGGTTCAAAGAGCAGGACAAGGACGCGGCGGTTGACGGAGTTTTCGCTGTCGCGTTCGGCCTTGTCGGCGGCGGCGTTGAAGGCGTCGTTTTCGGCCTGGGAGAAGACGAGGAGGGGGTTGAACTCCGAGCAGCCCTGGACGTCCGCTTTGAGGCCGCTGTCGGCGCCGCCGCCGAGGAAGCCGGACTTGGGGACGGTGAAGGGGCAGAGGTAGTCCATGTACTTGAGGAACAGGCGGGCGCGGGTGGCGGGGCCGCAGGCGCCATCGGGGGTGAGGGTTCCGTCGGCCTGTTGGAAGGCGCGGATGGCGTCGGCGCGATTGGCGGAGGCGTGGGGGAAGCCGACGGCGGCGAGCATGGTATCGATCTCCGTGTCCCTCCAGGAATCGGCGCCGAGGGGGCTGGCGTAGAGCGATTCCCAGCGGGCGACGTCGCGGGTGAGGATGCCATAGATGGCGAGGGCGCGGCGGCCGCTGAGGTCCTTGTTGAAGGCGTCGTCGCCAACGGGATCGGCGTGGCCGAAGACGGAGAGGGGCGCGCCTTCGAACTGGGAGCGGAGGGTTTGGAGCGAGCCGAATTCGGAGCGGGCTTCGGGCATGACGAAGGAGCAGCCGAACTGGAAGCGGCAGTTGTTGAGCCGCCAGCAGGCGACGGGCTTGATACCGAGGCGAAGGGTATTCTTCTCTTTGGAGGTGGTGGTAGCGGCGTGGACGTTCTGCGTCCACGGATCAGGCGGGTAGCCGATTCCAAAGCCGCCTTGCTCTTCGGTGGCAGGCATACCACCTAACACGTCAAAGCCGGCCAGATCGTGTCATACTCCGATTTTTTGGGGCGGGCCGGGGGGTGCGTAGGCGGTGTGGAAGAGCCAGTCCCAGAGGGCGAGGGAGATGGCGAAGTTCTTGTTGACCGGGCCGGCGTCCGGGTGGACGTGATGCCAGAGATGCATCTCGGGACTATTGATGATGTATTTGAGCGGGCCGACGCGCCAGCGGAGATTGGCGTGGGCGAAGTGGCCGATGGTGGTGCTGATGACGGCGCAACCGAAGGTGACGGTGGGGGACATGCCGAGCAGGTTGGCGGGCAGGTAGAGGATGGCCTGGTAGAAGACGATCTCGAACCAATGGAAGCGCCAGTTGCTGAGCCAGTCCATGACTTCGGTGGAGTGGTGGGTTTTGTGGAACTCCCAGAGGGCAGGGACGCGGTGGAGCAGGTTATGGATGTTCCACTGGAGGAAGTCTTTTGTGAGAAGCAGCGCGGCGAGTTGGAGCCATTCCGGTTGTTTGTTTAGAGCGTTGAGGCCGAGCGGTTCGCGCCATTGCAGGAAGTGGTTGCCGTAGAGCTGGCCGAGCCAGATGGAGACGAGGGCACCAACGACTTCCGCGTTGAAGAGGATGTAGACGATATCGAGGGCGTAGCCCTTGCGGGCGATGGGTTGCGGCTGGCGGGGCCAGAGGCGTTCGGCCAGGGTGAAGATTAGTCCCGAAAGTAGCAGGAAGACGGAGTAAGAAATCACGCCGGGGATCAGTTGGGCACGGGAGATTGGAGTCTCCTATTCCTATTATACGGCGGCGTCAACGGGTGTTCGGGGGGGGCTGCTATCCCGCTCGCCGTCTGTCCTCCTGCGGGGGGGGGGCGCGTCTTTGGGGGACACGTCTGTGGTTGGGTTATGGGCCGTGAACTGCCACCCTGAGCTGAGACACGGAGAATTGGGGACACGAGGGACACGGGGTTGGTTGTGTTCTCATTCTGATTATGAACTCGTCGTCGTCGTTGGCTGTGGGA
>JBIKOG010000318.1:0-7403 GCA_044358225.1 Bryobacteraceae bacterium | reverse complement strand
CCCGGAATTCTTCAAGGATGAAGACGAACTCCGCGCCCTCTGGAGCGATCCCGCCACCCGCGCCAAACTCCTCGAAGGCCTCGCCGCCCAGGGCTTCGCCCGCGATCAGATGCTCGAAATGCAAAAGATCATCAACGCCGAAAACAGCGACCTCTTCGACGTCCTCGCCCACGTCGCCTACGCTGTCCCGCCCGAAACCCGCCAGGATCGGGCAACCCGCGCCGCTGCGCTCATCCACCAGAAATTCTCCACCAAACAACAGGCCTTCCTCTCCTTCGTCCTCGCCCAATACGTCAAGGAAGGCGTCGACGAACTCGCCCCGGAAAAACTCTCCCCGCTCTTAAAGCTCAAATACAAAGCCCTCGCCGACGCCGTCGATGACTTGGGCGACACGTCCCAAATCCGCTCCCTCTTCGCCGGCTTCCAGAAGTACCTCTACCAGATCCAAGCGGCCGCCACCAGCCCCGCCGACCCTCGCTAAACAGCGAAAATGCCACATTAAGCTTCATTAGTCACACAATTCGAAAATAATCTTTTCCCCCACCAAATCAACCACTTCCAGCCATTCCCCAGCCCCCCAAAGTTCGTTTTCGCCCTCTCGCCTGCTACAAAGAAATCAGAAGGCCTCCAGCGCCCCCCACCCGGGGAGCCGGAGGCCTTTCTCATTTCCAACCAGAGCGAAAGGAGCGGCCAATGCCCACCCTCAATCAACGCACCGAACGGGCCCAGCGCGCCCGTGCCAACGGCGCCAAGTCCAACGGCCCGAAAACGCCCGAAAGCATGCAGCGTTCCCAATCGGCCAGCTACAAGCACGGCCTCTACGCCACCCGCGGCCACATGCTCCCCGGCGAATCCAACGACGAGTTCCTCGAACTCAAGGCCCAGCAGTACGCCTACTGGCAGCCCAACGGCTTCCAGCCCGAACTCCTCGTCAACGAACTCGTCGGCTATCTCTGGGAAGCCAAGCGGATGGTGGCCGCAAAAAACGACCACCTCCACGATCTCCTCATCACCGTCACCAACAACGCCCCCAACTGCCCCGACCAGGCCAAGCTCAACCTCGACGCCGAAAAACTCGGCGTCCAATCCGTCAACGGCACCATCGACCGTTGCAACGCCCGCATCGCCTTCTACAACCGCGAGCGCGACCGCGTCATCCGCCTCCTCCTCCGCCTCGAAAAACGATCGTGTACAAGCGGACCGTCCCAGATGTCGTTGGAAATAAACAGGCGGCAAAATTCCGACCTGCCCCAAACCAGCGACGCCCAACCCGTCGAAGGCACGCTCGCCGAGGCGCCCTACATCGTCGAAGCCACCAACGATCCGCTCCCCGAATCGTTCCCGGCCAAGCCAGATCCGGAGCCGGCACCCGAACCCGAGCCCGAGCCCAAACCGGAAGAAATCACCGCCTGGGCCGCCCAGAATCTGGACTTCAAGGCCGATGCCATCCAGGAGCAAATCCTGACGGAGACCAACACGCGCATCCTGGTGTTAGGCCCACGCCAAGCCGGTAAATCCACCGCCGCCGCCGTGCGCGTGCTCCACCAGGCCGTCCACAAGCCCGACGCCCTGATCCTACTGGCCAGCGCCAGCGGCCGCCAATCCGGTCAGATTCTCGAAAAGACCCGCCAAATGGCCCGGCACATGGATCTCAACCTCTTCGCCGCGCCCCCGAAATGCGACGGCTTCACCCTCGCCAACGGAGCCAAAGTCGTCGCCTTACCGGACAACGAGGAGAAGATCCGCTGCTTCTCCGCGCCCAGTCTGATCGTAGTGGACGAAGCCGCCTTCGCCAGCGACACGCTCTTCTCCGCTCTGGAGCCGATGCTCTCGGTCTCCAACGGAACGCTGATGGTCTTAAGCACGCCCAACGGCCAAACCGGCTACTTCTACGAAAAGTGGCACCAGCAAGACAGCCCGTGGACCCGCATCCTGGGAACGTTGGAGGACTGCCCCAGAATCAGTGAAGAGGCCATAGCGAAGCTCCGCGAGTCGATGTCGGAAGAGACCTTCCAACAGGAGTTCGACTGCCAGTTCATCGCCGCCGGCGGCCAATACATCAGCCTGGAGACCTTCCGCAAATGTCTCCGCGACGACTTCGACCTCTTCGCCCCCGAATGGGAACGCAGCCTCTAGCATCGCGACGGAACACCACCCCGGGGACATACCGGGCAGAACTCCCAACGAAATTCGGCCCGTAACCCCAACAACAGGTGTGTACCCAAGACGCGACACAACCCGCAGAAGGGAGCAAGGAAGCAAGGAGAAAAAAGGAATAACCCATGAAGCGCTCACCCATTCTCGACTACCTGATCGGCCTCGATCTCGGTCGCGACCGAGACCACTCCGCCTTCGCCGTCTTCGGCCTGGTCGAGGAAGACTTCGGTAACTTCGACCATGCCCGCTACTGCCAACACAGGCGCCCGGTGCTAACCCTCGGTGCCCTCAAACGGATCCCGCTGGGAACCGAATACGTCGAAGTCGTCCGCAAGCTCCGCCAATTGGTGAACGCGCTCCGCGCCCAGTGCGGTTACGGCCAGCGTCCGCCGCGTATTCATATCGTGCTCGACGCCGCCGGCCCCGGCCAGGTCGTCACCGAACTCATCCGCGCCGAAAAAATGGGCGTCAACATCGTGCCTGTCCTCATCACCGCCGGCCACGAAGTCGGCTCCAACTCCAGGCGGACCACCGTCCCCCGGCGCGACCTGATCGCCCATCTCCGTTACCTGTTGGAAACGGAGATCATCCGCGTCCACCGTGAAGTTCACAACGCCAACGCCCTGGAACGCGAAGTCGCCGCCGTCCGCCCACGCAGCGGCCAAACCGAACACGACGACCTCGTCATCGCGGCCTCCCTGGCAGCCTGGTACGCCGCCAGAGTCCGCCCCGACCTGATCAAAAGAAAGACCTGAACCACCAGCCCACCGGGGACATGGCGGGCAAACCTCCAATAAAACCGCCCCAGTCCGAATCAGCAGCCGTGTACCCCAAGACGCGACACAACCCGCTGAAGGAGCAGGCGGAAAACCGAAAGCAGCGATCTTAAAACACCATCGTCGCCAGCTTCCAAACGATCTTTGAAAACCAAATACCAAAAAAAATCCCCCCGCCGTCAGGCGGGGGGTGAGGGTCCTTAGGAGATCAACCAAACAGTTGATCAAACGATCTACACAAAACTAGTAGCGGTAGTGCTCGGGCTTGTACGGCCCTTCCACCGGCACGCCAATGTACTCGGCCTGCCGCGGCGTCAGAGTCGTCAGCTTCACACCGATCTTCTCCAAGTGCAACCGGGCCACTTCCTCGTCCAGCTTCTTCGGCAGCGTGTAAACACCCACCTTGTAGGTGTCCTTGTTCGCCCACAGATCCAGCTGCGCCAGCGTCTGGTTCGCGAAGCTGTTCGACATCACGAAACTCGGATGGCCAGTCGCGCAACCCAGATTCACCAGCCGGCCTTCCGCCAGCATGAAGATGCAGTTGCCCGCCGGGAACGTGTACTTGTCCACCTGCGGCTTGATGTTCAAACGCACCACGCCTTCAGCCGTGTTCAGACGGTCAATCTGAATCTCGTTGTCGAAGTGGCCGATGTTGCAGACAATCGCCTGGTCCTTCATGTGCTGCATGTGCTCGAGCGTGATGATGTCGACGTTGCCCGTCGTCGTCACGTAGATGTCGGCAATGCCAAGGGTCTCTTCCAGAGTCGTAACCTGGTAGCCTTCCATCGCCGCCTGCAACGCGTTGATCGGGTCGATCTCGGTCACGATCACACGCGCGCCCAGCCCGCGCAACGACTGCGCCGAACCCTTGCCCACGTCGCCATAACCGCAAATCACGGCCACTTTACCGGCCAACATCACGTCCGTCGCGCGCTTGATGCCATCACCCAGCGACTCGCGGCAACCATACAAATTGTCGAACTTCGACTTCGTCACCGAGTCGTTCACGTTGATCGCCGGCACCAGCAGCTTGCCTTCCTGCTGCATCTTGTACAAGCGGTGCACGCCCGTCGTCGTCTCTTCCGAAACGCCCTTCCAAGCCGCCACCAGCCCGTGCCAGTAACCCGGCTTCTCGGCGTGGACCTTCTTCAACAGGTCCTTAATGACCTTCTCTTCGTGGCTGCCCGACGGCGTGTTCACCCAGTCGCTGCCGTTCTCGAGTTCGTAGCCCTTGTGGATCAACAACGTCACGTCGCCGCCGTCGTCGACAACCAGCTCCGGACCCTGCTCGCCACCGTGGTCGATCGCGCGCATCGTGCATTCCCAGTACTCTTCCAGCGTCTCGCCCTTCCAGGCAAACACCGGCACGCCCGCCGCCGCAATCGCAGCCGCCGCGTGATCCTGCGTCGAGAAAATGTTGCAGCTCGCCCAGCGCACGCTCGCGCCCAGGTCCACCAGCGTTTCAATCAAAACCGCCGTCTGGATCGTCATGTGCAACGACCCCGTCACGCGCACACCGGCCAGCGGCTTGCCCGTCGCATACTTCCGGCGAATCGACATCAAACCGGGCATCTCGTGCTCGGCAATCGAAATTTCCTTCCGGCCCCAATCGGCCAGACCAAGATCGGCAACCTTGTACTCGGTCGCCAGCGTGTTTCCAGTGGAACTCATAGGGTAGAAAAAACTCCTCAACCGTTAGACTACCACAAATGCATCAAGGGATCATGATTTGTTGATACTCTGTTTGTATTACATGCCCGGCCTCCTCAAAGCACTCCGCCTCCTCGGTGACGAAAGCCGACTCCGCATGCTCCGCCTCCTCGAACGCGAGGAACTCTCCGTCGCCGAACTCCAGGAGATCCTCGCCATGGGCCAGTCCCGCATCTCCATGGCCCTCTCCCAACTCCGCCAGGCCGAACTCGTCGAACTCCGCCGCGCCGGACAAAAAAGCCTCTACCGCTTCTCCGGCGATGAAACCGTCGCCAACCTTCTCCGCCAGTCCGCCCTCGAACTCACCGAAACCCGCGACGACGACGAAGCCCTCCGCCTCATCCTCAAAAAGCGCAAGGACCGCGTCCGCTCCTACTTCGATGAACTCGCCGGCCGATTCGGAAAGGACTACGTCCCCGGCCGCTCCTGGAAGGGCCTCTCGGAGATGCTCATTCGCCTCCTCCCGCCCATGCGCATCGCCGACATCGGCTCCGGCGAAGGCACCCTCTCCCTCCTCCTCGCCCAGCGCGCCGAACAGGTCATCGGCATCGATAACTCCGAGAAAATGGTGGAATACGCCAACGGCGTCGCCCGCCGCGCCGGCGTCAAAAACGTGGAGTTCCAACTCGGCGATCTCGAAGAGCTTCCCCTCCCCGACGCCTCCGTCGACCTGGCCCTCTTCAGCCAGTCGCTCCACCACGCCCTCCACCCCCAAAAGGCCGTCCACGAAGCCTTTCGCATATTGAAGCCCGGCGGCCGCATCGTCGTCCTCGACCTCCAGCGCCATACCTTCGAAGAGGCCCGCGAACTCTACGCCGATGTCTGGCTCGGCTTCACCCAGGTCGAGCTGCTGGACTTCCTCAAGAAGGCCCGCTTCCGCGCCGCCGACGTCACTACCGTCCACCGCGAAGAGGAAGCCCCCCACCTGGAGACCGTCCTCGCGGTAGCCGAGAAGTTGCCAGCGCGCGACGGCTGCGCCACCGTCTAGCACTGACTCTACCTAGAGCCAATCGCCCCGCCAGACGTTACAAAAAATTACCGGCCCGGCAAAATCAACGGCCCAACCGCCAGGTCTTCATCCAATAACGGCCACCGGATCGAACACCCCGATGGCGATAACGCCAGCCGCATCCGCTCCGCCTGCGTCGCCTGCGACAGCCGCTCCGAACACAGCTCCCACCGGATCTCGTGCTTTCCGCGATGCGTGTTGATGATCAGGTGCGTCTCGGTCGCCTGCACCTCGCGCGCATAAACGGTCAGGCTAGAAGACACGCCGGCCTCCAAACGTGTCGTACCAAGCGTTGGCGATCTCGTCAAAATTCAGGTAGACGATCTTACGAATCTCCCGCCTCCCGCGCGCCGTCAGATTATGCTCAAAGTCCTCTTCGGCCACGTACTGGTCGGCGTGCAACCAGAACTTGGTCTCCGATTGACCCTTCTGCGCATAGACATGCATCGGCTCCTCCCCCTCGTTCGAGTTGAAGTAGCACCGCCAACCTTGGATCTGCATTACCGTAGCCATGGCAATCGCGCTCAGTATAGTACATATATGAACTGGCATGCGCTGCATGAGGGCGAAGGCGAAAAGCTCAAGGAGCTGGCCGTCCAGTACAACCTCCATCCCCTGCACATTGAGGACTGCGAACACGGGGGCCAGAACGCCAAACTCGAAGAGGACGACAACTACCTCTTCGTCATCCTCAAGCCCAGCTACACCGAAGACGATGGCTCGCTCGCCTTCGGTGACTTCGACGTCTTCCTCGGCCAGGACTTCCTCGTCACCTATGAAGAAGTCGGCTGCGCCAAACTCCGCGCCCTGGTCGACAAATACAGGAACGTCCCGTCGCTCACCAACGACCAGATCTTCTACCGTATCCTCGACGGCATCGTCGACTCCTACGTCCCCGTCCTCGAAACCTACAGCCTCGAAATCGACGGCATCGAAGACCAGGTCCTCGCCGACCCCAAGCCCGACCTGCTCGAACGCATCTTCGCCCTGAAGCGGGCCTTCATCAACCTCCGCCGCGTGCTCACCCAAACGCGCGACCTGGTCGGCCACCTGATGCGTTCCGACCACCCCCACGTGAGCCCCAAACTGAGCCCCTACTTCCGCGACGTCTACGACCACCTCACACGCCACATCGAGACGGTGGAGATGTCCCGCGACCTCCTCAGCGGCGCCCTCGACATCTATCTCTCCAGCGTCGCCAACCGGACCAACGAGACGATGAAGACGCTGACGCTCCTGAGCACCTTCGCCCTTCCCAGCGTGGCCCTGACGAGCTTCTTCGGCATGAACTTCGAATTCATGCCCTTCATCCACCACCCCCACGGCCTGCTCTACGGAACCGCCATCTCCCTCAGCATAACCGCCATCCTGGTGACGCTCCTCAAGTGGAAGCGCTGGATCTAAAACCGCCAGCCAACACCCCGCCAAGCCCGGGGACACTCTGATCCCCGGTCCGGCAATCCCCCCTGTCCGAGACGAAGAGTGTCCCCCTCCCCGGACCACCCGCAACAGCCCGCTCGCAGCCACCAACCGAGCACCCAAACGCCCGCCCAACCCCGGGGACACTCTGATCCCCGGTCCGGCAAATCCCCCTGTCCGAAACAAAGAGTGTCCCCCTCCCCGGACCACCCGCAACAGCCCGCTCGCAGCCCAAGCCCCTACGGCCGAGTCCGAACCTCCAACTCCGCCAAGTACACCAGCGCCTCCGAAGCCGACGCCCCGCACATCTCCGCCGACGGACGCAGCCCCAC
>JBIKOG010000317.1:0-7417 GCA_044358225.1 Bryobacteraceae bacterium | reverse complement strand
GTCTTGCCAGCGTTCATCCTGCCATCATGAACCAGCCGTTCAAATCGTTCCCAGGCAAATCCCCGCTGATCCTACTGAAAACGATGGGGTTACAGCCGAGTCCGATCGCAACGTTGGGACACTAGTGCCCGGGGAGCCAATTTCCAAATAGCCCCAACTCCCGCAAATACGGTCGAGTTGGGGCTTTTGATTGATACCTCCACCCCAACCAGCAGTATGATGGTCAAACCATGCGACTGCTTCTTCTGCTTTCCCTCACCCTCTCCGCCCAGCCGCAATACGACATCCTGCTGAAAGGCGGCCATGTCATCGACCCCAAAAACCGCCTCAGCGCCCTCCGCGACGTCGCCATCAAAGACGGCAAAATTGCCGCCATCGCCCCCGCCATCCCCCCCGCCCAGGCCCGCAAAACCATCGCCGTCCCCGGCCTCTACGTCGTCCCCGGCTTAATCGACATCCACGCCCACGTCTTCTCCGGCACCGGCGGCCAAGGGCTCTCCGGCGGCGATTCCAGCATCCACCCCGACAGCTTCGCCCAGCGCGTCGGCGTCACCACCGTCGTCGACGCCGGTTCCTCCGGCCGTCACAACTTCGCCGCCTTCCGCAGCACCATCATCGACAAAGCCCGTACTCGCGTCCTCGTCTTCCTCAACATCGGCGGCCAGGGCATGCCCGGCGACGCCAAGGAGCAGAACCTCGACGACATGGACTCGAAAGCCGCCGCCGCTCTCGCCGCCGCCAATAAAGACGTCATCGTCGGCTTCAAAGTCGCCCACTACAACGGCCCCGAATGGACCCCCGTCGAACGCGGTGTCGAAGCCGGCACCATCGCCAATCTCCCCGTCATGATCGATTTCGGCGCCTTCCACATCGCCCGCCCCTTCCAGGATCTCGTCCTCAAAAAGCTCCGCCCGGGAGACATCTACACCCACGCCTTCTACGCCCCCGTCCCTTATTTCGACGCCAACGCCAAGCTCCTCCCCTACCTCCACGAAGCCCGCAAACGCGGAGTTCTCTTCGACGTCGGCCACGGCGGCGCCGCGTTCGAATTCAAACAGGCCGCCCGCGCCGTCAAACAAGGTTTCCCGCCCGACACCATCTCCACCGACGTCCACTCCGGCAGCCTCAACGCCGGCATGAAGGACATGCTCAACGTCATGTCGAAATTCCTCAACATGGGCCTCTCGCTCGACGACGTCATCTACCGCTCCACCTGGAACGCCGCCCGCACCATCCGCCGCGAGGAGCTCGGCCACCTCTCCATCGGCGCCGCCGCCGACATCGCCGTCCTCCGCCACGAAACCGGCGACTACGGCTTCGTCGACTCCTGGGGCGCCGGCCTCCGCGGCACCCGCCGCCTCTCCAACGAACTCACCCTCCGCGACGGCTACGTCATCTACGACACCAACGGCCGCACCCGCGAAAACTGGGACAAGCTCGGCGACTACAAGCCGCAAGGCGAACCCTGGTGGGACCAGACCCGCTCCAGCGGCCCCCTCCGCCGCAAATAGTCTATCGCCGCAAAAACGTCCCCCGCTGCAGCTCCGCGAACGCCTGCCGCAGCTCCTCCTGCGTGTTCATCACAATCGGCCCATGCCACGCCACCGGCTCGCCCAACGGCTTGCCCGATACCAGCAGGAACCGCATCCCCTCCGGCCCGGCCTCCACCGTCACCTCATCGCCCCGGTCAAACAGCACCAGCGAATGGTTCGCCGCCGCCACACCATCCGTCGTCACCGGCCCCGGTTCCGACGCGTTCCCAAACTTTCCGCCCCCCGCAAACACATACGCAAACGCATGCCGCGTCGTCTCCACCGGCAGCGTCCGCCGCTTCCCCGCGGGCACCGAGACGTCGATGTAAACCGGTTTCGCCGCAATCCCCTCCACCGGCCCGCTCTGTCCCCAGAAACTCCCGCACACCACCCGCACCCGCGTCCCGTCGTCGTCGGTGATCACCGGAATATCGGCGGCTTTCACATCCTGATACCGCGGCGCCGTCATCTTCAAACTCGCCGGCAGATTCGCCCAAAGCTGAAACCCATGCATCCGCCCCGCCTCGTCCCCGCGCGGCATCTCCTGATGCACAATCCCGCTCCCCGCCGTCATCCACTGCACATCGCCCGCGCCCAATTCCCCCTGGTTCCCCAAGCTATCGGCATGATCCACCGTCCCCGCCAGCACGTACGTAATCGTCTCAATCCCCCGGTGCGGATGCCACGGAAACCCCGCCACGTAATTCCCCGGCACGTCGTTCCGGAAATCGTCGAAAAGCAAAAACGGATCCGTCTCCCGCGTGTCCCCAAATCCGAACCCCCGCCGCAAGTGCACCCCCGCTCCCTCCATCGTGGGCTGCGAAGTAGTTACCCGTTTCACTGGTCGAATCGACATATACTTCATCATGCCATCCCCGCCCCACATCGCCGGCTACTGGGAGGACACCGAAGAGTCTTTCGACAAAGACATCCCCGGCATGGTCACCTCCGTCACCTACTACCTCCGCATCGCCCAGGATGGTGACATCGTCCAAATTGACGACCACGGCGACCGCCGCCAGGGCCGCATCACCCGCCTCGAAAACAACCTCGTCCACATCGAACTCGGCACCGCCGAAAAGGTCATTTTCAACACCACCACCCACCGCTTCACCATCCCCCGCCAGCGCTTCCACCTCCACTCCGGAACCCTACCCGCGCCCCTCGCCCACTACCTCTTCCCCTACGGCCAACCCCGCGTCCCCGCGCCCCTTTTCAACGACTTCCCCAACCTCCGCGTCTACCACGCCCAGGCTACCCCGTCCGGCATCATCTTCCTCGCCTGGCTCGGTACCGATCGCGTTGCCATCTCCATCTCCACGGGCCTCCCGGACGACACGCCCCAGCGCATCGCCCTCGACTACAACATCACCCGAACCGCGCGCTACCTACTCACTGAATCCGGTATTGTCCCCGAATAGCAGCCACATTCTTCCGCGCCTGCGCCTGATACGTCCCCGGTATCGCCGCGCACTGGGTGTTGAACTGCAACGCGTCCAGAATGCGCTTCCTGTCGCCCTTCGGATCCCCCAACTTGAAATTCGCCAAACCCAAATGAAAGAGCGTCTCCGCCGTCAACTCCTTGTTGTCTTTCAATAGCGGCAACGCCGCCCGCAACTGCGTGTCCACCTCCGCCCACTTCTGTTCCCCGGCCGCCATCATCCCCAACATCCACCGCGAAACCCCCAGCTTCAAATTCACGCTCTTCGTCCAATCCGCCTCGCTCATCCCCGCCGGCGCCTTCTTCCCCGGCATGATCTCAATCAGCCGCCGCGCATACCCCGCCGCCTTCGCCTTCTCCTGCTTCCCATACGCCCGCCCCGCCGCAAAGATCAACATGTCGTCATTGGTATCGTTCTTCTTCAACTCCTCTTCCGCAATCGCCTGCGCCTTGTCCAAATTCCCTGCCTGCTGATACGCCACAAACAGTGGCACTCGCAACTGCTGGTTATACTCGGCTCCGGGGCTCCGCGCCGCCAACAACTCGGCCAGCGCAATCTTCTCCGCCGGCGCCGTCGCCTGCGTCGCCTGCGCGTACAACACGTAGTCGCAATACGTGTCCACCTGCTTGGCATACGCCACGTTCGCCTCCCAATGCTTGCCCTCCTCCTCCCCACTTGGCTTGGCCGACGCCACCACCCGCCGCGCCGCGTCCGACGTCGCCACCGCCCACTTTATAATCAACCCCGCGTCCTTCTTCCCCTCCGCCGCTTTCAAATTCCCCTGCGCCACCGGCACGTCATCGGCATCATCGGCCAACACCCGCTCCCCCGCCGCCAGGGCCTTGTCAAACGCCCCCTGCTTCAAATACTCCGCCTGCATCTCGCCAAGCGCCCACGTCGCCGACTCGTGCTTTCCAAACTTCTCCACAAACTGTTCCAACAGCGCCAGCCGCTTTCCCCCGTCCGTCTCATCGGTGGCCTGCTTCAACAGCACCCCCTCCGGATGATCCGTGTCCACCGTCAATCGCCGTTTCGCCGCCTCCCCAGGCGTCGAAAAAATCAATAGCAAAGCACCCAGTGCCAACGTGGCTGGTCGTGTCATCGAAAGAATCTCCCTACAAAATTCTCAGCAAAATTCTATGCGAACGCGGCTTCAGTTACAATACCCGCCATGACACGTAGCGTGGCCATCTTCCTCCTAGCCGCTCTCGCCCTCCCCGCCCAGGATCGATACGCAAAGCTCATGCGCGACATCCTCATCTTCGACGCCCACATCGATACCCCCCGCTACTTCCTCGACGAAGGCTACCGCCTCCGCGACGAACACAAATACTACGAGCTCGACATCCCCCGCATGCGAAAAGGAAAACTGGGCGCCGTCATGTTCGGCATCTACGCCCAGCCCCAGGACTTCCCCCCCGAACGCTGGCTGCCGCGCTCGCTCGAAGTCATCGACGCGCTCCACACCGAAGTCGCCGCCAACGCGAAAGACATGGAGTTCGCCTACACCGCCGCCGACGTCGAACGGATCCATAAACAAGGCAAACTCGCCGCCATGGCCTCTCTCGAAGGCGGCCACCTCATCGGCGATTCCCTCGGTGTCCTCCGCGTCTTCCACCGCCTGGGCATCCGCTACATGACACTCGCCCACTTCGCCTCCAACAGCTTTGCGGACTCCATGACCGGCGAAAAACTCCACACCGGTCTCTCCAAATTCGGCAAGGAACTGGTCTCCGAAATGAACCGCATCGGCATGATCGTCGACGTCTCCCACATCTCCGATAAGGCCGTCCTCGACGCCGTCGAATTCTCCCGCTCCCCAGTCATCGCCAGCCATTCCTCCTCCCTCGCCATGGCCCCCATCGTCCGCAACATGCCCGACAACGTCATAGCGGCCATCGGCAAACGCGGCGGCGTCATCTGCATCAACTTCCACGCCGGCTACTTGGACAAAGCCGCCTACAGCGTCTACTTCAAGAACCGCCCCGCGCGCGACGCCGAGATCAAAGCCATCACCGCCAAAACCCCCATCGATTGGGACGCCGTCCGCGCAGTACAGAAGAAGTACTTCGAAAAAATGCCCAAGGTCAGCTACACCGAACTCTTGAAACACATCGATCACGTCGCCAAAATCGCCGGTGTCGACGCCGTCGGCTTGGGCTCCGATTTCGACGGCATCTCCGGCATGGCCCCCGTCGGCATGGAAGACGTCTCCAAATATCCAGTCCTCGTCAAAGGCCTGATCGACATGGGCTATTCCGACGCCGACATCCGCAAAATCATGGGCCAGAATCTCCTCCGCGTGCTCCGCCAAAATGAAGAGGTCGCAAAACAAAAATGAACCGCCGCCAATTCCTCGCCGCCACCGCCGTGGCGCCATTCGCTCTAGCGCAGGGCCCGAAAAAGCGCATCGCCTGCCTCAGCTCCACCTACCACGTCCGCAGCCACTCCGATAACTTCATCACCCGTTTCCTCGAAGGCTATTGGATCCACGAACAGCACTACGACGCGCCCTTCCAAGTCGCCTCCCTCTGGATGGACCAGATCCACCCCGGCGACATCGGCCAGCGTCTCAGCACCGCCTACAACTTCCCCGTAACCAAATCCATCGCCGACGCGCTCACCTTGGGCACCGGCAAACTCGCCGTCGATGGCGTCGTCATCGTCTGCGAACACGGCGATTATCCGCACAACGCCCTCCAGCAGCAGCTCTACCCCCGCTACGAGTTCTTCGAACAAGTGGTAAACGTCTTCAAACAGTCCGGCAGAACCTGCCCCGTCTTCACCGACAAACACCTCTCCTACGACTGGAAAAAGGCCCAACAAATGGTCGCCTGGTCAAAGGAATTGAAGTTCCCCTTGATGGCCGGCTCCAGCGTTCCCGTGACGTTCCGCCGCCCGGAATACGACCCGCCCCTCAACACCGAAATGGAATCGGCCTTGAGCATCGGCGGCGGCTGGATCGCCGATGGCGGCATCTACCATATCCTCGAAACCCTCCAAGCCTTCGTCGAACGGCGCAAGGGCGGGGAAGTG
Organism: Bryobacteraceae bacterium; assembly: GCA_044358225.1. GTDB lineage: Bacteria > Acidobacteriota > Terriglobia > Bryobacterales > Bryobacteraceae. Next base: position 1,407 of record JBIKOG010000317.1, on the reverse strand, counting down.
GGCGTAAAGTCCGTCCAGCTCCTCAAAAACGAAGAAGTTTGGAAGGCCGCCGAACAGGGCCTCTGGCGCCGCGAGTTGCTCGACGCCGCCCTCGCCCGTCAACTCAAACCCAGCGGCAAAAAACCGGAAGAAGGCACCGCCGTGCTAGGCCTCGTCGAATACCGCGACGGCTTCAAAGCCGCCACCCTCGCCCTGAATAGCGTCAGCGAATACATCGTCGCCGTGAAGCCAAAAGGCGCCCCACCCCAAGCCACCCTCTGCTACATCCCCATCGAAAACTCGAACAACTTTTCCAACCTCGTCCACGGCATCACGCAAATGATCGCGACCGGCAAACCCGCCATCGATATCCGCCGCACGCTCCTGGTCACCGGCACGCTCGCCCGCCTCATGGAGTCCGGCGGCACAAACGGCAAGCGGATCGAAACCCCCGAACTCACCGTCGCCTACAAAGCCCCCAAACACAGCTGGTACGCCAAAGGAGAAGGCTCGTAATCATGGCACTCCCCCTCGCCCCCAACGCCGAACTGAAGCAAATCGCCACCGGCTTCGCACTCGCCGAAGGCCCCGTCTACAGCCGCCGCGGCTATCTCCTCTTCACCGACATCCGAAACCAGCGAATCCACAAATGGGAGAACGGCAAGCTCTCCACAATCCGTGAAAACAGCAACAAAGCCAACGGCCTCACCTTCGATCACCAGGGCCGCCTGCTCACCGCCGAAGGCGGCGGCCGAATCACGAGAACCGAAAAGAACGGCACAATAACCGTCCTAGCCGACAAAGACCTGAAAGGCCCCAACGACATCGTATACGCCATCGACGGCAGCATCTATTTCACCGATCTTCCCGCCGGCAAAGTCTACCAAATCACCAGAACCGGCCAAGTCCGTGTAGTAGCCGAAACCGCCGGCCCCAACGGCCTCGCCCTGTCCCCCAACCAACAGCACCTCTACATAGCCGACTACCGCACTGGCCCCGTCAAAGTCCACGAAATCGAGCCCGACGGCCGCCTGAAACCCGGCAAGGATTTCGCCCCGCTAACGGTCGACGGCCTGAAGACCGACGAATCCGGCAACGTCTGGATGGCCGCCCCGGAGGGCATCACAGTGCACACCGCAAAGGGCGAGCCATTAGGCACAATCAAAACCCCCGAGCGCCCCACGAACCTGGCCCTGAGCGGCGCCACGCTCTACATCACCACCCCAACATCCGTCCACCAAATCCAAACCAAAGTCTTCGGCACCCGCACCTTCTAACCCCGTCTCACACCCGCAATAATATGGGTCGCGGTAGGGACGAATCTCACGACCCGCCCCCCGCACAGATCCGTACGAGCGGCACTACCGCATACGGCTCCTACCGCAAATAAGTAGCGTCAAAACGATCGGCGGGATACGGGTGCAGCAC
>JBIKOG010000316.1:0-7431 GCA_044358225.1 Bryobacteraceae bacterium | reverse complement strand
TGTGCCAGAGGAGTTCCGCGACCGCTTGACGGTCCCCAAGACCGAAGTGCCGGCGGACGCTTTCTACGTCATGGGCGACCACCGCAGCAGCTCCAACGACAGCCGCGCCTGGGGCGTCGTGCCCCGGCGCTTCATCTATGGCAAGGCCGTCTTCGTCTACTGGCCATTCGAAAAAATGGGCGTCCTGCGCTAATTCAAGCTACCGCACCGAAAGCGGAATCTCCTGACTCGTCCGCGCTCCGGCGCTCACTTCCACCCGGCTCTCCCCAACGGGACACCCGGCCGGAATCCGCGCATTGACCTGCCACAAACCCGCCGCCGACCCGGAATACACCACCTCCGCCGCCAACCCGCACATCCGCACTTCCGTAGCCAGTCCCGTCCCGCCGCCGGTCCCCCACAACTCCACGACATCCCCCCGCCGCCCGCTCACCGGCACCGCAAACAGCCCCGGCGCCGACGCCGCTACCGGCAACTCCACCCGCCCCGCACCCTCAATCGCCAATTCCACCGTGCCGCTTACCCGAACGCCGGCAGGAATCAATACATTCCACTGTCCCGGCGTCCGCAAGAACGCCGTCGCCTCCTGCCCGTCCACCGTCACGCGCGTCCCCGTCAACCCGCGTCCGAACACCGACACCACCTCGCCGGGCGCCACACTTCCGCCCAGAAAGCTCGCCGCATTCACCACGCCCAAGGCGGTCAAAGGCGCCGAGTCAAACCGGAACCACCCCACCAATCCGTCGTGATCGGAAAGCCGCCCGGCCTCCGGGAAGTCCGCGTTCGCCGCACCATAAGCAACCCGGGTCAACCAGCCGCGCATCGCGGCACTCACCAACATGTGGTCCAAAGCCTGCGTCGCGCCGTTAAACACGTACGAATGGTTATCCCCATTCGCCAACAATCCGTTCACGCTCGTCACACCCAGCCCCGCCCCCACCGTCCCCAAAATATCCTCATACCCGTCATTAAATGGGAACGCATTGAAATCTCCCAAAATCGCAAACGGCAACCCCTCCCCGGCAATGCCGCGCGCCATGGCGTTCACCGAAACCGCCTGCGCCCGCCGCTTCTCCTGCACCCGTGCGTCCGCGATATCGGTCAACGACCGCATATGTACGCAGACCAGCACCACATGCCGCCCGTCAATGCGCACGTCCAACCGGAACGGCGGCCGGTCGTGAATCAGGTCCGGATTCGGCGCCGACGCCGTTGCCAATACCGTCAATCCGCTCTTCACCAAGAATCCCGGCGCGATCCCCGACGGATCGTTCGTCGCCCCGACATACGCGCGGTACCCGCCCAACTCCGCCGCCAACTTTTCCAACGCCGCCAAACTCCCCACCTCCTGTACCGCCAGCACGTCCGGCGAGCGCAGTACGCCCTGAATATACTGCTTCGCCAACGCCATTCGCGCCGCGAACGCAGTTGCCGTGTCAAAGAAGCGCCGCAAGTTTAACGTGCCCACAGTAAACTCGCCCGTCACTGCCGCCGGCACCCCCCGCGGCGCCAAACCGCTAGCGAACACCGTCGTCCGTTCCGCCAGCACCGTATACGTCCGAAACCCGAAATCCAACGCGCCGACAACGCTCACATAATCTCCCGGCACCAAATCGAGCGCTGTCCCGCCCAACGCCCGGGAATCTACGCGCACGCGGTCGTCGGTTGCATCCCCATCCAATCCCGGCCGCCGGAACGGGCGCGCCGCTGCCGGCGCCGCCCAGAAGATCCCGTTTGAAGTTGAATCCCCCCGCGCCTCGTTGAAAGCCCCGCCCGTCGGCGCGATGACGTTCCAATTCCCCTGCACGCGCATCCCCTCCAGCCGTTCCCAGTCGCTCCCGGTCAGCCACTCCGGCTCCGGCAACGGTTCGCCCGTTCGCAACACGGTCACTACCGGCGACGTCAGTTCCGTCAACGGCGGGCTCTGCAAATCCGCCGCCGGTCGAAACTCGGTCACCACGCCCTCCACATCCACCACCGTTCCGACCGCAGGCGCCGGCACGTTCCCAAAAATCAGAAGCCCTTCGCTCGTTGCGTCGTCCCCATCCCGGTCCCCGGCCAGGCTCTGGATATAAAACCCGTTCGTCCGCCGCGCATACACTACGCCCCGCGTGATCACCCGGCGGTTCACTACGGGCGACACCGCCCCTGGCCCCTGAATCTGGCTAATGAGCAACCGCTCCGCGCCCACCGGCGCGGCCGAACAATCATTCCGCGCCGTGGCGGAGTTCCGCGGCACCGGCGGACCCGTCACAAAGTCCGCGCCATTATTCCCGGTATCCACGCACCCCGCCCCGCCGCGAATCGCTGCCGTCGTGTTCGACAGGTCCCGCGTCGGCGCCGTCTTAAACTCGTTCGCCGTCGCGCCGTACCCGACCAGATCGATGACCGTCTCCCCATTCCGCACCCGGATCTTCCCGGCCGTCCCGCCCAACGCCAACGTGCCCACCGCGTCCGGCGCCGGCAACGACTGCGTCCCGCCCGCCCCGGCCGCCAACTGGATCAGGTAGTACCGCCCGGGTTCAATCGCTCCCGCGAGCGCGGACGCCTGCCACGTCGTCCCCGTGGCCGACCCATACTCGACCGTCCATCCGGCCACTGAAACCGTCTCCGTCCCCCGGTTGAACAACTCCACAAAGTCGTTCCGCCATGTGGCGCCCGTGTTCCCGCCGCCGCCATAAATCTGGCTGATCACCACGGACTGCGCCGGCGCCGTCATCGTTCCAACAAGCGCGCCAATGAGAAGGAGAAGGTTCAGTTTCATCGAATATATTCCGGAGTCACGCCACGCAACTGCTTCCAAACCGCTTCGCAAACCGCCAGGGTCGCCGCGTCCAGCGGGCCCTCTTTGCAGGCTGCAATGTTCGCCGACAGATGCCGCATCTGCGACGCGCCCAGGATCAGCCCGGTCGCCGTCGTGTGGTGCAGAATCCAGTTCAACGCCAGGCTCACCAAGCTCCGGTGCGCCTGCCCGGCCGCGAACGATAGCTCTTCGACCGCGTCGAATTGTTCGTCGTACCAATACCGGTCGCGATACATCTTGTTCCCGTCAAACCGGCTGCCCTTGATGGCTTCTTGGGCTTTGTGTTTCCCGGTCAGCAGCCCGCCGGCAAGCGGGTTATAGACGAACGTCGAAACCCCGTGCTTGGCCGCCATCGGGAGCAGTTCGGCTTCGATGTTCCGCGCCAGCAGGTTGTACATCGGCTGGCAGACGTGAACCGGTGTCCAGCCATTCGCGCGAGCCATCTGCTGCATCTCCAGAATCTGCCACGCCCCGAAGTTGGAGACCGCCGGATAGCGCACTTTGCCGGCTTTCACCAGGGAATCGATCGCCTCAAGCGACTCCTCAATCGGCACCTCGTGATCCTGCATGTGCATGTAGTAAACGTCGATGACGTCAGTCCCCAGCCGCCGCAACGACGCCTCGCACTGCTTCACGATCGCCGCGCGCGACAAGCCCTGTTCGTCCGGCCCGTCGCCCATCTTCCCGCGCACCTTCGTCGCCAGCACGAACTTGTCCCGCCGCCCGTGCATGGCTTTCGCCATGATCTCCTCGCTCCGCCCGGCGTTATAAACGTTCGCCGTATCGAAGAAGTTAATCCCCTGATCGAGCGCCAAATCCACCATCGCCAAACTGCCCGCCTCGTCCACCTGCGAGCCAAACGTCATCGTGCCCAAACAGAGCCGCGAAACCCGCAACTCCGTTCCGGGAAGGGAAACCATCGTCATTTGCTTAACTGCTCCTCAATGGCTTTCGCCACAACTTCCGCCAACAGCGCCGAACCCGCCTTGTTGAAATGCACGTTCGCCTTGCCCTGAATCTCGGCCAGCTTCGGCTTGGCGAAGCTGTAGAGATCCACCACCGGAATCTTGTGCCGCTTCATCACGGCCAGCGCCGCTTCGTTGAACAACACCTCATCACCCGGCTTTCGCATCGGGTTCAACTTGCCCTCCGGCACCGGCGTCGTCGTCACATACAGCAGCCGCGCGCCGGTCTTTTTCAGCCGCGTCGCGATCACGTCAATGTTCTTCTTGTACTGAACCAAGCCCACCTGGTGCTCGCCGTTCTCCATGATCTTCAAGTCATGCAGCCCGAAGTTAAACGTGATCACTTTCCACTTGGTCTCGCCGAGCCACTCTTCCAGCTTCGCCACGCCATTGTTGGTATGCGCCGCGTTGCCTTCGTTGTGCTTCACCTCGGCCTTACCCGCCAATAGCGTCGTCACCACCGGCGTGTAGCCCACGGAAATGGAATCACCGATCACCAACACAGGTTCGGCGGCGAACGCCAAGCCCATCGCCAAAATGCCTAGAAGAATTCGCATGTGTGCCATCCTACTTTGTTTTAAAGACCGTGCGCCAAGCCAGCCACGCCGCGATCGTTTTGCCATCGATGATCTTGCCGGTCTTGATCATTTCATTCATTTCCTTCGGCGTGAACCAGCGCGATTCAATGCGTTCGTCGTCCATGAAGTTGGTCTTGCCCTGCTTCAAATCCTGGGCCACGAAGATGTGCATCTTCTCCGCCAGAAAGCCCGGGCTCATGAACAGCGTGAACAGTTTCGTCCACTTCTTGGCCGTCAGCCCGGTCTCTTCTTTTAACTCGCGCTTGGCGCCCTTGAGCGGCGTTTCGCCCGGGTCCATTCGCCCGGCCGGGATCTCCCAGAGGTAATCCTGGGCCGGCAGGCGGTATTGGCGCGCCAGCAGCACACGGCCCTTCTCATCCACCGGCATCACCACGGAACTGCCTCCGTGTTGAATAATCGCCCGGTCGATTTCAAAGCCTTCCGGGTCGATCGCCTTGTCCATCGTGACCCAGAAAATCGGGGTCCGCAGCAGCTCTTTGCTTTCCAGAATCTTCATCATGATTTCCGCAATGCACTCCTGAATTCTTCGTACGGCAGCGTGTTCAGCACATCGCCGCGCGTCAACCAGCCGCGGCGCGCCATGCGCACGCCGTACTGCATATTCGCCATGTGTTTCGGGTGGTGGGCGTCGGTGGAAATGGTGAACCGGCAGCCCTTGGATTTCGCGATCCGGATCAGGGAGGCGTGGAGGTCCAGCCGTTCGGGGCTGGCGTTGATCTCCATCGCCACGCCGCGCCGGGCTGCTTCCGCCGCGATGGTTTCGAAGTTATAGACGAACGCGTCGCGGTGCAGCAGCACGCGGCCGGTTGGGTGGCCGATGACCTTCACGTAGGGGTTCTCGAGACACCGCAGATAGCGGTCCGTCATCTCTTCGCTCGTCAGGCTCATGTAGCTGTGGACGCTGGCGATCACGAGGTCCAGTTGGCTCAACGCTTCGTCGTCCAGATCCATGCGGCCGTCTTTCAGGATGTCGCATTCGATACCGCTCATCACGCGGATGCCGAGTGCCTCCTGATCCATCCCGGCGACGCGCTGGGCGAAGGCGATGGTCCGGGCTTCGTTCAAGCCGTTCGCCATCGCCAGCGCCTTCGAGTGATCGGTGATGGCGATGTAGCTATAACCATGACCGCGCGCGGTTTCCGCCATTTCTTCGAGCGTCGCGCGGCCGTCGCTCTCGCGCGTGTGCATGTGCAGGTCGCCGCGCATGTGGGCGACCTCTAACAGCGCCGGCAGCTCTCCCCGCTCGGCCGCTTCGATCTCGCCCTGGTTCTCCCGCATCTCCGGCGCAATCCACGCGAGGCCCAGCTTGCCATAGATTTCTTCTTCGGTTTCCGACGCGACAACCACGCCGCCATCGAGCGTCGTCAACCCGTACTCGTTCAACGTGAAACCCATCTTCAACGCGCGCTGGCGGAGGGCGACGTTGTGTTCCTTCGACCCGGTGAAGTACTGCAGCGCCGCGCCGAAGTGCTCGGGCGCGAGCGCGCGGACGTCCACCTGAATTCCCTCGATGCCGAAGCGCGCGCTGGCCTTGTTCTCGCCCTTGGCCAGTAGCTCCTGCACCTTCGAGTGTTTCGCAAAGGCGTCGAGCGCCGCCGCGGCGCCCGGGCCGGTGACGAGCAAGTCCAGATCGCCCACCGTGTCCTTCGAACGCCGGAAGGAGCCCGCTGGCGTTACGCGCGCCACGCCGTCGACCGCACCTAGATAGGCCGAGAGTTCATCGGCGGTCTGCTGCGCGAAGTTCAGCAGGAAGCGCCCGGCGGATTTGCGGTACTGCTCAATGCCGCGTAGGACCTTCTCTTCGAGCTTCGCGCCCAGGCGGGGGAGCGTGCGGATCTTCTGCTCCTCGGCGAGGCGCTTCAGGTCATCGAGCGTCGAGATACGGAACGTTTCGATGAGCAGCGCGATGGTCTTGGGGCCCAGGCCTTGGATATGGAGCATCTCGAGCGCCGTGGGCGGGTAGCGCTCCATCAGTTCGTCGCGCTTGGCGAAGGAGCCTCGTTCCTCCAACTCGACCAACACGGCGGCGATACCTTTCCCTATGCCGGGAATGTCGGTAACTTTGCGGGCCGGGTCGTGCAGGATGGAGGCCACGCGCTCCGGGTAGCCCTCGACGGCCGAGGCGGCGTTGCGGTAGGAGCGGATGCGGAATCCGTCTTCGGCGGCGATCTCCATCAGGTCGGCGGTCTCCGCCAGCACGCGAGCGATTTCGATGTTCTCCATGCGTATTCTTCCATGATAGGCCGTGTGATAAAGTAAGCCGTTTATGAAGCGGAAACTCCTTGTTGTCGGCCTGGTCTCGACGGCCGCCGTACTCCTGATGGCGCAAGCGCAAAAGAAGGGCGGTAATGGCCGCTGGAATCAGCCCGTGGGCTACTCCGACACCCCGGTGATTCCGGAGCAGAAGTGGAAGGTTCACGATATCGACCGTCCGGCGCCGAAGCAGATCACCCCGGGCGCGTTGCCGATGAATCCGCCCTCGGACGCGATCATTCTTTTCGACGGCAAGAACACCGACCAGTGGACGTTCAAGGGCAAACGCCCGGACGCGCCGAAGAGCTGGAAAGTGGAAAACGGGTACATGGAAATCGCGGCCGGCGCCGGTGACGCCGTGACCAAAGAGAAGTTCGGCGACATGCAGTTGCATATTGAATGGGCGTCGCCCGCGGAGATTCTGGGCAACTCGCAGATGCGCGGCAACAGCGGCGTGATCATCATGAGCCGCTACGAGATTCAGGTTCTGGACAGCTGGGAAAACCCGACCTACGCCGACGGGCAGGCGGGGGCGATCTACGGCCAGTGGTCTCCGCTGGTGAACGCCATCAAGAAGCGTGGCGATTGGAACTACTACGACATCTTCTGGGAAGCGCCGAAGTTTGAGGGCGACAAGCTGGTGAAGAACCCGTACGTGACCGTGATGCACAACGGCGTGATGCTCCATCATCATCAGAAAGTGGTGGCCCCGATGGCGCACCGCACGGTGGCTCCGTTCAAGGCGCACGGCGCCGAAGAACCGCTGATGCTGCAGGATCACAACGAGCCGGTCCGCTACCGCAATATCTGG
>JBIKOG010000110.1:0-24644 GCA_044358225.1 Bryobacteraceae bacterium | reverse complement strand
CAACGTTGGCTTGCTGCTCCGCGGTATCGATAAGGAAGGCGTTGAGCGCGGCCAGGTTATCGCCAAGCCGGGTTCGATCAAGCCGCACAAGAAGTTCAAGGGTGAAGTCTACGTGTTGTCAAAGGAAGAAGGCGGCCGTCATACGCCGTTCTTCAACGGGTACCGTCCCCAGTTCTACTTCCGTACCACGGACGTGACGGGTGTGGCGCACCTGCCTGCCGGCACCGAAATGGTGATGCCGGGCGACAACGTCCAGATGGAAATCGAACTGATCACCCCGGTGGCCATGGACAAGGGTTTGCGCTTCGCGATTCGCGAAGGCGGCCGCACGGTCGGCGCCGGCACGGTGGCGGAAATCGTTTCCTAACTGGTAAGCTTTATGAAGGGGCGTTTTGCGACGCCCCTTTTGTTTGATTCCGAATTTGAAGTTTTAAGTTTGAAGGTACCCCCCAAATGCCCCGCGAAATTATCACGCTGCAGTGTACGGAAACGAAGTTGAAGTTGTACACGACGACGAAGAACAAGAAGAAGACCACCGAGCGGCTGGAGTTGATGAAGTACAACCCCAAGCTGCGTAAGCACACGCTGCATCGCGAAGTGAAGTAGTTCTTCGTGCTACCGGATTTTGGAACGGTAGCACGATGCTGTACACTGTAGTGAGCCTCCCTTCCGCAGTAGAATCCAGCCGTCCTGGTTGGAGAAAATGTGGAAGACAAGCCGGTACAGGGGCGTAGGTTTAACGGTAGACCAGCGGTCTCCAAAACCGCCTGTGGGGGTTCGAATCCCTCCGCCCCTGCCATCCTTCCACTCCCTCCTCTGCCATCCTGATTCAGCGTTTACCGTATGTCGCTGTGCGGGTGAGGATTGAGCGCGAAAGAGCCGGACGAAGACTATTTTTGGAATTGAGCGAATCACCATGGAGACCAAGAGCGTAGCAGTCGAGTCGACCCCGCAGAGCGGCGGTATCGCATCGTGGCCGGCAGCCATCAAAAACTACTTTGAAGAGTTGAAGATGGAAATGCGCCGGGTCACTTGGCCGAACGAAAAGCAAGTGAAGGCCACCACGGTTGTCGTGATCGCCTCTGTGTTTGCCTTCGCCGCCTACTTCTTTGTGGTCGATTTTGTGATCGGCCGCGGGATTACCCAGATTTTCAAGGTTTTGGGCAAGTAGTTTCCCCTGAAACCGGAGAGCCACACCATCGCAATGTCGGAACAGGAATTCGAAGAACAGCCGGAAGGTCAGATCGCCGAAGCGGTCGAAGTGGCCGCGGCGGGTCCCGTGGACCCGGCGACGACGAAGCATTGGTACATCATTCATTCCTATTCCGGGTTTGAAAACAAAGTGGCGGAGTCTCTGCGCACCCGCGCCGAGGCGTTCGGTTTCTCCAGCCGAATTGGACAGATTCTCATCCCGACCGAGGAAGTGTTTGAGCTGCGGAACGGGAAGAAGGTCACCAGCAAACGGATGTTGTATCCGGGTTACGTGCTGGTGGAGATGGAAATGGACGATGAGTTGTGGCACGCGGTGAAAGAGACTCCGCGGGTTACTGGCTTTGTGGGCGGCGGCAACCATCCGGTGCCGTTGACCGCCGACGAAGTCAACTCGATTCTTTATCGCCAGGCGAACGCCGGCGACCGTCCCAAACCGAAGCTCACCTTCGAAAAGAACGAAACGGTTCGCATCACCGATGGACCGTTCACGAACTTCTCGGGCAAGGTGGAAGAGATCAACAGCGAAAAGAATACGCTGCGGGTTCTCGTAACGATTTTTGGCCGGTCCACTCCGGTTGAGCTCGACTTCGAGCAAGTGGAAAAGATTCAATAAGGCAGCAGGCGAAACGAAATGGCAAAGAAAGTAACAGGTCAGGTTAAGTTGCAGATTCCGGCCGGCAAGGCGACCCCCGCGCCTCCCGTCGGCACGGCGCTCGGTCCGCAGGGCGTCAACATCATGGAATTCTGTAAGCAGTTCAACGCCAAGACGAGCGGGAAAGAAAATGAAGGGCTGATCATCCCGATCGTTATCACGATCTACTCCGATCGCTCCTTCACGTTTATCACCAAAACTCCGCCGGTGGCCATTCTGGTTAAGAAAGCCATCAAGATCGAACGCGGCTCGCCGACGCCCAACAAGGCCAAGGTTGGCAAGATCTCGGAAGCTCAAATCGCCGAAATCGCCAAGCTCAAAATGCCCGATCTCAACAGCTTCACGCTGGAGTCGGCCATCGCTCAGGTCAAGGGCGCTTGCAAGTCGATGGGCGTGGACGTCATCAAAGCGTAGTTTTTCCAAAAAACTTTTACCGCCGCCGGAGGGTGCCTTGCACTTTCCGGCGGTTTGCTTTTGGTCCGGACGTAGTAGCGTGGTAGTGAGGGCGGACTTGGATCCCGCAACGACCGGCCCATGCACAAGATCAACTGGCAGTTGCTCCGGCGCTTTTTCGTTCTGGCGCGCCCGTACTGGTTCTCCGCGGACAAGAAACGCGGCCGCTGGCTGGTCGTCATTCTCGTGTTGCTCCTGATCGGCGACACGCAGTTTAACGTGCTGTTCAATCAGCAGTCGGGCGAGTTCACCTCGGCCCTGGCCGCCCGGGATGCCCCGCGCTTCTGGGCCTCCATCCGCCAGTTCTTCTTCCTCCTGGTCGTCGCCGTCCCCATCTACGCCTACTACTATTTCGTCCGAGACCAACTCGGCCTGGGCTGGCGCCGCTGGCTCACCGATTCGTTTCTCGAGCGCTACTTCAACCACCGCGGCTACTACCGGCTGACCGCCAAGCCCGACATCGACAACCCCGACCAGCGCATCGCCGAAGACATCGACGCGTTCACGCAGCGCTCGCTCACCTTCCTGCTCCTCCTCCTCGCCAGCCTCTTCCAGTTCGTCGCCTTCAGCCGGGTGCTCTGGGACATCTCCGGCTACCTGGTGCTCTTCGTCGCCGCCTACGCCATTGCCTGGACGGCGATCACCTTCCGCGTCTTCGGCGAAAAGATGGTGACGCTGCAGTTCAACCAACGGCGCCGCGAAGCCGACTTCCGCTACTCGCTTATGCGCGTCCGCGAGAACGCCGAAGCCATCGCGCTCTACCAGGGCGAACCCCAGGAGCAGCGCCACCTCCAGCGCGTCTTCGCCCGCCTCTACGCCAACTACAATCACCTCATCCGCTGGACGCTCCGCCTGAATCTCTTCTACTACGCCAACAGCCTGCTGACGCTCGTCCTGCCGACGCTCATCATCGCCCCCCGCGTGCTCTCCGGCGAACTCGAAGTGGGCAGCATCGTCCAGGCCACCGGGGCGTTTACCTCGATCCTGGGCTCTCTCACGATCCTGGTCGACAACATCGAGGGCCTCAGCCGCTTCGCCGCCGGCATCGGGCGGTTGGAGGTGTTGGCGGCCGGCGTCGAGCCCGACCCAGCGCGCGCCGAGCGCATCGAGTCCCGCGATGCCGATGCCATCCGGTTTCACGGCGTGACCGTGCAAACGCCCGGCGGCGAGCGGACGCTGGTAAAAGACCTGACCGTCTCGATCGGCCCCGGCGAGGGGCTCCTCATCGTCGGCGCCAGTGGCTTGGGAAAGAGTTCACTGCTGCGCGTGCTGGCCGGGTTGTGGGACGCGGGCTCGGGCGAACTCCACCGTCAGCCCGCCGAAGAGATGCTGTTCCTGCCCCAAAATGCCTACATGGTGGCCGGCAGCCTTCGGACCCAGTTGCACTATCCCAGCCTGACCCGGGAGGCGACCGCCGCCGAGCTCCGTGCCGTGCTGGCGGACGTGAATCTGCCGGAGTTGGAAGCCCGTTGCGATGGCCTCGATGCCGATTTCGATTTCGAAAAAACGCTCTCCGTGGGCGAACGCCAACGGCTGGCCGTGGCCCGTGTGCTGTTGCATCATCCGCGTTTCGTGCTGCTCGATGAGGCCACCAGCGCGCTCGACCGCGAGAACGAAACGGCCTTGTACGAGAAGCTAAAAGGCACCGCCACGACGCTGATTAGCGTCAGCCATCACCCGGCGCTGGTAAAGTATCACACGCAAGTTTTGGAGCTGACCGGCGACGGCGCCTGGCGGCTGCACAAGGCCGCCGACTTCCGTTTCACCGAGTAGTCACTGGAGCTGTTCCAGCCCGTCCAAAATGACCGGCTTCACGCCGGATCGGAGCCGAAGCGTGAGCTGGTGCGGCCCGGGCGGGAGCGCCGTCTCCAAGTAGTAGTTCAGGAACCACGCCGGTTGAATCTCAACGGTGCGCCAGGGTTGCGCGTCAACCTGGTATTGCATCGAGACGGGCGTATGTCCCAGGCGGAACAGAACGGCGGCAAGCGGGCCCTCGAACTGGAATCGCCATTCGACGGCGCCAGCCGGTGCCTGCAGGCCGGCGCCCAGATCTCTGAAGAATACGGGGGCGACCTCGGTAGCGGGACCCGAAACGCGCGCCCGGGCGGCGGAGCGGAACTGCGCCGTCGCCAGCGGTGGCGGGCGCGTGGGCACCGGTGGCCGTGCGGAACCAATCGCCGCCAACAGCGACGCCGCAATCTGCGCGTGCCCGGCGTTGGTGGGGTGGCAGTTGTCGGGCATGGCCTGCGCGGGAATGTCGGCAACCGGAATCCCGTACGCCTTGCCGAGCCGTAGAATCTCCGGCCGGGTACTCTCTTCCGAGCAGCCCGCCGTGCGGGCCAAAAAGACGGCCGGGATCCGCGCCGCCGCCAGCGTGTGAAACGTCTGCTCAATGGCCGGTGCGGAGAGCGTTGGGGCGAACCCGTCGAGCGCGCCGGTCTCCACAATGACCAAATCCGGCCGCCAGGGCAGGGCAGTGTGCTTGAGGAGTAGCAACGTTGTGAGCGAATGGGCGCCGCCGAAGCAGAGGTCGTAGGTCTGGACTTTGCGGCGCAACCGCTCTTCGAGGCCCGCGACGACCCGTGGCAGGAAGCGCTCCGTAGCCCCGGCGCCGCAGGTGATCGACGTGCCCAGGAACGCGACTCGGTAAGGGGTTTGGGCGGAAATCGAGAGGGCGGCGAAAAGGAGGATTGCGGCGCGGCCCATGATCCACTGTAATGGATTGCATGGCGACTGGGCTTGCCTGGGACAGCTTGCTGGCACTTTTGGAGTCTGAGTGCGGGGCGGAGAAGCGCGAGTGGTACCAGTATTCGAAGAACGCCCCGCCATCGCTCCGCGTGAAGCGCGGCGAGCGGACGATCGTATATCTGCTCCCGGGCGAGGACGGTTTCACGGCGTCGTTCGCCATGGGCGCCAAGGCGCTGGCGTTGGCGCGGGAGGCCGGGCTGGGCCCCTATCTCGAAGGCGCCCGCAAGTACGCCGAAGGGACCGCTGTGCGCGTGGTGGTGCGCGGGATGGAGGAGGTAGCGGTCGTGGTGGCGCTGGCCCGGGCGAAGGTTGCCGGGTAACGCGACGTCCCCTCGCACGACGACCCTTTGCATTTCAATGGCCAGATCTGCTATCCTGACAAAAGCGTTTCCTCCCGAAACGCATACCTTGGGAGGCGCCGGGAAGCTGTGCGGCGCCGTTAGGACCAATCAAAACTATGGCAAGAAAATCAGGCAAGAAGTACAATGCCGCCGCGAAGCTCGTGGAAAGCAAGTTGTACCACGTCTCCGAAGCGGTTTCGTTAGTTCAGAAGATCAAATTCACCAAATTCGACGAGACGCTGGAAGTGCATATGCGTCTTGGCGTGGATCCGAAGCATGCCGACCAGATGGTCCGCGGCACGGTAGTTTTGCCGCACGGCTTGGGCAAAACCAAAACAGTCCTGGTGATCGCCTCGGGCGACAAGATCCAAGAAGCGCTGGATGCGGGCGCAGATTTCGCTGGCGGCGAAGAAATGGTAACGAAGATTCAGTCAGAAAACTGGCTGGCCTACGATGCCGTGATCGCGACGCCCGATATGATGCGTTCGGTCGGCAAACTCGGTAAAGTGTTGGGCCCGCGTGGCTTGATGCCGAATCCGAAAACGGGCACGGTGACGAACGACGTCAAAACGGCGATCAACGAAACCAAGGCCGGTAAGGTGGAGTTCCGCGTCGACAAGACGGGCGTGATTCACGCGCCGCTTGGCAAGCTGAGCTTCGAGCACGGCAAGTTGGTGGATAATGCGGCGTCGCTCATCGGCGCGGTGTTGAAAGCCAAGCCTGCCGCCGCGAAGGGCAAATACGTCAAGAGCGCAACCATCTGCTCGACGATGGGCCCCGGTGTGCCGCTCGATACCACCGAAATGAACGCCGCGAAAGTGGCGGTCTAAAAGCCTAGGGTACACGGAGACACGCAATGAAAAAGCGTTCGGATAAAGAAAAAGATCTCGCGTTCCTGCGCAGCGAGTTTGAAAACGTAAATAACATCTTCCTGGCGGGCTTCGCCAAGATGACTGTTAGCCAGGACTACCAACTTCGCAAGACGGTGAAAGAAGCCGGCGGTGAGTACAAGGTTGTGAAGAACAATCTGGCTCAGATTGCCGCCGAAGGCTTGAGCTCGGCCCCCCTGTTCGACAAGGTTGCCGGGATGACCTCGATCGCCTACACAAAGGGTGACGTTGTCGCACTGGCAAAGGCGCTCAGCACCTACGCCAAGACGACACCGGCATTCGTCTTCAAGGCCGGGCTGGTTGAAGGCCGCGTGGTCGACGTCAAGTCGATCGGCGAGCTGGCGACGATGCCGTCCAAGGAAGAGATCTACGCGAAGCTCCTCTATTGCATCCAGGCACCGGCTCAACAGTTGGTGACCGTGATGAACGGCGTCGGCCGCAATCTGGCTGTCGTTGTGGATCAGGGCGTCAAAGAGAACAAGTTCCAGGGCTGATTCCCCCGAATCGACCCCATTGCAAAAGTTTCGCTTCCCGTATAGCGGTTTTTGACGGGAAGCCCGTCTAGGGCAAGTAGTACAAGCGACAAGATTACGAATCAGGAGTTACCATCACCATGGCCGACATCAACGTTATTGCTGAACAGATTCAAGGGCTGACGCTGCTCGAAGCGTCCCAGCTCGTTAAGCTGCTGGAAGAAAAGCTGGGCGTCTCCGCCGCTGCTGCCGCCGTTGCCGCCGCACCGGCCGGCGCCGCCGCTGCCGCTCCGGTTGTTGAAGAGAAGACCGAATTCACGGTTGTTCTCACCGCCGCCGGCGCCAACAAGATCAACGTGATCAAAGTGGTCCGCGAACTCACCAGCCTCGGCCTGAAAGAAGCCAAGGACCTGGTCGACGGCGCGCCGAAGACCGTGAAGGAAGGCATCTCGAAGGAAGAAGCCGAGACCATCAAGAAGAAGTTCACCGAAGCGGGCGCCTCCGTCGAAGTGAAGTAGTTTGCGACCCCGCAAGCTTACTTTTTCAAAACAATAATCGCCGGGCTGCCTGCGGCTTAGCCGTAGGCAGCCTTGGTCTGTTTCTGAGCCAACGGTATCCCCGTTTGACGAGGCCCTTATCCGTTTGTTACGATTGGGATTACCCGGAGTCGGACCGGGAATCTGCCTAGTGACCCGTTATTACAATCTTCTTTCAGCCAGTTCACCGCTGGCCCTAGGGGAGGGATCCCCCTGCCTGTCCTCGTCCACCTTCTGTGTGGCCAAGATCCCGCCTTCCGATATTTCCTCTTATCTCCGTCCTTTGTTCCGGAATTTCCGTGTCTTCTTCACTGTGATGACCCCTCGGCCGGTTAGTGCGTACACGGCCGCAGGACTGAACAGCTGATGCTGCCACCGCCTTCATCCCTACGGGGTTTCTCCCGCGATCCCGCCCCAGATCGCCACCCGACCCCAAGGCCCCTGCCTTGGCTGCCCTTACACCCCGCGGTTGCTGCCGCGGGTCCTGTTCAACCTAGGAGTGGAACATGAGCAATGCTGCCAACGTTTCGGTTCGTGAACGCGTTGATTTCTCCAAGATCAAAACATCCGTTCCGATCCCGAATCTGATCGAAGTCCAAAAGCAGAGTTACGAGCGCTTTCTGCAAATGGACATGCTGCCGCAGGAACGCGATGACGCGGGTCTGCAGTCTGTGTTCACCAGCGTTTTCCCGATCACCGATTTCCGCGGCCTGGCCCAGCTGGATTTCGTCGATTACTCGATCGGTTACTGGGAGTGCAAGTGCGGCAACCTGAAAGGGTTGCACAACCTGCGTTCCACCTGCCGCCAGTGCGGCGCGATGATCAAGACCGATCCGTTTCACCCCGGCGACATCCTTTGCGGCAAGTGCGGCACGTTCAATAAGAACGTTGTGACCTTCTGCAACCGCTGCGGCGACCCGGTCGGCCTGCAGTTGAAGTACGACGTCCCTGAGTGCGAAGAACGCGGCATGACCTACGCGGCTCCGCTCAAGGTGACCATTCGCCTGACGGTTTACGACAAGGATCCGGACACCGGCGCCAAGACCGTCCGCGACATCAAGGAACAGGAAGTCTTCTTCGGCGAAGTGCCGTTGATGACGCAGAACGGCACCTTCATCATCAACGGGACTGAGCGCGTTATCGTCAGCCAGCTGCACCGTTCCCCCGGCGTCTTCTTTGAAAAGGTGGCCGCGCAGGGCTACTTCCTCGGCAAGATCATTCCGTACCGCGGCTCGTGGGTTGAGTTCGAATACGACTCGAAGAACCTGCTCTATGTCCGCATCGATCGCAAGCGCAAGTTCTACGGCACGGTGTTCCTCCGCGCCATGGGCTTGAAGAGCGACGAGCAGATCCTCCGTACGTTCTACACCGACACGCTGACGCGCATCACGCTCGGCAAGGACAGCAAGATCTTCTGGAACGTCGCCCAGCAGGGCGGCCCGGGCAAGGGCGCGTTGCGCGACATCAAGTTGACGCACGCCATCCAGACCAAGGCCGGCGACGTCGTCGTCGCCTCCGGCAAGAAGGTCACCTCGCGCTTGTTGAACGAAATCTACAAGCACAAGATCGAACGCTTCGAAGTGTCCGCCAACGACCTCGAAGGTGCCGCCGCCATTGCCGACATCATCGACATGGAGACCGGCGAAATTCTGCTCGAAGCCAACCGCGAAGTCACCCCGGCCGCCCTCGGCCGCTTCTTCGACGCCGGCATCGAGAACATCGACATCTTCTTCCCCGAACGCGACGAAGCCGGCAACGTGCTCTCGAAGACGCTCGACAAAGATGCCGTGAAGTCCCAGGACGAAGCGCTGCTCGAAATCTACCGCAAGCTCCGGCCGGGCGACCCGCCCACCCGCGACACCGCCACGCAGCTCTTCCAGGGCATGTTCTTCGACGCCCGGAAGTACGACTTCTCCCGCGTCGGCCGCATGAAGTTCAACATCAAGCTGTACGACAACTCGGGCGCCACCCCGCTCGACAAGCGCACGCTTGATGAAAAGGACTTCGTCGACACAATCCTCTACTTGTTCCGTCTGCGCCGCGGTATTGGCGCGGTCGACGACATCGATCACTTGGGCAACCGCCGCGTCCGCGCGGTGGGCGAACTGCTCGAAAACCAGTTCCGCATCGGCTTGGTCCGTATGGAACGGGCGATCAAGGAAAAGATGTCGGTGAGCCAGGAAATCTCGACGGCCATGCCGCACGACCTGGTGAACGCCAAGCCCGTCATGGCCGCCATCCGCGAGTTCTTCGGTTCTTCGCAGCTGTCGCAGTTCATGGATCAGACGAACCCGCTGTCGGAAATCACCCACAAGCGCCGCCTGTCGGCCCTTGGACCGGGTGGTCTCTCTCGCGAACGCGCCGGCTTCGAAGTCCGCGACGTCCACACCACGCACTACGGCCGTATCTGCCCGATTGAAACGCCGGAAGGCCCGAACATCGGTCTCATCTCCTCGCTCTCCTGCTTTGCCCGCATCAATGAGTTCGGCTTCATCGAGAGCCCCTACCGTCGCGTGGTCGACGGCGTGGTGATCGACGAAGTCCGCATCCTCAACCCGGGCGGCACCGAATACAAGGTCGGTCAGGTCATCCTCCGCGACGAGTACGACAAGTACATCTCCGGACTGCCCACCGGCAAATCGCCCGCCGAAATTGAAGCCCACAGCGACTATCTCTCGGCGTGGGAAGAAGATAAGTACGTCGTCGCCCAGGCCAACATCGTCCTCGACGAAAAAGGCTTCATTGTCGACGATCTGGTCAACGCGCGTCAGGCCGGGAACTTCTCGCTGACGCAGCGCTCCGAGATCCAGTACATGGACGTCAGTCCGAAACAGCTGGTCTCGGTGGCCGCCTCGCTCATCCCGTTCCTCGAAAACGATGACGCCAACCGCGCGCTCATGGGTTCGAACATGCAACGGCAGGCCGTGCCGCTGTTGCGCGCCGAAGCGCCGTTCGTCGGCACCGGCATGGAGAAGGTCACTGCGCGCGATTCCGGCGCCGTGGTCATCTGCAAACGCGCCGGCGTGGTGGACTCGGTTGACTCCGAGCGCATCATCGTCCGCGTCGACGGTTCGGGCGCCCACGAAGGGCAGATGTCGCGCGAGGTCGGCGCCGACATCTACACGCTCACCAAGTTCAAACGCTCCAACCAGAACACCTGTATCACCCAGAAGCCGATCGTCAAGGTGGGCCTGCGGGTGAAGAAGGGTGACGTGTTGGCCGACGGCCCTTGCACCGAGATGGGCGAACTCGCTCTCGGCCGCAACGTGCTGGTGGCCTTCATGCCCTGGCGCGGGTACAACTTCGAAGACGCCATCATCATCAGCGAAAAGCTGGTGAAGGAAGACTACTACACCTCGGTCCATATCGAGGAGTTTGAAGTCGAGGCGCGCGACACGAAGCTGGGACCGGAAGAAATCACGCGCGATATCCCGAACGTGCCCGAAGGCGCTCTGCGCAATCTGGACGAATCCGGTGTTATCCGCATCGGCGCCACGGTGAAGCCGGGCGACATTCTCATCGGCAAAGTGACGCCCAAGGGCGAAACGCAGTTGACGCCGGAAGAGAAGTTGCTCCGGGCCATCTTCGGCGAAAAGGCCGGCGACGTGAAGGATGCCAGCTTCTACTGCCCCCCGGGCATTGAAGGCGTGGTGGTGGATTGTAAGATCTTCTCCCGCAAAGGCACCGAACTCGACGAACGTTCCAAGCAGATTCTCGAAGAGAACATCGCGCGGTTGCATCGCAACCTGGATGACGAAAAGCGCATCCTGGGTGACGAACGCGCCAAGCGCCTGTCGAAACTCCTCGACGGCCAGATGGTTCTCGCCGACCTGCACGACGAAAAGACCAACAAGAAGCTGGTGGCCAAAGACACCACGCTCTCCCGCGACATCCTGGAGAAGATGCGCTCGCGCGACCTGAAGCGCATGCGTCTCAAGGATCGCGACCCGCATTTGAACGAGCTGATCGACGAAATCGAGGAAATGACCTCGCGCCAGATCGCCGTCCTCGAGAAGATCACCGAAGAAAAGATCGCCAAGCTCAAGAAGGGTGATGAACTGCCCCCCGGCGTCATCAAGACCGTCAAGTGCTACGTGGCGATGAAGCGCAAGCTTTCGGTGGGCGACAAGATGGCCGGCCGTCACGGTAACAAGGGTGTCATCTCGCGTATCGTTCCGGAAGAAGACTTGCCGTACCTGCCCGACGGGCAGCCGGTGGAGATCATCCTGAATCCGCTCGGTGTGCCTTCCCGTATGAACGTCGGACAGATTCTGGAAACGCACTTGGGCTGGGCCGGCATGAAGCTGAACCGCCACTTTGCCACTCCAGTCTTTGACGGCGCCCACGAAGCCGACATCAAGACGCAGCTGGCCGAAGCCGGTCTGCCTGCCTCGGGTAAGGTCAACCTGCTCGACGGTATGACGGGGAACAAGTTCGAACAGCCGGTGACGGTGGGCTGCATTTACATGCTCAAGCTCTCGCACTTGGTTGACGACAAGATCCACGCGCGCTCCATTGGACCGTACTCGCTCATCACCCAGCAGCCGCTGGGCGGCAAGGCGCAGTTCGGTGGCCAGCGCTTCGGGGAAATGGAAGTCTGGGCGCTGGAAGCCTACGGCGCGGCGTACACTCTCCAGGAGCTTCTCACTGCCAAGTCCGACGACGTCTACGGCCGCGCCAAGATCTACGAGGCCATCGTCAAGGGCGAAGCCGCCGCTGAACCGGGCGTGCCGGAATCGTTTAACGTGCTGATCCGTGAATTGCAGGCGTTGTGCCTGGATGTGGAACTGCTCAAGTCGCAGGTCGATCCCGTCCCGGAAACCGCTGCCGCTGCTGACTGATTCTGATAAGGAGAATAATCGCCAATGTACCGCTCTTCCCCCTACGAACGCGCGAATCTGATTGCGGACTTTGATTCCATCCGCATTAGTCTGGCCTCTCCGAATAAGATCAGAAACTGGTCCCACGGAGAAGTAACAAAACCCGAAACCATCAACTACCGCACCTTCAAGCCGGAGCGTGACGGGCTCTTCTGCGCCCGCATCTTTGGGCCGATCGCTGACTGGGAGTGCCTCTGCGGCAAGTACAAGCGCATGAAGCACCGCGGCGTGATCTGCGACAAGTGCGGTGTGGAAGTCACCCTGTCCCGCGTCCGTCGCGAACGGCTCGGCCACATCGAACTGGCCAGCCCCTGCTCGCACGTGTGGTTCTTCAAGGGCCTGCCTTCGCGTATCGGCTACCTGCTCGATATCACGCTCCGCGAGTTGGAACGCGTCCTGTACTTTGAAGCTTTCGTCATCGTCGATGCCGGCGATGTGGATGGCATTAAAGAAGGCGACGTCATCACCGACGAGCGCAAGCGCCAGTTGGACCAGGAAGCCCACGGCCGCTTCATCGCCATGATGGGCGCCGAAGGCATCAAGGAACTGCTGAAGAAGGTCCAGACCGAAAAGCTCTCTCTCGAAATCCGGGAGAAGATGAAGACGGAAGTCTCGCAGCAGAAGAAGCTGAAATTCGCCAAGCGCCTGCGCGTGGTGGAGAGCTTCCGCAAGTCGGCCAACAATCCGGAGTGGATGATTCTCGATGTCATCCCGGTCATCCCGCCGGAACTGCGCCCGCTGGTCCCGCTCGACGGCGGCCGCTTTGCGACCTCCGATCTGAACGACCTCTACCGCCGCGTCATCAACCGCAACAACCGGTTGAAGAAGCTGATGGAACTGCACGCGCCCGACGTCATTGTCCGCAATGAAAAGCGCATGTTGCAGGAAGCCGTCGACGCTCTGTTCGACAACGGCCGTCGTGGCCGTGTGTTGCGCGGCGCCAACAACCGTCCGCTCAAGTCGCTCTCCGATGCCCTCAAGGGCAAGCAGGGCCGCTTCCGGCAGAACCTGCTCGGCAAGCGCGTCGACTACTCGGGCCGTTCGGTCATCGTGGTCGGTCCGGAATTGAAGTTGCACCAGTGCGGTCTTCCCAAGAAGATGGCGCTCGAACTCTTCAAGCCGTTCATCTACCACCGCCTGGAACAGCGTGGGCATTGCACCACGATCAAGCAGGCCAAAGAACTGGTGGAACAGCAGGATCCGGTCGTTTGGGACATCTTGGAAGAAGTCATTCGCGACCATCCGATCCTTCTCAACCGCGCCCCGACCCTTCACCGCTTAGGCATTCAGGCCTTTGAACCGGTGCTGGTCGAAGGCAAGGCCATCAAGCTCCATCCGCTGGTTTGTACCGCGTTCAACGCTGACTTCGACGGTGACCAGATGGCGGTCCACATTCCGCTGTCGCCGGAATCGCAGATCGAAGCCTCCACGTTGATGCTGGCCTCGAACAACATCCTGTCCCCCGCGCACGGTTCGCCCATCGCGATCCCGTCGCAGGACATGGTGCTCGGCCTCTACTACCTCACCAAATCGCGTGTCGGTTCCAAGGGCGAAGGCAAGAAGTTCGCCTCCATGGACGACGTTCTCATCGCGCTCGAAATGGGCGAAGTGGAAACGCTCACCCCCATCAAGTTGCGCTACACCGGTAAGGTGCTCGATCTGACCACGTCGAAAGACGGCCAGAACCTGATGCACTCCGAAGCGGTGGAGTACAACAAGCAGGACATGGACACGACGGTCGGCCGCGTCATTCTGAATGACGTCCTTCCCGACGACATGCCGTTCGTCAACGGCCTGTTGAAGAAGAAGGGCCTCACGCAGCTGGTGCAGTACTGCTACCTGAAGTTCGGCTTGCAGACCACGGTCAAAATGCTCGATGACATCAAGGCGCTGGGCTTCATGTACGCCACGCGCGCCGGGATCTCCATCGGCATCGACGACATGGTTGTGCCCGAGCAGAAGGCGCAGATGGTCAAGGACGCCGAAAAGGCTGTTATCGAAGTCCAAAGCCAGTACCAGTCGGGTGCCATCACCCAGGGCGAACGCTACAACAAGATCATCGAAATCTGGACCCGCGTTACCGAAGAAGTCTCCGACAAGATGTTCAAAAAGATGGAAGAGGACGACCGTACGGGCCGCTACCTCAACCCCATCTACATCATGGCCGACTCGGGCGCTCGCGGTTCGAAACAGCAGATTCGCCAGCTGTCCGGTATGCGCGGTTTGATGGCCAAGCCCTCTGGCGAGATCATCGAAACCCCCATCACGGCCAACTTCCGCGAAGGCCTGAACGTGTTGCAGTACTTCATCTCGACGCACGGCGCCCGTAAGGGTTTGGCCGACACCGCTTTGAAGACGGCCGACTCGGGTTACCTGACCCGCCGTCTGGTCGACGTGGCGCAGGATGTCATCATCAGCGAACACGATTGCGGCACCGGCGAAGGCATCTATGTGGAGCCGATCGTTGAAGCCGGCGAAGTCATCGAGCCGTTGCGCGACCGTATCGTCGGCCGCGTGGTTCTCGAAGACCAGCTGGACTTCGAGGGCATGAAGATCGTCGGTGTGAACAAGCTGATCACCGAAGACCTGGCGACGGCGATTCAAGCAGCCGGTATCGAGCGCGTCAAGATCCGCTCGGTGCTGACCTGCGAAAGCCGCCGCGGCGTCTGCCAGCTCTGCTACGGCCGCAATCTGGCCACCGGCCGGATGGTGGAACGTGGTGAAGCGGTCGGCGTCATCGCCGCCCAGTCGATCGGTGAACCTGGTACCCAGCTCACCATGCGTACGTTCCACATCGGCGGCGCGGCAACGCGCGCGTCGGAACAGAACACGCAGGAGTCCAAGGGCGCTGGTTTCATCAAGCACATCGGCATCAACACCGTGAAGACGGCTTCGGGCGAGAACATCGTCATGAACCGCAACGGTATCATCGCCGTCGTCGACGAAAAGAACCGCGAAAAAGAACGCTACCAGGTTGTCTACGGCGCCAAGATTAAGTTCCTGGACGGCCAGGCAATCGGGGCCGGCGACGTGATGGTTGAATGGGATCCGTACTCGTTCTCCATCCTCACCGAAATCAGCGGTAAGGTGCACTTCAAGGACATCGACGAAGGCATCACCGTGCAGGAGCAGGTGGACGAAGTTTCGGGCCTCTCGCAGCTGGTCATCATCGACTCGCTCGACGGCAAGAAGGTTCCCACGATCATCATCCGGCCGGAAGGCGGCACCAAGCACGACGAAAAGCGGTACCTCATGCCGACCCACGCTCACATCATGGTGCGCGATGGCGACACGGTACACGCCGCCGACGTGCTGGCCAAGATCCCGCGCGCGACTTCGAAAACCAAGGACATCACCGGTGGTCTCCCCCGCGTGGTCGAATTGTTCGAAGCCCGCAAGCCGCGTGACCCAGCTCAGATCGCTGAAATCAACGGTGTCGTTCGTTTCGGCGAAATCACCAAGACCTCTCGCAAAATCTACGTTACCGGTGACGACGGGCAGGAGCGTGAATACGCCATCCCGCGCGGCGCTCACATCAACGTACAGGAAGGCGAGCGCGTCGAGGCCGGCGACCAGTTGATGGATGGCCCCATCGATCCGCACGACATTCTGAAGGTTCGTGGCGAGAAGGAACTGCAGAAGTACCTCGTCAACGAAGTCCAGGAAGTCTACCGGTTGCAGGGTGTGAACATCAACGACAAGCATCTGGAAGTCATTGTTCGCCAGATGTTGCGCTGGTTGAAAGTCGAAGACATCGGCGACACCGACTTCCTCCCCGAGGAAGTGGTCGACCGCTTCAAGTTCAAGGAAGAGAACGAGAAGACCAACGACAAGGGCGGGCGCCGTTCGCATGCGCGGCCGATCCTGTTGGGTATCACGAAGGCTTCGCTTTCCACCGATTCGTTCATCTCCGCCGCCAGCTTCCAGGAGACGACGCGCGTGCTGACCGAAGCCGCCATCAACTCCAAGCGCGACGGCCTGCGCGGCCTGAAGGAAAACGTCATCATGGGTCGTCTGATCCCGGCCGGTACCGGCATGGATTACTACCGTGGTGTGCGGATCGCGGGCGAAGGCGTTCCGGAAGAGGAGCCCCAGCCCGAGGTCGAGATCTCCTTCAACGACTCGATGTCGGACTACGAAGATACGGCGCGGACGTTCTACGCCGGCGGGCTTTCGGAAACCGAAGGCGCTCCGGACGAGACGATCGTCGAGTAGTTCTTCTCTTCAGCAAAACCAGGAAAAGCGGGCCACCTTCGGGTGGCCCGTTTCTTTTTGGCCCCGTTCCGCTCCCGGCTGCGCAGTTATATATGGAGAAGAACGAAATGAAGATCAGAATCCAGTACGCAGGGCTCTTGTTGTTCGCCGGGATGGCATGGGGGCAGCAGGTGAATTCCCTGGTTTGCAACGTCCCGGCGGCGCCGCCGATCGTGCGCATCGAGGGCGTCACCGAGCGGCCCAGCGATGTGGTGATCGAATGCACCGGCGGAACGCCGACGGCGGCGGGCGCGCCCGTGCCGCAGGCTAATATCCAGGTCTTTTATAACACCGACGTCACCTCACGGGTTCTGGCAACCGGGTTCTCGGAGGTCCTGCTGCAGTTGGACGAACCGGGCTTGCCCGCAAACCCGGTTCGCCTGGTTTGCGACACGCCCACCACCGGCGTCTGCTCCACCACCGGCACCGGCACCGGCGTGGGCGTCTACGACGGCAGCCCGGGCCGCCCAAACATTTTTCAGGCGCGGCAAACCGGATTGAATTCCGTGGTGTTTCTGGGCGTTCCCGTGGACCCGCCGGGCTTGGGGAACAAGCGCAGCTTTCGCGTCTCCAACGTACGGCTGAACGCCAGCGGACTCGGGCCGCTCATGGTCCCTCCCACGCCGCTCTATGCCTTCGTGGCCATCACCGGCACCGTTTCGGTTCCGATCAACAACCCGCAATCGCTGGTGGGCGTCATCGGCAACGGGCTGACCTTTGGCGTGAGCACGAACCCCGCGTTTTCCCAGTGTGTCCCGGAGAACGCCGCGCTGGCCGGCAGTCCGGCGGCCAATGGCGTGCCGCAGTTCTCGGTGACCTTCGCCGAGGGGTTTGTGCGAGCTTTCCAGCCGCGGTCGATCGCTGGCTATGTTGACGCGAACACCTCGCCGTCCCCCGTCGCGCAGAACCTGCCTCCCTCTATCTGGGACGCCGAGACGGGCTTCTATGACCCATCTTTCCCGACGATTGTGAACCGGGGTAATCTGGGTGTCGCCGGGCTGGCCGACCAGGGGACGCGTCTGCGGGCCCGGTTTGCCGGAGTGCCCACGGGGGTGAAGCTATTCGCCCGCGCCGTGGTGACCAGCGGTCAACTGGTGGCCCGGTTGGTGACGGCGACCGCGGAGGGAGAAGGCGCCTTTACTCCTGTCGCCGCCAACAGCTTCGGGATCGCGCCGGTCCCGGTGTCGAGCGGGGGAGTGGCCACGCTGGTCTACGAGATCCTGCGTGCCGATCCTTTCGTGAACGAAACTGTTTCGGCACCCATTTATGTGGCCTACGATACGCCGCCGGTGGGGCTGGGGCCGGTGACCGTTTCCGGCGCGCTGGCTCCGCTTACGGCGGTCCTTTCCGCCGATGCCACCGCCTCTATTCCGCGCTTCGTCGAGGACACGCCCCTTCCGGCCTTCACCTTCACCCCGTGCACCGGCGGACGGATGACGGGCGGCGGCAGCGTCTTCACCAGCGGCAAGGAGCGCGTCACCCACGGATTCACCTTGCGCTGCGATGCGGCGGCAAAGCCCAATAACCTGGAGGTGAACTGGAAGGGCAACTCCTTCCATTTGGAGTCGCTCTCCTCGGCTGTTTGCACCGACGATCCGGCCATCCAGCCGCAG
This sequence comes from Bryobacteraceae bacterium, assembly GCA_044358225.1. Classification (GTDB taxonomy): domain Bacteria; phylum Acidobacteriota; class Terriglobia; order Bryobacterales; family Bryobacteraceae. Next base: position 6,592 of record JBIKOG010000110.1, on the reverse strand, counting down.
CAACCGAAGACCGCGTTTGACACCTACACGGGGGCCGGAACGGGTCGCCTGAACGGGGTGTCCGGGGCCACCGCCACGTGGGTGTTCACCGATGCGGGCGAGCCGGGAAAGAACGACCGGGCGCAGATTGTGATCAAGAACAACCTGGGCGCGACCGTGTTGACGGTGAGCGGCAATCTGGACAAGGGAAACCAGCAGGCGCACTGATACACTGGCGTCGTGGAACTGCTTAATCTGGCCCGCGACGCCCGTGTTTATGACCTTGCCCAGCCGTATTACGTGGGGATGCCGCACCACCCGTCGCATCCCCCGTACTTGTTTTCGATGACCAAGAAGCATGGCGATATGCACTCGCCGGCCGGCCACAGTTCGGCCGCCGACGCGATCGCGCTGGGCAGCCACGTGGGCACGCACATCGATGGCTTTGGCCATTTTTCGTGCGGGGGCCTGCTGCATGGTGGCCACGTGGCGGCCGAGGTGCAGAGTTATGCCGGCGGGTTGGCCGTGCATACGGCCGAACAGATCGCCCCCATCGTGCGGCGCGGGGTACTGCTCGACGCGGCGGGTCCGGATGGCCCGCTGGCGGAGGACGTGGCGCTCGACGGGGAGCGGCTAGCGGCGATCGCCGCGGGGCAGGGGACTGTGATCGGGGCCGGCGACGTGGTGCTGATTCGCACCGGCTGGGCCCAGTATTGGGAGGACTCGACGCGCTACATCAACGCCGTGCGCGGCGCCCCGGCCGGCCCTGGCCCGGACCTCGATGGCGCCCGCTGGCTGAGCGGGCATGGCATCTTTGCCGCCGGCTCGGACACGGTGGCCTTTGAACGGGTACCGGCGCACGACATGCCGGTGCATATCCACCTGCTCTTTGAGAGCGGCATCCATATCATCGAGGCTTTGGACCTGGAGGCGCTGGCGCGGGACCGTGTGTACGAGTTTCTCTTCGTCGCCGCGCCGCTGAAGCTCCGCGGTGGGACTGGCGCACCGCTTCGCCCCTTGGCGCTGGCATAGAATAGGAACTCAACCATGGCAAACGGAATTATCGGCAAGACGGCAATCGTAACGGGCGCATCGCGCGGTATCGGCGCGGCGACCTGCAAAATGCTCGCGCGCGAAGGCGCCAAGCGCATCGTGGTGCACTACCACTCCTATCGGGAGGGCGCCGAAGCGCTGGCCACGGAGCTGGAGGCGATGGGCGCCGAAGTGGTTCTCATTGGCGCCGATCTGGGAACCCAGGAAGGGATCGCCGGCTTCATTCTGGCGCTGCACGACAAGGCGCCGGGGGCGCAGATCCTCATCAACAACGCCGGCCATCTGGTGAAGCGCGCGAAAATGCCCGAGTTCACCAGCGACCTGTGGGACGAGGTGATGAACCTGAACGCCAAGAGTGTTTATTTCATTTCGCAGGCGGTGGCTCCGGCGATGGCCGCGGCCGGTGGCGGGGCGATCATCAACCTGAGTTCGATCGCGGCGCGGAATGGTGGCGGACCGGGCGCGACGATCTACGCCGCCTCCAAGGCAGCCGTGGCCTGCATCACCAAAGGAATGGCCAAGGAACTGGCGCCGCAGGGGATCCGTGTGAACGCGGTCAGCCCGGGGACGGTAGACAACTACTTCCACGAGAAGTACTCCTCGCGCCAGATGCTGGACGGCGTGATTGCCCAAACGCCCGCCGGGAAACTGGGGACGAATGAAGAGATTGCCGATTGTATTCAATTTTTGCTATCTGATGGCGCGGCGTACATTATTGGCCAAACCATTGAAATCAATGGTGGTATGTACATGGTCTAAGGCCCTCGCCGCCTAAGTATTCGAGGGTGTTTCTACGTAGCCCTAATGTTGACTCCGAATAGTACTCGATCGCTGGTACTAGTACATTGATACCAAGCAATCTCACCCAAGGAGCAGTGTTATGGCGACAAAACGTTCGCAAAGGCGGGGCTATGTTCTTCTCAGTGTCGGCGCCGCCACCGTTGTTTTGATGGGGGCAGTGGGTCTGGCCGTGGATCTGGGCCGGATGTACATTGTGAAGGGGGAAGCGCAGACGTTTGCCGATTCGGCGGCGCTGGCGGCGGTCCTGGAGCTGGATGGAACCAGCGCCGGGATCACGCGGGCGAATGCGGCGGTGGCGAGCAATCCGAACCGGAACACGTTTGGGACGGCGGGTTTCACGGGGACAACGGTCGAGTACTCGCAGTCCTCGACGGGCGGATGGTCGACGAATCCGGGGAATCCGGCTGGGTTCTCGTTTGCGCGGGTGAACGCCACCGTAGCAGTCCCGATTTACTTCATGTCGTTGGCGGTGTCCAAATCGCAGACGAACGTTGTTGCTTCGGCGGTGGCCGGGCAGGTGCCGAAGACGACGTTTGGACAGGGGCTGTTTCCGTTCTCGCCGTATGCGCACGACCTGGTGGGGCCGGACTTCGGGCTGGAGACGGGTAAGCAGTACACATTGCGGTGGCCGTCGAACCCGAAGTTCGGGAACGGGAACGGCGCGAATGTCTGCCAGGGGGACAATTCCAACGCGATGGTGGCGGTGGCGACGGCGGCGGGCGGGTCCGAGCGCGGCTACATCGAAGACACAAGCGCGAGCCTGATCCGGGCGACCATCATCGATGATGTGCAATCGATCTTCCGCTCGGTTGGCGATTTGGTGGACATGACCGGTGGGGCGAAGCAGAGCCAGTTGGAGAGCCTGCACGAGCGGATTAACCAGGACACCGATACGTCGTCGACTACGTACAGCAGCTATACGGGCAACGGGCGGCGGATTATCGCGGCGCCGATCAATGACGGCGGAACGCCGTTGGGCAGCAACAACCGGATTGTAAGCATTGGCGCCTTTCTGTTGACGCGGACAGGGGACTACGGGAACGGCGGCAACCAGTCCTGGTGCGCCGAGTATGTCGGGTGTTGGTTGCAGGGCAGTTCGCACCGGTGCGCGGTGAATGTGGGCAGCAATGGCGGCGGGGCGTTTGTAGCGAGGTTAATTGTATGAATTTCCCAGTCACTCGATTGCGGCGGAAGCGGCAGAGTGGGAACGCGTTGATCGAGTTCGCGCTCGCCTTTAGCTTCCTGTTTCCGGTGCTTACGGGCACTTTCCAGTTCGGCTACGCCTTCTTCCTGTATAACGAACTGCAGAACGCGGTGCGGCAGGGAGCGCGCTACGCGGCGTTCAAGACGTATGACTCGTCGTCGGCGACGCCATCGACGGCGTTTTCGAACTCCGTGAAGAACGTGGTTGTTTATGGGAATCCGGGGGGCGGCACGGTGCCGATCGTTCCCTCCCTGACGACAGCCAATGTGAACCTACAGGTGACCTATGTTTCGGGCGTGCCAGGGATGATGACGGTTTCGATTCAGAACTACACGCTGGACGCGTTTTTGCGGACCTTTTCGATTAGCAAGCCGGCAGCGAGTTTCTCTTTTGTAGGTGTCTATGCGCCATAACATTTCCTTACGACGGAAGACCCAGCGGGGCAGCGCGATGTTGGAAGGCGCGTTGACGTTGGTTGTTTTCATCTCCCTGTTCATTGGGGCGATTGACCTGGCGCAGATCCTGATGATCCACCAGGGGATCGTCGAGCGGGTGCGGTTCGCCGCGCGGGCGACGGCGGTGAGTTGCTGCAACGCGACTACGGTGAAGAACCTGATTTTGTACGGGAGGACGACGCGGCCGGAAGATGCCCGATCGTTCTACGGACTGACGAGTGATAACATCACCGTTACGTTTTCGGATCAGAATACAGCGGATCAACGAGTGGGGATCACGGTGTCCGGATTCCGGTATAAGTCGTTTACTCCGATGATGGCGGGCATCAGCGGAACAGGCATTCCGATTCGGATCTCGATTCCGTTAGAGCAACCGTAGCTCCGGGTACCCCTGCTTGCCCGGTGTTACTTAGTCCCAAACTAAGGTATTTGCCCGGTTGTTGAAGCCGTTTTATGTTCGTACTCTATTACCAGAAAGATCTTTAGTATCTACCCTGATATCGGGGAAATAGTCCACTTCGCCTTTGCGGGGAAGCGGAATATCTCCGCGTATCGGTGTGTGTGGAGTTTCGTCCGTAGCAGCAACCCGAGGTATAGCGCAATGGCATCGACAATCGCAGTATCAGAACGGCGGAGGCGGAGATCCGGCGGCAATGTAATTATCGAGTCGGCATTTACGTTTTTGCCGACGTTCGCGTTGGTATTCGCAATGACCGATTTCGGACTGATGATGTTCCGCTGGGCGACGCTGCAAAACGCGGTTCGCGAGGCGACGCGGTATGCGGTCACGTTCCAGACGCAGGCGGGATTTGGGCAGGATGCGTCGATCAAGAACATGGTGCAGCAGTACTCGATGGGGTTAGTGCGGACGACGGACAGTCCGCAGCACATTTTCGTGGACTACTATGCGCCAACGAATCTGACGACACCGTATGGCAGCGGCGGCAACCTGCCCGGGAATGTGGTGGTGGTGTCGGTTAAGAATGTGTCGTTTGCGTGGCTTGCGCCATTGAGCGGTGGATTTGGCGCTGGGATTCCGATTTTTGGAAACCGATCCCCGCTGACGCTGCAATTGACGTCGGCCGACATTCTTGGCGGCTATCCAATCGGCGTCAATAGTGTGGCGAGGTAGGATGACGCGACGAGAGGGGGGCATGATGAAGGTATCCGAACGGCGGCGCCGAACGCAGGGAGGGCAGGAGATTGTTGAGTTCGCCTTCGTGGCTCTTCTGTTTATGCCGCTCATCATGGGGATGTTTTCCACGGGCATGAATCTGATTGTTAGCATTCAGGCGAATAATCTGGTGCGGAGTCTGGCGAATCTTTCGATCCACGGCGCGGACTTTTCCACCTATCCCTATCAGCAGTTGGCGCAAAAGATGTCGACTGGGTTGGGGCTCCAGTTTCCGTCCTTTTCCGGGAATACGGCGTCCAATCGCGGGACCGCTGGAAACGCAATCATCTATATCTCGCAGATCATGTATGTCGGGTCGAACACGGATCCGAACTGCGTGGCAGTGGGAGCGACGAATTGTACTAACCGGAACAGTTTTGTTTTCCAGAAGCGGGTGAGTTTCGGCAGTAGCACCGTGGCGACGGCGCACCCGAGTTTTGTGGGGGATCCGACCGGGGCGACGATTTCGAACACGGGAGCCGTGTCCAACCCGGTGACTTCCGCGCCCGCGAAGTTGGGAACCGGCGCCCACGCGGCGATGGTTTCGCTGTGGCAGACGACCTCCAACGGGCAGCAGCCGTTGAAGGATGGCCAGCTGCTGTACGTGGCGGAAGGGTTTTTTGAAACCCCGCTGGCAAGTGCCGGGATGTTCCAGAGTGGCGGCGTCTACGCCAGGTTCTTTTTCTAGGGAGTAACGACATGAAGTCAACCTTGCGGCATAAGCACCGGGAGGGCGGAACGGCGTTGATGATCGCTGTTTCGTCGTTGGTTTTTCTGGTTCCCTTAGTGGGACTGGCTGTGGATGCGGGCTTTCTGTATGTGGTGAAGGCGAGGATGCAGGCGTCTGTGGACGGGGCGTCGCTGGCGGCGGCGCGGGCGTTGAACCTGGGGCAGACGACCGCGGCGCAGTCCGACAGCGCGAAGCAGAACGCTGTGAACTGGTTTTACGCGAACTATCCGGCGGGGAACTGGATGTCGCGGAACACGCAGATGACGACGTCGGATACCCATGTCCGGGTGTATGACGATTCCGTCAACCCGAACCTGCGGCATGTGGACGTGATGGCTTCGTCGCAAATTCCGACGTTTTTCATGAAGTATCTGGGCGTGGATGCGACGTCGGTAACGGCGATCGGGCACGCCTCGCGGCGGGATGTGAACGCGATGCTGGTGTTGGACCGGTCGGGCTCGATGGGCGGTTCGTGCGGTTCGCTGATTTCGGCGGCGAAGACGTTTACAGGGCAGTTTTCGGCGGGGCGGGATAAGATTGGCGCGGTGTCCTTTGCCGACAACGTGTATTTGCATAGCAAGCCGACGTCGAATTTCCAGTCGACGTTGGGGTACACGAATAGTTACGGTACGGTGAACGGGGAATTGGACACAATCGCCTGCGCGGGTGGTACTGCGACGCCGCAAGCGATTATGGTGGCTTACAACGAGTTGTATAAGTTGAACCAGCCGGGCGCGTTGAATGTGATTGTGGTGGAGACCGACGGGCGGCCGAACACGATCACGGTGAATTTCTGGGATGGCTCAGCGGCTGGTATTGCGAGCACGAGCAATTGTCTGGATAAGAACGGTAAGAAGAAGAGCGCGGGCGGCTTTGCGACGCTGGCGTCGTTGCGAGAATGGACGCCCGGGTACAACATGAACGTGGGCGGCACGGGCTACATGGCAAACATTCCCGCGGGACTTGTGGGAGGCATCGGCGGAACGGATAGTGGGACGACGGCGTTCCTGCTGTTCAATTCGTGGACGTTTGTGAAGACGGACACCTACAACGAGACGAACAATAAGCAGTACCCCACGTCGACGGCGCTGAGCGGATGCGCCATGGCGACCAACCGTAATACGATTGCCGATCTGGCGTGGTTGCCGACGACGGACATCTACGGGAATACTCTGGTGAACGGATCGTACCGGGCG
>JBIKOG010000109.1:0-24836 GCA_044358225.1 Bryobacteraceae bacterium | reverse complement strand
CGCCCGCTTGGCCACCGCCATCGATTCGTCGTTATCCCGCCGCGCCTGCAGCGCCAACGCCAACAACGGCAACGACACCGCCTTCGATTCCAACGCCGCCGGGTCCTTCTTCGCCGTCCAAACCCGCTCCGCCAGGTCGTGCGCCTTCTGCAGCGCCTCCACACCCCCATCCGTATTGCCCTCTTCCAGCCGCGCCGCCCCCACCCGCCGCCACGCCGCCGCCACGTCCAGTTCCATCCCCTTCTCCCCCGACGCCTCCACCTCCCGGATCGCCGATTCCATCGTCGTCCGCATCGCCCGCCGGTCCTCCGCCGCGTCCACCACCTGCCCCTGGCCGTTCTGTAACACGGACCGCACCACCGTCCGCATCTGTTCCAACCGGGCTCTGTCCCGCTGCACCTCCCGCCATTGAAAGTACCCCGCCGTCCCCGCTCCCGCCATCACCGCCGCCGAAAGCCCCACCGCCACCACATGCCGCTGCAAAAACTTCCCCGTCCGGTACAACAGATCCTGCCGCCGCGCCCGCACCGGTTGCCTGCGTTGGTACCTCTGCAAGTCCTCCCCCAACTCCAACGCGCTCCGGTACCGCTCCCGCGCCTCCGCCCGGCAACACAGGTCCCGGATCGCCAGCAAATCCCGATCCGCCCCCGGAAAGGCCTCCCCCAAAATCACCCCCAGCGCATAGATATCGGAACTCACCGACGGCCCCTCCCCCATCTTCTGCTCCGGGCTCGCATAGTGCGGCGTCAAAAACGCCCGCGTCATCGTCGTCTCCCCGCCCCCCGTTGAATCGTTCGGCTGTATCAGCTTCGCCGCACCGAAGTCCAACAGCTTTACCTGTCCGTCCGCCCCCACCAGAATGTTCGAAGGTTTCAAATCCCCATGCGCCACCAGCGCCCCGTGCAGATACTGCACCGCCTCACAAACCTGTCCCAACAGGTCCAGCCGCGCCGTTCCCCCAGCCTTCGTCTCCGCCAGATAATGGTCCAGCGGCTGCCCGTCCACAAACTCCATTACCAAATACGGCCGCCCCGCCTCGTCCACCCCGCCGTCCAGCCACCGGGCAATGTGCGGATGTTCCAACTCCCCCAGAATCCGCCGTTCTTTCAAAAACCGGCGCCGGAACGAACCCGCATCGAACCCGGGCCGCAAAAACTTAATCGCCGCCCGCCGCGTCCCCCCGTCCTCGCTGGCCTCATAAACCACCCCCAACCCACCTTCTCCAATCCGTTTCCCAATCCGCCACCGCCCCGCCGTCAGCCCCTCCAAATCATCCCCGCCCAGCTGTTCCAGCACCGGAACATCCAGCACGCCCCCATCGGCCGCCAGCAACCCCTCCACCTCTTCCCGCAACGCCACATCGTCGCCACACTCCACCCGCAGAAAGGCCGACCGCTCCCCCACCGGCAACGCCAGCGCCGAATGGAACAACGTCTCCAGCCGTTCAAATCCCGAGTCGCCCATGCAAGCTTAACTCGCCAAATCGGCTCCGGACGTATCAGCCCCCAGGTTCTTCGCCAGCCATGCCCGCGCAAACGCCCAATCCCGCCTCACCGTGACGACAGAAACCTCCAGCATCTCGGCAATCTCTTCAAACTCCATCCCGCCAAAGAACCGCATCTCGACGACTTTTGCCTTGCGTTCGTCCTTCTCGGCCAACAGTTCCAATGCCCGGTCCACATCCAGAATCTGGTCCATCCGGAACTGCATCGGCTCGCCGGCCACCGCCGTCGGCCCATGCATCTCCAAGGTGATCTGTTTCCAATCCCCGCCCCGCCGGTCGGCAGTCTTCCGCCGGATGTAGTCGACGACCACATTCCGCATCACCCGGCTGGCGAGTGAAAGGTAGTGCGTCTTCGACTTATACTTTGCCCCATTCAATCGCACCCACGCCTCATGCACAAGCATCGTCGGGTGCAGCGTCGGGTGGTGCGCCGCCCGTCGTATCTGGAAACCGGCGATCTTCCGCAGCTCAGCGTAGAGCTCGGTCAGGTCATTGTCTTCGGCGGAAAGAGCGGGCATCGGTATCACAACATCCTACGCGCATTTAAACCCAATCCGCCATCACGCCTCTCTCGCCTAGGAATAATCCGAGTGAGAGTATTCCCCCCGCCGAGCCACTAACTAACTAACAGTGAAAAACGAAGAGCATCCCGCCGTGGACTTGCTCGAGCAATTCGCCCTGCGTCGACTGAAGGCGGACGAGATGTGGAAGGTACTCCGCCATCTGGACGGCTGTGCGCCTTGCCGCGAGGCCTTGCGTTCGGAATACGAGTACATCGAGACGATCCGCGCCGCCCTCCGCCGCCTGGAATAAGGCGCGGCAACCCCGGGGACACTCTGATCCCCAGTCCGACGTCTCCCCCCTGTCCGAAACGAAGGGTGTCCCCCTCCCGCGATGCTCCCCGCCCCAACCCCGGGAACACTCTGATCCCCAGTCCGATGACCCCGATACCGAACCGCGCGCGTCAGCAAGCGGCGCTCCTCCCCCCCAAACCCTACGGCCGCCGCGCCGCTCCGTCCGAATCCAACTCCCGGCAAACATGCCCCGCCGGCAACTCCGCGCACCGGTACAAGCCCGCCGCCAAAACCTCTGTCGCCTCCGCATAATCCAGCGCATCAACCCAAACCATAGTGCAAGCCGCCTCCCGCACAACCCCATTCTCCGTCACCACCAAACGCCAAATTCCACCCCGCCCCGCTGCCCAAAGTCAACCGCGACTCCGCCACGGCAAAATCACCAGATCGTCCCGGCGCCACCTGATACCCCAAGTGCGCCCCGGAAGCAATGGAACGTGTGCAATCATCGCAAGTCGTCCGCAGCACCCCGCCATCTTTGCCCACCGTCCCAACGGCGCACTCCCCACAGGCCCCGGCAAAAACGTGAAGTAATGGACCTCCCTCCGCCCCGGCGCCGCGTCGCCAAGCAGGACATTCTCCACCCGCAACCGCAGCCTCCGCAGTTGCAACAAAACCCGCGAATCCATCCGCATCGGCACCGCCCGCCGGACCAGCGTGTCGGACTCAATCACCCCGGTAACAACAACCTCCGCCACCGCCCGCGCATCCGGTACCGAACCGCACTGATCCACCAACTGCAACGCCGCCGCCAGCAGCAATAGTGTCACGCCAACAACCTTTCGACGTCCCCAGCCCACTCCACCATCCAGGGCCCACCCAATCCAAGGCCACTCTGCCCAGCGGCGCCGACAAACAGAACAAACCGTTCCGCAGTGCTCTCATGCGAGGCGCCCATCAACAGCGCCGCACCCAACCGCGTCCAAACCGGGACGTCAAAATGACCTCCTTCCAGCGTATGTAGCACCGCCACACTCCAAAGGCTCGGCAAATCGTCCGGCTCCTCCCGGAGGACCAGCGAACAAAACTCCCAAAGCTTAAACGCAGTAGGCCGCAGATTCGTGTGGTGCCAAAAAAGGATCACTCCGGGGCAGGGAATTCAACCGCAGCATGCTCTCCACCATCCCCACCCGCCCCGGCACCCCGGCTAAATAGGAGTCCACCGCCAAAGCCTCCGGCCACAAAACACAGGCCTCCCTCACATGCCAAATCCCGCTTCGTTCCCAAGCCGTCTCCACCACCTCAGCGTCCGTCAGTATCAAATCGAGCCCCGCAACGCCCGCCAAACCCGTTTCAACCCAACCCACCACCGCGACTCCTCACTCGCCGTCAGCCGAAGCGCAAACGGAACCGGCACGTTGACCCTCCCGGGCCCCCGCACAACCACCTCCGGCACCCCACAAAGCGCCGGACCAATCCGCGTCACCACAGTCGGATCCTTCCCGCCATATCGATAAGCTTCGATGCAGGAAGCATCGAACGCCGCATAAGCCTGTTCCCATTCTTCCGGAGTCTCCGGTTGCTTCTTCCAAATGCAGTGGTCGTACTCATCATCCACCGCCCATCCGATCAAATCCGGCGCAACCGCATGGGGCGCCCCACAGGCCATGCACTCGTGATTCACGACAAAGAAATCCCCAGGCGCAGACTCCGGGTGAGCAGGAAGCCGTTCCATGGCCATACCAGAAACGTTATCACCAACTCAAACGGGCCAAAGCCGTCGATTAGCAAACGCCTGCCCGCTTCCGGTCTTGAGGTGCCGTTCAAACCGGGCCGCCTGATCCCGGGGATCCGATGCATTCCCCGATTGCGCCGTCGTGCCACCAGCCCCGCTCCATGCAGCGCCTTCCGCGCTCAATCGCCTTAACCCTTTTCGTGGAGATGCCGGGTGTTCAGGTCGAAGTACTTCCCATGACACAAACTCAGCAATTTCTCCACGGCCGCCAACGGGAGGCGGCGCCGGCTCGGCTTGCCCTTCTGCTGCTTCGCCAACCCGTAACAGCCTTCGGCGACTTCCCACCACGTGCGCTTTTTCGCCAGTGCCTTCAAATCAGGTCTTGTCCTTGTGATCATCCGCTCCGTTTCGGCGTGCTGTACTGCTGAGTGGATTTCACCAGTCCGGCGTCCCCCGCGCTTTTGAAAAGCGGACAAATCATCTGAGTCAGACCGGACCGATCACATTCTAGCGACAGCCTGTGAGCGATAGGGAAGCAAGCTTTCAGATCATATAACATGATAAGAATCATGTTTCAGTCTCGTCTGCTGTTACTTCTTCTGGCCGCGGCATCCGCGTCGTTCGGCCAGGCTCTCAATGGTACCGTCCTCGGATCCATCTCGGATTCCACCGGCGCCTTCGTCCAGAACGCAAAAGTCACCGTCTTAGACCTCAACACCAACCTCACCCGCACTGTCCAATCCGCCGACTCTGGCAACTACACCATCTCCAATCTTCCTCCCGGTCTCTACAACGTCTCCGTGGAACTTGCCGGTTTTCGCAAGTCCATCCGGGACCGCGTGGACGTGGCCATCAACTCCACCACCCGCGTCGACTTCCAGCTTCAGCCCGGACAGATCAATGAACAGATCGAAGTAACCGCCGAGCTCCCCGCGCTCCAGACAGACCGGACCGACACCGGCCGCAGTATGGACCAGCGCCAGGTCTCCGAGTTGCCCCTCACCCAGAACCGCAATTTCCAGGGCCTGGTGAATCTCGTCCCCGGCGCCGCCCGCGCCCAGCGCAACCATTCAGAGTTCTTCAATTCCAACGATTCCATGCAGTCTCGCGTCAACGGCCAGTCCCGCCTCGCCAACAACGTCCAGTTTGAAGGCGTCGACAACAACCACCGCACCGGCCTGCTCACCGCCTACATCCCGCCCGCCGAAGCAATTCAGACGGTCGACATCACCACCTCCAACTACGAGGCCGAAATGGGCCGCGCCGGTGGCGCCGTCATGAACGTCACCATCAAGTCCGGTACCAACCAAATGCACGGCAGCCTGTATGAGTTCAACCGTGTCAGCGCTCTTGCCGCCCGCCGCACCGATCTCCTCGTCAAGCCCCCCATCACCTACAACTACTTCGGCGGCACCTTCGGCGGCGCCATCAAGAAGAACAAAACGTTTTTCTTTGGTGACTACCTGGGCGTGCTCGACCGCCTGGGCAAGGGCAATCGGTTCAATATCCCATCGGTCGCTTTCCGCACCGGCAATCTCTCCCAATCCCCCACGACCATTTACGACCCCGCCACGGGCAACCCCGACGGCACGGGCCGCCAACCCTTCAACGGCAACATCATTCCGGCCTCGCGCATCTCGCCCATCGCCTCCAGGCTCAACGCCCTTCTTCCGGCGCCTACCTCGGCCAACGCCACCGGCGTCAACTTTGAAGGCGGCACCGTCCGCGCCAAAGACACGCACGGCTTCGACGCCAAGGTCGACCACAACCTGAACGACAATAACCGCATCAGCGTCCGATACTCCAAGCAGCGCGCCACCATCACCGATCCGCCGCAATACGGCCTCCCAGGCGGTCCCGCCAATGGCGGCTTCGGCGGCACCGGCATCACCAATACGCAGTCGGCCGGGCTCAACGCCACTCGCGTCTTCTCCCCGTCGCTCATCTCCGAATTGCGCGTCGGCCTCAACCGGTACCGCAATGATGCCTACGCCACTGACTACGGCACCAACGCTTCCGATGCCGTTGGCATCCGCGGGGTCAACATCTCCGATCTCACCAGCGGCCTCACCAACATCGACATCTCCGGTTACTCCAACCCCGTCGTCGGCTACTCCCTCTCCCTCCCCTGGATCCGCTTCGAGACGAACTGGAACTTCGTTAACAACTGGACCAAGACCACCGGCAAGCACACCATCAAGTTCGGCGCCGATTACCGCTACAACCGTGACGGTCTCCTCCAAACCCAGGTCTATTCGCTCCGCGGCCAGTACCGCTTCCGCACCGGCCAGACGGCCCTGAACGGCAACTCCAATCAAGGCTTCGCCAACGCCTACGCCGCCTTCCTCCTCGACCTGCCGAACGACTACGGCCGGGATCTCCTCTCCGCCTTCCCCGAGTATGTCCAGTTCCCGCTCTTCACCTACGTGCAGGACAAATGGCAGGTGACGAAGAATCTGACTGTCGATATCGGCGTCCGCCACGAGCTCTACCCGCCGGCTACCCCTCGGCAGAAGGGTGGCTTCTCCAACTACGACATGGAAACGAATTCCCTGATCGTCGCTGGCGTCGGCAACAATCCCAGCAACCTTGGCCGCAAGAACTATAAGCTCAACTTCGCGCCCCGGTTCGGCCTCAGCTACCGTTTGGATGAGAAGACCGTGATCCGTTCAGGCTACGGCATGAGCTACATCCCGTATGCCGACAACGGCTACGCCTACAACTTCCCGGTGCGTCAGAACAACGCGTTCAACTCGGCCAACGCCTTCGTCCCCGCCGGCCGCATGGCCGATGGCCTGCCTGCACCGTTGCCGTTCAACGTTCCCACCGACGGCATCATTCGCAACGCTCCCAACCAGAACTACGAAGTCATCCCGCTCGATTATCACGAAGGCTACATCCAGAGCTACAACCTCGCAGTGCAACGCGCACTGCCCGGTAAATTCACCCTGGACGTGGCTTACGTCGGCAACAAAGGAACCCGCATTCCCACCCAGTTCAACGCCAACCCCGGCCTCATCCTCGGCGCCGGCCGCGATGGCCGTCCGCTCTGGTCCCGGTTCCGCCGCGATGCCGATACCAACTTCCGCTTTATCGGCACATCCAACAACTACAACTCGTTGCAGGTGAAGTTCGATCGCCGTTTCTCGGGCGGCTTCTCCATGACCTCCGCCTACACCTGGTCGAAGGCCATTGACATCTCCAATGATAATGGCGGCTTTGCCTACTACATCAACCCCGGCCGCTCCCGCGGTCCGGCCGATTTTGACCGCCGCCACATGTTCAACCAGAGCTACATCTGGGAACTGCCTTTCGGCAAAGGTAAGCAATTCGCCACCCAAGGACCCGCCAGCCACATCCTCGGCGGTTGGCAGGTCACCGGCCTGCTAACGCTGATGTCCGGCCAGTCGCTCAACATCTCCGCGCCCGCCGCCACGTTGAACGCCCCTGGCAACTCCAACAACCCGAACTACGTCGGCTCCGGCGGACTGCCCGTGCCCGGCATAATCAACTTCCGCGCCACTGGCAACAATCAGCCCACGTGGTTCGATAAGAGCGTCTTCGCCGCCCCCGCCGCCAACACCTTTGGCAACGTCGGCCGCAACGCCTTCAAAGGCCCGGGCTTTGCCAACGTGGACCTCTCCATCTTCCGCCGCTTTGCCATCACCGAACGGTTCAAGCTGGAGTTCCGCGTGGAAAGCTTCAACTTCACCAACACCCCGCAATACCCCAACCCCGACGGCGGTTTCGGCAACGCCACCTTCGGCCAAATCACCAGCGCAGCCATCGGCAGCTCCGCCGACGGCGGCAGCCGCCAGATCCAACTCGGCCTCCGATTGCAGTTCTGATAGCGCGTCAACACAACCGCGGTTTCTCTCCTGGTGGAGCGGAACCGCGGTTCTGTTTTGGTCCGGAAGCTTGAGGTTTTTGTTTGGTCGGCCTGTCAAAAACAGCCAAGCCACGCAGTCGACCGTGGATCACCACTGATTGCGAAGGGGCACGGCGCAATCTTGAGGGCTGATCGGGCGGGATCCACAGCCCTTTCGGGTTTTCGGAGGGAGAGCCTTTAGACTTCACACATTCCGCCTCGTCGGCCGACATTGTTTCCTCCCGGCAAGGCGCTAGGCTCATGGGCGCGGCGTTACCACCGATGATGGAGTCCGCCGATTGGATCGGACGAGGAGTCGTAGCGTTCTTTCCCAGTCCTAGGTGCGTCCGGCTCCGTACGACCGAACGCGATTACGTGTTCCAGTCACTCGCGGCGGATGGGGCCGATGACACGTTCGACATAAGCTCTTTGCCAAGGAGAATGCTGTGCCGCCAGGTTCGCCGTGAGTCCGCGGTGAACCCCAGAGAGGGTTTTGGTGTCCAGAACAAGCGGAAGCCCTTGCGATGCCATCCGATCATCGTTACCGTCTCCACCACCGCGACTCCTCACTCGCCGTCAGCCGCAGCGAAAACGGAACCGGCACGTTGACCCTCTTGGGCCCGGCGCAACCAAATCCGGCAACCCACAAAGCGCCGGACCAATCCGCTGCACCACATGCGGATCCGTCCCGCCAAATCGATAGGCCGCAACGCAGGAGGCGCCCACAGGTGATGCACGCGGTATTCACGGCAAAAAGATCCCCAGGCGCGGACTCCGGGTGAGCAGGAAGGTTATCACCAACTCAACCCGGCCAAAGTCTCCGATTGGCAAACGCCTGCCCGCTGCCTGATTTGAGGTACCGTTCAAACCGAGCGGCTTGATCCCGAGTTAGGAACGCCGAATAACTCTGAAGAGCCCAAGGCCGAAACTTAGCAGTATGGGAGACCTCGCCCGCATTATGCTGGACCAATCTAGCCCTCAAATTCTCGGTCAGACCAACGTACCGTCGATCCGGGTACGAAGTACTCCGCAACAGGTAGACATAGACCATTCCAGGCCAATCATAAGCCCAAAACCCCTAGCCCACCAACCCAGAAAACCCCGAAACCAATCTCAAAGGTCCACCCCAAAAATCCCAAACAAACCCAAAAACATGGCTCGCCACCCGAAGCCTCGAAGAGGCGAAGGGTGGTGGAGGCGGCGGGAGTCGAACCCGCGTCCGAGAACGCCCACTGTATGATGACTACGTGCGTATCTAGTTCGTTTTTCTCAGCCGTGAACTGGAGAACCAGCAAGACGCCCACGACCCAGCTCGATTGTTTTCAGCCTTTCGCTCCGAACAGAAGCCAGGGCCAATCCCGCCATATGACGCCATTCGATCTCCATGCGAGCCTAAAGACCGCGGCGGCTACTTAAAAATTAAGCAGCGTAAGCAAACTGCGTGTTGTTGGCAGTTATTGTTTTCTGATCGTTTTACGGGAGCTCAGAACCCGGCACGCCTCCATACAATGACTCGAACCCGTCGAAGCCGTTTCGCCCCCACATTGGTCCAATCTCACTGTACCACTTCATAGATGCGTCAACATCCCCCAGCGTTGCAACTCCCTCGCAAACCCCTCGCCCTCCCAAAAACGAACCCACTATCCCCCGCCACACCTGTGAATCCTACCCCCATCCCCTCGACGCCCCCCCTCTCCCTCCGCTAGGATAGAAATAGATGGACCGCCACCTCCAAGTCCTGGAACAAGAAGAACAGCTCACCGATGAGCTCGACCCCGCCTACGAGCCCCTCTTTCACGTCGTCCTCCTCGACGACGACCACCACTCCGATACCTACGTCATAGAGATGCTCGGCCGCCTCTTCTACATCCCCGCCGCCGAAGGCGCCCGCCATGCAGCCGAAGTCGACGCCACCGGCCGCACCATCGTCCTCACCTGCGAACTCCCCCAAGCCGAATTCGCCCGTGACCAGATCCACGGCTACGGCCGCGATCCCCGTATCCAGGCCTGCAAAGGCTCGATGTCCGCCACCGTCGAACCCGCCGAAGTCGCCAAATGACCGCGCTCGTCACCGGCGCCTCCCGCGGCATCGGCCGCGCCATCGCCCTGCGCCTCGCCCTCGACGGCATCCCCGTCGCCGTCAACTACAACACCCAACAGGCAGCCGCCCAACAGGTCGTCGAGTCCATCCTCAATGCCGGCGGCCGCGCCTGCGCCCTCCAAGCCGACACCGGCGACGCCGCCCAGGTCGACTCCCTCTTCCAACAAGCCGAAGACCGTCTCGGCCCCATCTCGATCCTGGTCAACAACGCCGGCATCCTCCGTCGCGGCTCGCTCGATGAGTACGACCCCGCCGCCATGTCCGACATGCTGAAAACGAACCTGGACGGCGTCATCCACTGCACCCGCGCCGCCATGAATTCCATGCGAACGAACCGAGGTGGCGCCATCGTCAACATCAGCTCCATCGCCGCCCACGGCACCTCCGCCCCCGGTACCACCTGGTACGCCGCCACCAAAGCCGCCGTCGAAACCCTAACCCGCCGCTTCGCCCTCGAACTCGGCCCCTCGAACATCCGTGTCAACGCCGTCGCCCCCGGCTTCATCCTCACCGACATGGTCGACCCCGCCAACCGCGACCAGGTCATCCAAACCATGGCCGCCAAGGCCGTCCTAGGCCGCGTCGGCCAGCCCGAAGACATCGCCGACGCCGTGGCGTTCCTCGTATCCAGTCAGGCCCGTTTCATCACCGGCCAGATCCTCACCGTCGACGGCGGCCGCACCGACTTCCTCTCCCGCTAGGATTTCCCTTGGTACCGTGACACCGGAAAACCCCGTGATTTAGGATTACTCCCGCACCCGCTCCGCCACCGAAGCCGGTTCCCCACCCATCCCCGCATACGCCGCCCGCTGCCGCCGCTTCTCCCGCTTCTCCAACGCCAGCAGCTCCCGCCGCCTCCGCAGCTTCGTCCGCTCGTCCACGCCATTCCAGAACTTGAAGAAGTACTGGATCGCCGACGCCACCCCGAACACCACCACCCCATACATCCACCACATCGCCCACTGCGCCCACTCCCGGTTCCGGATCGAAACCAGCATCAGCGAAATGGCAATCACCTGAAAGACCATCTTCGTCTTCCCCAGGTCACTGGCCTTGATCGTGTACCCCTCGGCCGCCGCAATCCCGCGCAACCCCGTCACCGCGAACTCCCGGCCGATGATCAGAATGGCCATCCACCCCGGCACCGCCCGCACCTGTACCAGGGAGATCAGCGCCGCCGAAATCAGCATCTTATCGGCGATCGGGTCGAGCAGCGTCCCCACCGTGGTCACCTGCTTCCACCGCCGCGCCAAATACCCGTCCAGCAGGTCCGTGAACGCCGCCGCCAGGAAGATCGCCAGCGCCAGGTACTCGTTGGCCACCGGCCAATCCATCACCTTCAGGCCAAAGTCGTCCTGCACCAGCGCCACCACCAGCAGCGGCACGAAGAAGATCCGAAGTATGGTGAGCAGGTTGGGGAGGTTCATCCCGGGTTCACCTCTCTAGAGTCCACTAGACCGTATCACAACGCAAGTGCCGGTAGCGCGCCAGCTCCTTCGCCGCCGCGTCCGTCATCTCCACTTCGAACTCGTAGTGGTCCTCCACAAACTGCTTTTTCAGAATCCGCGCGTTCTCGTGCACCCGGTGCAACGCCGCCCCGTCGCTCGCCGCCACCCGCAGGTCCATGTGGACCAGCGCCTGCCCGGGCAGCTCGGCCTCGATCCGCGCCATCAGCTCGTCGATGCCCATCCCAGCCGCCGCGCTCACCCGCGCCGCGCCCTCCGGCGCCCCCACGAACCCAGGCATATCGGCCTTGTTCCACACCACCAGCTGCCGCGTCCCCTGTGCCCCGATCTCTTCCAAAACCGTCTGCACATGCGCCATCGCCAGCTCGGCCTCTTCGCTCGCCCCGTCGACGACATGCACCAGCAGCGCCGCCTCCGCCACTTCCTCCAACGTGGCCCGGAAGGCCTTCACCAGCGTCGTCGGCAGGTTCCGGATGAACCCCACCGTGTCGCTCAACAGGATCTTCTTCTTCGATGGCAACGTCACCATCCGCACCGTCGGGTCGAGCGTTGCGAACATCCGCGCATCGGCCACCACGCCCGCCCCGGTCAGCCGGTTGAACAGGGTGCTCTTGCCGGCGTTCGTGTACCCCACCAGCGCCACCGTCTGCAGCGGCACGGACTGCCTCTGCCGCCGCTGCGTCCCGCGAGTCCCGCGGACAGATTCCAAGGATCGTTCCAGCTGCGCCAGCCGCCCCCGGATCCGCCGCCGGTCGGTCTCGAGCTTCGTCTCGCCCGGGCCTTTGGTGCCGATGCCGCCACCCTGCCTGGTCATCTCCACCCCATGCCCGGAGAGCCGCGGCAACAGGTACTGCAACTGCGCCAGCTCCACCTGCAGCTGCCCCTCGCGCGTCCGCGCCCGGCTTGCGAAAATGTCCAGAATCAGCTGTGTCCGGTCCAACACCCGGACCTCCAGCTTCTTCTCCAGGTTCCGCATCTGCGTCGGGGATAACTCGTGGTCGAAGATCACTACGTCGATCTCGAAGCCCTTCACCAGGGCCACGATCTCCTCCACCTTGCCCGGGCCGATCAGATACGCGGAGTCGGCCTTCTCCCGTACCTGCATCTGCCGGTCAATGACGTTCGCCCCCGCGCTCCGGGCCAGCGTCGCCAGCTCTTCCAATGACTCCTCCGCCGAGAAGGCAGACTCCGTCCTTCGCCGCCAATCGACTCCTACCAGCAGCGCTCTCTCCGGCCCTGCCTGTGTCGATACGGTCGTATGCCGCGTTTCTTTCAATGCGTCCTTTTAGCCTTCGTTACTGTCGCCGCCCATTAAGGGGGCAGGACCCGGAATCGGCGCCGGTCCCGGCATGCCGTGCGCAGCGCCAGGATGGCCGCTATGCCCATGCGTTGGTCTGGATACCACCACTGTAGAGATGGCGTGCTTAAAGATCAGCTGCTCCTGATTGTTCGATTCCAGGATCACCGAGTACTTGTCGAAGCTCTTAATGCGCCCCGAGAGCTTTACGCCGCTCATCAAATAGATGGTGAGGAAAATCTTGTCCTTGCGCGCGTTATTTAAAAATGCTTCTTGTATGTTTTGCGCCAGTTTATCCATTTGGTTCCTCACGCCCTTCCGGGCATAGAAATCCCTCCTCTGAATGGAAGGGTGTTACCAAATTGTATCACCGGCGCCGAGGTAGAGATTCGGCTAGGCGCCGAGGTAGAGCATAGCCGCCGCGGCGAGCAGGACTAGGGCCGCGCCGAACAGCAGTCCCTTGGCCTTCGGAGCCCCGGACGGCTCGCCCCAGAGCAGGAGTCCGCAGAGCGCCGAAATCACGGCGCCGCCGTAGCCCACCGCCAGCACCGCCAGCTGTTTCGGGGCGCCGGCGTAGGTGCCGCCGGCCGCGGCGAACAGGGCCACTGTTCCGCCAGCCCACAGCGCTCCGCCCGTCGCGCCCAGCAGGTGTTGCTTCACCGTCGCCTTGAAGTAGGCCGTGATCGACAGCGGCGCTCCCTGCACCGGAAGGTTCAGGAAGTAGAGGTTCACCAGCGGGGTCAGCAACAGGCCGCCCAGCGCCAGAAACACGAGCGCCGCGTAGGCGCCCAATCCGATTTCACTGGCCCGGCTGGACTCGACCAGCGCCGGGTAGGCACCCAGGAGCAGTCCGCCCACGGAACTCAGAATCAAGCCCTTCATGCCAGCGTGCATGCCCCGTTTCACCGGTGTCTCCGCCATCACGGCCTTCTGCGCCAGTCCGGCCATCACCAACACCAGCAGGGCCACCCCGGCCGCGCCGTAGACCAGTCCCGGGTTGCCCGGGCCCTTGCCAAAAAGCTGCATGATGACCGTGACGATGATCGCCATCGCCGCCGAGACCGGCACCGCCGTGCTCAGGCCCGCCAGCGCGATCCCGGCCATCGTCATCATGTTGCCCAGGCAGAAGAGAGCGCCCGCGCCAATCG
The DNA here is from genome assembly GCA_044358225.1 of Bryobacteraceae bacterium. GTDB lineage: Bacteria > Acidobacteriota > Terriglobia > Bryobacterales > Bryobacteraceae. The sequence continues at coordinate 10,923 of JBIKOG010000109.1, read as the reverse complement.
CGCCGCCGATGGCCCGCTTGGAGGCGATCGTCAGATTGTCTTCAAAGGTGAAGGTTGCCGAGCTGCCCTGATTGCCCAGAGTGAACGCCAACAGCACCGCGACGAGCAGCCCGCTGATGGCGAAGTCAAAGGCGTAGAGCTCAAACCGGTACTTCTTATCCACGCGCATGGTGTTCGCCCAGAGGCCTAGCAGTAGGGCGGCAAGGAGGAGGACGAGGAGAGCCCCGTCACTGGTCATCGGTATAAGCATTAACTCAGGAGTTTACCGCGCCGCGAGCGCCCTCTCAAGGACTAGTACGTTTTCCACCCAGATATGGGAGGATGGCAAGGTCATGCAATCACGGATGCGTTGGGTTCTCTACGCGGTTCTTGGGCTGGTCGTCGTACCGGCGTTGGGCTTTGCGGCGTGGGTCTGGATCACCCTCAGCTACAGCTACTCGACTGGGGAGCGGGCGGGCCAGTTGCAGAAGATCTCCCATAAAGGCTGGGTGTGTAAGACCTGGGAGGGGGAGATCACCATGCCCACTCAACCCGGGATCCCGCCCCAGATCTTTACCTTCTCGGTCCGGGACGAGGCGGTGGCCCAGCAGCTGGTGAAGGCCGCCGGTCAGCGGGTGTCCCTCTCCTACGACCAGCACATGGGCGTGCCCACCAAGTGCTTCGGGGAGACGGAGTACTTCATCACCCGCGTCCAGGTACTCGGCAATTAGTTAGTAGCTGCTCTGTTCCCGGAGCCATTCGCTCTGCCGGGTCCTCTCCAGGTAGTGGAGGGCATAGCCATGCAGGACGTCGTCCAGGGGGATGTTGCGCCAGCGCAGGTGGTCGACGATCCGCTCCAGGGCGGTCAGGGCGTGGTGGGGCGCGGACGAACGCTGGCAGGCCTCCTCGAAGCCCTGGAGAGCGGTGCTATCAGCGTCTGGCAGCGCGACGGTCATGGCTTCCAGGTCGGCCAGTGTGAGTGGGCCCGCCCCGATGCCCATCCGGCTGGCCAGCCAGTCGCGCCGGCCGTCGGGGACGAGGGCGAGGTAGTCGGCCTCGGTGGCGCAGAGCAGGGCGAGTTTGTGGCGGATCGGCTCCGGCCCGGTGGAGGGCGTGGCGTCCCGTTCCAGGCGGATGGGGACGGCGGTGAGCAGGTGCCGGACGTCGGGCAGTGCCTCCGGGTGGGTCTTGTAGTGGGCGAGGACGCCGTCGACGAGCCGAGCCCAGGGGCCTTCGCGGCTGTTGCCCAGGCTGGGCCGGGCGTGTTGGAGCTGTTCGCGGATCTCCCAGACGCTGGCCCATTCGTCGGCCGCGTTGTAGCGGTAGCCATCGGCGGCCACCGAGGGGACCTCCAAAGGTTCCCGGGAGGCCGGCCATTCGATGACCGCTTGCGGGAGCGGCCAGCCGCGGTAGATGGCCATCGGGCCGGGCCGGACGGCCAGGAGCTTCACCGGCAGTTGGCTGGGGTTGGCGTAGCCTTCGAAACTGTTGGTGGCGATGTGGAGGAGCTCCTGCTCCCCGTCCGCCCAGCGGAGGAAGGGGAGGAGGGTGGACTCTTTGACCCCGAGCGCCAACGCTAGCGACTGGGTGGTGTGGCGGACGCGCGGGGCGTCCTGTTCGCGGAGCATCCGGAGTTCCTGAGGGCCGACGGTCTGGAGGTCGAGGAGGGGGCGGATGATCATGGCTAGGGGACGTTCCAGGGGGTGAGGAGTTGCCAGCCGGCGCCGTTGGTCGCCGCGTTGATGGCCCAGCCGTAGAGGCTCAGGTTCCCGGCCGCGTAGCTGCCACGGCGGGTGATGTTCAGGCGTACTGTCAGGTCGCCGTTGTTGTTCAAGCCGGCGAGCTCGTTGGTGCTCGCCACCGCGCACTGGCCGTTCTGGACGGAGCCCGGGGTGCCGGGGCTGATGGGCCCCAGCAGGCCCGTCAGGGCGTCGTTGTACAGGTACACCTTGTTCTCCGCCACGTCGAAGAAGCCGTGGCAGGTGTTCTGGAAGATCAGGGGGGCGTTGTAGATCAGGAAGTACAGGCGCGTCGTGTTCCGGACCGTGAGCAGGAAGCTCTCGCTCGCCGTCGACGACTGCACCGGGCTGGCCGAGACCACGGTTGGCAGCGCCGGGCCGGCCAGGTTCCAGGTGGCGGCGTTCACCCAGCCCGTTCCGTTCCCGGTGCCCGGCAGTCCGACGGCCCACAGGTACAGGTTCTGGCTGCCGGTCGCGTAGGTCCCTTTCCGGGTGATGGTCAGGTTGATGGTGCCGCCGGAGGCGGAGACGTTGGTGATGGCGCACTGGCTGTTCTGGAGCGTGGGGTCGAGGGCGGTGAGGGCGTCGTTGTAGAGGTAGGCCCGGTTCGTCGCCCGATCCCAGTAGCCGTGGCAGGTGTTGGCGGGGATGCTGGAGTTGGGGTTGACCAGGAAGTAGAGCCGCTCCGTGCCCTGGACGCTGAAGGAGAAGGGCTGGGAGAGTTGGGTGGCGTTCGCCGGCGTGGTGCCGGTGATGGACGGGGAGAGGCCCCAGGTGGCCGCGGGCACCCAGCCGTTCGACCAGGTGTAGAGGGTCAGATTCCCGCTGGCGAAGCTGCCCTGGCGAGTGAGGGTGAAGGTGACACTGTCGGCGTTGGCCGAGACGTTGGAGATGCCGCACTGGCTGTTCTGGAGGTTTCCGTTCAGCGCGGTCAGCCCGTCGTTGTAGAGGGACATGGCGTTCGACGGTTGGTCGTAGAAGCCGTGGCAGGTGTTTGCCAGGATGTTGGGGGTCGCGTTGAGGAGGAAGTAGAGGCGGCCGCTGAAGGGGATGGGGAATGTAAAGGTCTGGACCAGCGGGCTGAAGACGGGCGCGAGGTTCCAGGTGGCGGCTGGCAGCCAGCCGGTGCCTTCGCCGGTGCCCGGCCGACCGACGGCCCAGAGGTAGAGGTTCTTATTGCCGGTGGCGTAGGTGCCCCGGCGGGTGAGGGTGAAGGTGACCGTATCGCCGACATTGGTGACCGCGGTAAGGGCGCACTGGGAGTTCTCGAGGCCCTCGGCGATGCCGGTGAGGGGGTCGTTGTAGAGGAAGGCGAAGTTGGTGGTCCGGTCGTAGTAGCCGTGGCAGGTGCCCGTGGGGATGCTGCTATTGGCGTTCAAGAGGAAGTAGAGCCGGTTGGTGTTGCGGGCGTCCACGGTGAAGGTCTGGGAGAGGGTGTTGGCCGTCGTGGGCGCGGTTGCCACCACTGCGGGCAGCGCGGGGCCGCCGATGGGCCAGGTGGCGAAGGGCTGCCAGCCGTTGTTGCCGGGGACGGCCCAGGTGAACAGCGTCTGGCTACCGGTTGCGTAGGTCCCGCGGCGGGTGAGGGTCATCGTGAAGTCCGTTGGGGTGGAGGACACGTTCGAGACGGAGCACTGGGAGTTCTGGAGGCTGGGGGCGAAGGCGGTGAGGGCGTCGTTGTAGAGGGTGACCGAGTTCGTGGCGCGGTCGAAGAAGCCGTGGCAGGAGTTGCCCGGGGTGGCGGCGTCGGGGTTGAGGACGAAGTAGACGCGGCCGGTGGCGGGGGCGGGGATGGTGAATGTCCGGCTGAGGACGGGGGGAGGGGAGACGTAGTCGATGAAGCGGATCCGGTTGTCCTGATTCCCGGCGATGTAGAGGTTGCCGGCGCCATCGAGGGCGAGGCCGGTGATCTGCTGGAGTTGGGCGCTGACGGCCGGGCCGCCGTCGCCGCTGGAGCCGGACGAGGACAGGCCGGCGACGGTGGTGATGAGGCCGGTGGAGGCGGAGAGCTTGCGGACGCGGTAGTTGCCGGGGTCGGCGATGTAGAGGTTGCCATCGCGGTCGACGGCGAGGCCTCTGGGCAGGTAGAGGCGGGCGAAGATGCCGAGGCCGCCTTCGCCGGAGAAGCCGGCGGTGCCGTTGCCGACGATGTTGGTGATGGTGCCGGTGATGGCGTCACGACGGTAGACGCGGTTGTTGAATGTGTCGGAGAAGAAGAGGTTCCCGGCGAGGTCGACGGCGAGGCCGTAGGCGGAGTAGCCGGTGGCGAGGGGGCCGCCGTCGAGCGTCGAGATGGTGTTGCCTGCGGCGTAGTAGAGCCTGCCGAAGCGGTCGACGGCGATGGCCGTGACGGTGCCGATGGGGCGGACGGTGGAGACGTTGGCGTTGTTGGCATCGACGGAATGGATGCCGTTGGCATCGGCGAAGTAGAGCTGTGAGCCGAAGACGGCGAGGCAGCAGGGGGTGGTGGCCGTGGTGACCAGGGTTGTGGCCTGGCGGGTAGTGGCGTCGACCTTGCGGATGCGGCTGTTGCCGACGTCGGCGATGTAGAGGTTGCCGTTGGCATCGACGGCCACTGCCTGGGGCTGGTTGAGGACGGCGGGGTCGCCGTTCCCGGCGATGGTCTCGATGTTGCCGTTGGCGGTGGGGCCCCAGGGGGAGACGGTGCCGTTCGCGGATGGCTGCACGACGGTGAAGGGGTAGGCGCCGGCGTAGAGGGTGGCCATGCGGCCGTAGGAGCCGGTGTTGGCGGTGAAGGCGTACGTGAGCGGGTTGCCGGCGTTCGTTTGGGTGAGCCAGCTACTGTTCGAGGAGGAGGCGCCCCACTGGCCCTGGGCGGAGAACGTCAGGGCCACCGAGCCCGCGCCGGCGTTGGGTTGGACGAGGGCAACGGGCGGGTTGAAGTTGATGGTCGCGGCGGGCTGGGTGATGGTGAAGGTGGTGGCGCCGGCGAAGATGGTTGCGGTGCGCGGGGCGAAGGTGTTGTTGGGCGTGGTGGTGTAGGTGACGGTGCCGACGCCCGCGCCGGTTTGGGCGGAGAGGGTGAGCCAACTGGCGTTGGAGGTGATGTTCCAGTAGCCGCCGGGGAAGGAAGGGGAGACGGTGAGGGTGTTGGGCGCCGATGGCGTGAGGGTCATGGCGGGGGAGGAGTTATCGATGACGAGGATGTCGCGGAAGTTGGTGTCGGCGATGTAGAGGTTGCCGTTGGCATCGACGGCGACGTCGATGGGCTGCGGCTGGGCACCGCGGTTGAGGGGGACGACCTCCGTTTGGTTGGTGGCGCTATTGAGCTTGAGTACGCGGCTGTTGCCGAAGTCGGCGACGTAGACGTTGCCCGTTCGATCGACGGCGAGGCCGCGGGGGTTCTTCACCTGGCTGGGGTCGAGGATGGTGACGAGGGCGCCGGTGGAGGCATTGATGCGGCGGACGCGGTGGGTGAAGTACTCGGAGAAGACGATGTTGCCGGCGGTGTCGATGGCGATGCCGTAGGGGCCGGAGAGCTGGGCGTCGAGGGGGTTGGGGAAGTCGCCATTGAAGCCTTGCGTGCCGTTGCCGGCGATGGTGGTGAGGAGGCCGGTGGCGACGTCGAAGCGGCGGATGAGGTGATTGGACGTGTCGGCGATGTAGAGGTTGCCGTAGGCGTCGACGGCGACGCCGAGGGGGCGGTTGAGGGCGCCGTTGCCGATGAGGGTTGTGAAGACGCCGGTGGTGGCGTCGCGTTTGAGGATGCGGGAGGAGCCGGCGTCGGCGACGTAGAGGTTGCCGGCGAAATCGACGGCGAGGCCGTAGGGGGAGTTGAGGACGTCGGTACGGGCGAGGGTGGTGGTGGTGGCGGCTGGGGTGGCGTCGATGCGGCCGATGGCGTTATTGGGGTTATCGGCGTAGTAGATGTTGCCGTTGGCGTCGACGGCGACCGAGTAGGGGACGCCGGTGGGGGCGCCTACGGATTTGGCCCTGCCGGGGCCGGTGGGGCCCCAGGCGGTGTAGGCGCCGGAGGTGGCCGGTTGGGTGAGGGTGAAGGTGCGGCCGGCGACCTGGATGGTGGCGGTGCGGGCGACGCTCGAGGTGTTCTGGGTGTAGGTGTAGGTGAGCGCGGTGCCGGCGGCGCCGGAGGCGGGGGAGACGGTGAGCCAGGGGGCGGAGCTGGTGGCGGTCCAGGGGGCGGCGGGGGAGACGGCGAGGTTGAGGAGGCCTAAGCCGGCGGTGGCGAGGACGGTGGCGGTGGCCGGGGTGAGGGAAACGGCGGAGCCCTGCTGGGTGATGAGAATGCTGTCGGTATTGACGCGGACGACGGCCGAGCGCGGGGTGGCGGAGGGGTTGGCGGTGTAGGCGTAGTTGAGCGTGGTGCCGGTCTGAGAGAGGGTGAGCCAGGAGGCCGGGGTGGTGGCGAACCAGGGGGCGGTGGAGGGCGTGGGGGTGACGGTGATGGCGCCGGAGCCGGCGGTGGCCGGGACGGTGGGGGAGGCGGGGGTGATGGCGAGGACGGGGCTGGTGTAATCGATGTAGCGGATGACGCGAAACTCGCAGGTGTAGAGGTTGCCAGCGGGGTCGAAGGCGAGGCCGGCGGGGCTTTGGAGCCAGGCGGCTGTGGCGGGGCCGCCATCGCCGCGGATGTCGCCGATGCCGCCGGGGCTGGCGCCGGCGACAGTGGTGATGATGCCGGTGGCGAGGTTGATGCGCCGGACCCGCTGATGGTTGGGGTCGGTGAGGTAGAGGTTGCCATCGGGGCCGATGGCAAGGCTGCCGTTGCCGGAGATCTGGGCGAGGGTGGCGGGGCCGTTGTCGCCGGTGGCGCCGTCGGCACCGGTGCCGGCTATGGTAGAGATGATGCCGGCGGGGGTGATTTTGCGGATGCGCTCTTTGTAGATCTCGGCGACGTAGATGTTGCCAGCGGGATCGACAGCGACACCTTTAGGGCCGTAGAGCTGGGCGTTGATGGCGGGCCCGCCGTCGCCGTCGCCCGGGGGGCCGGCAACGCCGCCGCCGACGATGATGGTGATGGCGCCGGTGGCGGGGTTAAGGCGCCTCAGGTAGCTGTCGCTGTAGCCGGTAAGAATGAGGTCGCCATTGGGGGCGATGGCGAGGCGGGCGGGGCTGCCGATGACGCCGATGGTGGAGATGATGCCGGTGGCGGCAGTGACCTTGCGGATGCGGCCGTTGTAGAGATCGGCGATGTAGAGGTTGCCGGCGGGGTCGAGGGCGATGCCCTGGGGATTGCCGAGGTTGGCGGCGGTGGCGGGGATGTTGTCGCCGTTGTAGCCGGTGGCGCCGTTGCCGGCAATGGTGGTGATGAGGCCGGTGGTGGCGTTGATCTTGCGGATGCGGTTGTTCTTGGTGTCGGCGATGTAGACGTTGGCGTTGGCGTCGATGGCGATGCCTTCGGGGGAGTCGAGCTGGGCGGTGGCGGCGGGGCCGTTGTCGCCGGAGAAGCCGCTGAGAGCGAGGCCGGCGATGGTGCGGATGTTGCCGTAGCCGAGGGGGCCCCAGGGGGTGAGGATGCCGGTGGCGGAGGCCTGGACGATGGGGTATTTGACGCCGGCGGCGGTGACGGTGGCGATGCGGGCGTTGGGGTTGGGGTTGGCGGTGTAGGCGATGGCGCCGGGGGTGACGGTGAGCCAGGAGTCGCTGACGGTGGCGGGCGTGGACGCAGGAAGGGTGAGGACGGTGGAGCCGGCGGCGGGCCCGACGATTGTCTGGGCGTGGGCGGCGGTGAGCAGGCACAGGGCGGCGATCGTTAAGCGAGTCATTTCGAGAGGACTCCAGTTAGTAAGTGGGTGGCCGCGGTGCACTTTGAGTGTATCACCGCGGCCGGGTTGCTATTTCGCTTGGCGCCGTGTTTTGCGCTTAGGCGGTTCGGGTGGTGGCGGCGGGACGGTGCGTTCTTTGGCGGCGTCCCAGACTTCGTAGTTCGCCATGCGGCGGTCCGGCAGGAGTTCGGGCGCGGACTGGAGGGCGCCCCAGACGGCGAGGCCGACGGCGATGACGAGGTCGTCGTGTTTGGCGCCGGCGGGCTGGTGGGAGCCGCCGGCGGAGAGGGCGGCGAACTCCTTTTCGAGCTCTTCGCGGAGGTCGAGTGACGGGGGCACTTTGAGGCTGCCGTTGGAGAGCATGAGGAGCGTGTTGGAGATGAGCGTGCGGCGCGGGACGCTGTGGTAGCCCTTCGGCAGATGCGACTCCAGTTTGCCGCCAGTGATGATGACGGGCTTGATGTTGAGGCGCTGGCCGAGGGTGCGGCGGACGCGATCGATGACGGGCGCGCCGGGGCCGCCGCCATCGATGACGGTGTGCTTGGCCGGGTTGGCCGGGTGGTAGGGGCGCGGCGAAGCGTCGATCATGTCGGCGCGGGCGGCGAGCATTTCGGGTATCTCCTCGTAGTCGGTTCCGAGGGGGAAGCGATCGAGGGCGAGGATGCTGAGGGTGGGGACGCGGCGGATCTCCCAGGAGACGGGGCAGCGCCCGTGTTCGGCCCAAGTGAGCTGGGCGGTGGCGAGCGCGGAGAAGTCGAGGCGCTGGCCGAGGTCGAGACCGAGGGCCCAGGAGGGTCTCGGCGTTTCCCGGCGGACGCGAGCAGCGAAGCCAGGGTCGAAGGGTGGATTGTTTGGTAGAAACATACGTTATCTCCGAGTGGGAAGCGGTGGCAGTTTGCGGGCGTCGAGAGTCGGGTCGTACATCGACTGGAGACGGTCGCGAGAGATGAGGCTGCCCGGTGCCGGCGTGAATTCGCAGTAGAACTCTTGCCGGAATAGGTGGGGCGCGCCTCGGCGATGGAGTTCGATGAACTCCTTTGGTATTTCCGGACAGTCTTCGACTGTCGAGAAGATTCTTGTCCACTGCGGGTCTTTGTCGTGCCAGAAGTTATAGAAGAAACCTATCTGGCCTCTTGGGGTGGATAACATCCAGACGGCGCCTCCGGTTCTGGCCACGAAGGGCAATGTTACTGAGAAGACGGCGTCACTTACTACGGCGGCTTCGTCGAATATGAGTATGTCGGCGGTGCGGGACGGCGCCGTTTGCGTGGAGTGGGATATCGCGTAGATCTTCGCCTCGTTGGGGAGGAGGATCGAGTGCGTGTAGCCCGGGACTCGGCGCTTCGGTATCTTTAGCAGGCTGGCGAAATCGAGGGCTCGGGCCAGGAGTTCGCCGCCTTGCTTTTCGGTTCTAGAGACCACCACGATTACGGATTTTGGGTGTTCCAGGGCGTAGTGGAGCGCTTTGAGCGCGATGACTGTGCTTTTGCCCCACTGGCGGTTGCAGCAGAGGATGAGTCGCTTTGACTTGGCGTCTAGGACGGTCTGCTGGATTTTGTTGGGCTTGAAGTTGAATGTCTCCTTGGCCCATTGGGAGGGTTTGGGGAGCGTTTCACTCGTTTGTGTTTTTGGGCACACTTCGGCTGTCCACCGGGATGGTTCGAGTTCCTCGGGCGGGGGCCGGAGGGGGATCCAGTGGGTGGACATTGTGTTTTAGTTCGGTTCGGGCTTGATGACGACCAGTTTTCGGCCCGGGAAGAAGTACTCGTAGGCTTCTCGGGTGGCCTCGGAGGGGTCGTCGGTGAAGAGGGGTGTTTCGGTATCCTCTTCTGTTTCAGTGGCTTGCGGTTTTTCGTCGTCGGTTCGGTTGTAGTCGGCTTCCTCGGGTTGGGCGGATTCGGGTTGCGTGCCCATTTGGGGGAAGTTCTGGTTGACGTAGCGCAGGCGCTTTTCGAGTTTGGCGATGCGGGCGTGGAGTTTGTCGATCTGGCGGTCGAAGACGGCGTCGGACTTGGCCAGGGCCATTGCTACGTTCATGGCGTGTTCGACGGGTTTCAGCTCGTCGGGGAGGTTGACGGGTTTGACCTGTTCGCCGATGAGGGCGCGGTTCCAGGTGGAGGCTTTGATGAGCTGGACGCGGGTGAGATCGTGGCGGGTGATGGCGATTTCGCGCACGATGTCGAGGGGGACCTGGCCGATGGGTTGGTAGAACTTGATTAAGTTGTGGAAGAGCTGGAAGAAGGTGCGGGAGTCCTCGTTGCAGAGGATGGCCGGGTGGGGCTCGGCGAGGTGGCGGAGGGTGGTGGAGCGGACGCCGTGTTTGAGGCCGTTGGCGCGGGAGCGGTCTTTGCCTTCCTGGGTGGTCGGGCCTTTTGATTTGGCGCCGTTTTCGCGGGCGAGTTTGGCTTTTTCTTCTTTCGATAGCATGATTCGTTTCTCCTGTTTCTCCTTTTTATTGGTCCGGAAAAAGCGAAGGCCCCGGGCGGATGCCTGGGGCCTTCGGAAGGTCGGACTCTTGTTAAGGAGGGTACTGCTGGAGCGCTTGCGCTCGTTCTATTTGGACTGTAGCAGGCGGGGGGCGGGAAACGAACTTTTGGGTTTTTCGAATTCTAATTAAAGTGTTGATTTAATTTGAGAAAAAATTATTTTAAAGTGTTGTGAATGGGTGTTTCCGGAGCAGGTAGTTTATGCTTTATCTTGAAAATGGATTTGGTCGGATCGACACTCTCAAGGGCGTCTCGAGCGACCTTCTCCATCCGGCCCGACACCCCGACGTTCTACATGGTACTGTGACAGATAAAGGAGACGGCTTCTGAAATGTCGCGCTTCCAAGGGCCAATGCGACCTTTGCGGACGGCTCTCATACTTCTCCTCGGTGCATGGAGCCTGTCCTTTGTCGCTCTTTTGGCGGTGTATTCGATATCGACGGCAAGGCGCCTAGAGGCGAATACACTCCATGCCCTCGAACGACGCGCGAAAATACTTGGTGAGAGTATCAAAGATCATCAGGCAAAACTCCGCAAAATTGCTGAATCTACTGAATTCCAAGCACCGGAAGATCGGGATCTTGACGCGATCCGTTTTCAGGTTTTACGCGATCGATCTCGTATAGCGTCAGCACGAAAGAAGCTCGAGTCGGCTGGTATTCGGGTTCCTGATCCCCTCCTCGTGGGTCACTACTACGGTGGTTTACCTGAAGCGACTCTGAGCGGCCGCCGTCCTGCTTTTAATCGCCGGAAGATTATTCGTGGGCTAGTGCGCTCATCTGGTTCCTGCTTCTCGAATGTCACTGAGCTTGATTCTAACGGAGACGTGGTGATCATCGAACCGTATTGATTCCGCTACTCTGAATTGGCCCACTGTGATGGCCTGAAATGGCCCACCCTGGCAACCAACCGCGTACCCTGATATCGGCGCAAGCCGAAGGAAGAAGCGGTTGAACAGGAGAACGAAAGTGG
>JBIKOG010000107.1:0-25000 GCA_044358225.1 Bryobacteraceae bacterium | reverse complement strand
CGCTTCTGTGCGCTCGGCTTGAGATCGCGATATTTGTGGTGAAGACCTAGCGGAGGGCTTCCATGATTCTATGGGGTTTAGCTTTGTTTCGCGGTGCGAACTGCGAAAGTCAGGCTAAAGCAGCTCGAAGCTGCCTAAAGCAGCTTCTGCACATGCTCCCGGAATCGCGAGTAGGCCCACGATGCCGCGATCAGCAGAGCGCCCAGAACGATGAACGAAAGTATCCGGCTCAACGTATCGAGCTGGGAGAAGTCGAAGAAGAACAGCTTGCCCAGGCAAAGGGCGAACAACAGCAGCCCGCTCAACCGCAGCTGGCGCCGTTGCAGTCCGATGCCGAAGCCCAGCAACGTGAATGCCTCCGCGCTCCAGGCCAGCGTCAGCCGCCGTCCGCTGACAAAGTCCTGGAGCAACGCGGTGGTCACCAAAGTCCCCAACCCGCCATGCATCGCGGCGGCCCAACGCGCAAATGGATCTCCGCCACGCAGTGGCGTGAGGTACATCGCAAACAACAAAGCGATCGCAACCACCTGGGCCGCCAGTCCATCCTGGCGGCCCAATCCATGTGACGCCCAGAAGGCCAGCGCCACCGCTTCGGGAATCAGAGCCGACCCGGCCAGGCTCGGACCAATCCGCAGCATCCCGGCCGCCCAGCAAGCAAGCGCCAACGCCAGCCACGCCGCCGTCAACCACGGCGTCTCGCCGACAAGCCGATAGACCATCGCGCCGGCGAAGAACTGCATCAGCACGAAGGTCGCCAGCCGCGGTAGCCCTTCCGCCATCACGAACGCGAAGGCGCCGTAGAGCATGGCTGGCAGCGCGATGGTCACCCAGAGAAGCTCGGTGGGCATCTTCGCCACCAGCACCAGAACGGAGAACACCGCCAACGCGAAGCCCACCCAACGCGCCTCCGGCTTCTCCCGCCATCGCAACGCCAGTCCAACGGCGCCCGCGGCGATCGTCAATAGCACCGGCCGCAGATGTTTCGGATCGAAATCAACCAGCAGCGGCACCAACGTCAGCAGGATGCCAAACGAATACCAGACGCCGCCAAGGAGGAACAGGCGGTTGAACAGGAACAGGCTGCACAGCGTCCAAAAACCCGGCCGGTTGAAGGTGTGATCGCCGAACGCCACCGGGAGTATGAACAGCCCGGCGCCGAGCGAGCGGAGATACTCGCTGCGGAACAGCCAGCCGGAAACGGCGATCGATTCGGCCAATAGGATCAGCGCAAAGCCGCGCTGCATGCCGGTGAAACGGTCGATGACGCAAGCGGCGGTGAACAGCGCCGAATAGGTGATCGAGGCGCGGAAGCCGCCGAAGACCGAGTCGTCCACCAGTTCGCGCGACTCATTCAACCGCCCGCGGAGCATGGCGCTGACGAGCTGGGCGGCGGCCATCGCGCCCAGCATGTAACCGGGCTGCCATCCGCTCTCGCGCGGCCAGACGGCGGCCATCGCAAATAGGAAGCCGGAGAGGTTGAGAGGCGCGATTGGCAGCACAGCTCCCCGCCTCTTGGCGGCGAGGTCGAAAGCTTCGAGAATCGTCCAGTAAATCCAGAGAACCGGCTCGCCGATGAGGATGAAGTAGCGGTCCTTGTCGCCGGTGGCGAGGTCGAACCCATAAGCGCCATACGCGAACAGCGCGCCAGCGGCAGCGAGCGGTTGCCAGCCGAACTTCCAGGCGACGGTGAGCAGGCTGAGCAGCAGCGGGATGGAGGCGATGGCGGAGAACTGCGTGAGCGACGAGATCGCAATCGTCAGAAAAGCCGCCATGTAGGCCAGGCCGGTGACGGTCTGGCTGCGGTATTTGAGCGAGTGCAAAATCATCCCGCTCGCGACGCCGAGCAGAAGAAGAAAGCCGATGCCGGGGCTGTCGATGATGCGCGCGGCTTCGACGCCATGCGCGGCAAACGTCGTGAAGTAGAGCCCCGCCCAGCCGCCGCCGATGAGCGCGGTGCCGAGCACGCGGTAGTCGTCTTTGCGTTCGGCCGCGATACCGGCGCCGAGCAGCGCGAGCGCCGTTGCCAGGCCGGTCAGGATGCGGCCTAGTGGGCCCATTTCGGTGAGCGAGAAGCCCAGGAAAAGTGCCACGCCGATCAGCAGCAGCAGCACGCCGAGCTTGCTCAGCCAGTTGCCACCGATGAGCGCTTCGAGGTCGCGCTTCGGTTCCGGCGCCGGGCCGGCGACTTCGGCAATCGATGGCGGCTGTGGCGGCGGCGCCAGCACCGGAGGCGGTGATGGCAGCGCAGGTGGCGCGGTGGGGCCGGAGTAGGCGGTCAGGCCGGGTTGCGCAGTTGGGACGGGTGGCGGTGTGGCTGGGATCGGCGGCGCCGGCAACGCCGCTGGCGGCGTAGTCACCGTGGCTCGCTGGGCTTCGAGCACGAAGATCCGTTCGGTCAGTGAGGCGATGCGGCGGTCTTGGAACGCGGCGCGTTCTTCCAGGTCTTTCACTCGACCGCGTACCCAGAAGGCCACGATGGCGGCGACGCAAAAGCTGAAGAAGACTTCCATAGTCGGCTGTGTTGGATGCTAACACAGCCGCTCAGAGGGAACGATAGGCAACCAGTTCGCGCTACGCGGCCGAGGCGGCTTCCAGAGTCGGGAACTGTGGAATGGGCTGTCGTTTGCCCGGCCGCGTTGCTTGGGGACCGTCGGGCGGACTGGCAGTCGGTTAGCCGATGAGGACTTCTTCCAGATGCTCAGCCGGCACGCGCATGCCGACGAAGAATTGGCCGAACTTGGCGTACTTGGCGCTGACTTCGTCGAAGCGCATTTCGTAGATGAGCCGTTTGAAGACGAGCGGGTCGTCGGCAAACAGATCGACACCCCACTCCCAGTCATCGAGCCCGATGGCGCCGGTGATGATCTGCTTCACCTCGTCGGCGTAACGGCGGCCGATCATGCCGTGATCGTGCATCATCCGTTGGCGCTCTTCGATGGGCTCGGTGTACCAGTTGTTCTGTTCGCCGCGGAGACGGTCCATCGGGTAGAAGCAGATGTAGCGGCGCTCGGGGAAGGTCGGGAAGAGGCGCGGGGCCATCGCTTCTTTTTGCCGGTCGAGCGTGGTTTTGATTTCGGCGTTCCACTCGTCGGTGTGCGGGACTAGGTCGCGGTCGAGCAGGGAACGGTAGAGTTTGACGGTCGATTCATAAAGGCCGAGTTCAACGACCGAGAAAAAACTGTAAACCTGATCGACCATCGCGCCGATAGAGAGTTTAGAGAGCTCGAGCTCGGCACGGTAGAGGTCTGCTGGATTTTTCCGGAAGTGGACAACCATGAGGTCGCCCTTGTGGCCGACGACGGGGAAGACCGCTGAGGGGAACTCCTGAACGGATTCCCAGGCGCGGATCTGGTCCACCAGTTCCCGGACCATCAGGCGCTTGCGGAGGTTTTCCAGGCCGCCCCACTCGGGTTGCTTGAAGCGGAAGATCTGGTGGAGCATCCACGAGCCTTCCAAGGTGAGCGGTACGGCGGGTAACGGAGAGGAGTTGGACATAATTTCCTTCTTTCTACTCTAACTAAGGTTTTTCAACTATTCAGAATTCTGTGCGTACTGCCGAAAGACAAGGTAGGGACGAAGGAGTGTCCCGAACGACTCTATGACCCGAATGCCGATAACGCTCATGTCTGTGCTGATCTTCGCCGCAGGATTGGCGACAGCGCAGACCACCCAGACGCGCATTTACACGGAGCCGACGGGCGGTTCTTTCTATGTGGATGGGACCAAGTACACCAGTTCCGCGACGTTTTTCTGGCCGAAGGGCAGCCGCCATACCGTTTGGGTGGAGCCGGGGCAAAACACCGGCGGGACGACCCGCATGGGCTTTTCCGGCTGGACGGATGAAAAATCGCTTTTGCAGGCTGGGTCCTCGCCGATCATCACCATTACAGCCGACCCGGACTTCCCGAGCCTGAAGGCCTCCTTTGTCATTGAACACCGGATCGACGTGTTGTTCTACAGCACCGGGTCTCCGGCGGGGGCATGCCCGGCAGGGACGCCTGGGGTCTTTACCTCCCAGAGCAACAATCTGCCGCCTCCCGGCGTGGTTTATGTCGACGGGCAGTGCACGCCGGCATCGGTTTCGGTTTGGCGGGCGAATGCGGCGATTATGACGCTGAACGCTTTCCCGGCGCGTGGATACGTTTTCGAAGGCTGGATTGTGAACGGGGCGGGGAGGAGCGACAGTTTCCTGCGCGACTTTACCGTGAACGGGCCGGCGGTGATTTCTCCTCGGTTCTCGCCCGCCAAACGGGTGACGATGGTTACCGATCCTCCTGGTTTGCAGGTAATGGTGAACCGGACGTTGGTGCCGACGCGGTTGCCCACCGAGATCGAAATGCGCAATCCCGGTGAGGGCTACGCCTACCCGCTGCTGCCGTGGGAGTTTGATTTCGCCGAAGGGTCGAGCCATATTCTGGGCGCGCCGGCGACGCAGTACGACTTGAGCGGGAAGCTCTGGGTGCTCGATAGCTTCAGCATTGGGGGCGGCGAAGGAACGGTTTACAAAGCCGTTGGCGCCAACATTCCGGAGACGATCGTCGCCCGGTTTGTACGTGGCACGACGGTTTCTCTGGTCACCAATCCGGTGGGCGTCCGTGTGAGTGTGGATGGGCGCGACACGTGGCCCTCCTATAACTTCGTATGGGGCGTGGGCACGAAGCACACGATCACCGCGCCGGCCGAGGCCACTGATGCCAGGGGCCGCAAGTATAAGTTTTTGAGCTGGGGCCATGGCGGCCCGGCTACCCAGCAACTGGTGACGCCGGAAGAGACCGAAGCCGGAGGCGTGCGCTGGGTGGCGAACTACGAGTTGTATCCGCGGGTTGTCATTTCCGGGTCGCAGGCATCGGGCGCGCGATTGCAGGTGGATGGGGCGGTTTGCACGTTGCCCTGCACGCTGGACCGGGCGAGCGGGACGACGGTGACGCTTTCGGTTCCGGAAACGGTATCGCTGGGCGTCGATTCGCGCATGCAGTTTGATGGCTGGAGCGATTCGGCGACGGCGACTCGGACGCTGAGCTTTGCGGGCGCCGATCGTCAGTTGAGCTTCCGGTATCGCGGGTTCAATCGCCTGATCGCGCTGTCGGATCCGGGCGAAGGGGCGACATTCCGTGTGGAGCCGGGCTCGACGGATGGGTTTTATCCGAGCGATTCGAACGTCCAGGTGACGGCGGTTGCGAATGAAGGCTTTAGGTTCCGGCGCTGGGAAGGCGATCTGGCGGGCACGAGCGCCGGCGGGTTCCTTTCGATGCAGGTGCCGCGCGTGGTGCGGGCGCAGCTGGATAAGGTACCGTTTATCCCGAGTGCGGGGATCCGGAACGCGGCCGGTGAGACGCCGTTGAAAGCGGTCGCGCCGGGGTCGATTATCTCGATTTTCGGATCGGGCTTGGCGAATGATTATGTTGCCGGTGGCGCGGGGCCGTTGACGCAGACGCTGGGGAATGTGACGGCGCGGATCGGAACGCGACTGTTGCCGCTGCTGTTTGTGTCGCCCGAGCAGGTGAATGCGTATCTGCCGTCGGATCTGGCCGATGGGGAGTATTCGCTGGGCGTGCGAAATGGTGCGCAGCCGGAGTTGGCGGGCAAGGTGACGGTTGTACGGAATGCACCAGGGCTGTTCGGCCAGCAGATCAATGATCAGTTTGTGGCGACGGCACAACGGCCGGACGGGTCGTTGGCGGCACCGGACAAGCCGGCGCGGCGCGGCGAGCAGGTGGTGTTGATGGGAACCGGCTTCGGGGGCTATCAACGCCCGGTGCTCGATGGGTTCCCGGCGGCGGACAATCCGCCGAATCCGTTGCGGACGGCGACGGAGATCCTAGCTGGTGACACGGTGTACGCTCCCGATTTTGCCGGGGCGGCTCCTGGACTGGTCGGTGTGACGGTGATCCGGTTCACGATCCCGGCGGACTGGCCGGCGGGTGCTGTGGAACTGCGGGTTCGACAAGGTGGCGTGGAGAGTAATCGCGCGATTTTGGCTGTGGAGTAACCCATGCTGAGAAGACTGATTCGCAAAATTCGAGGACTGGTGGCGTTGATCGCCCTGTCGGTTAGTGCGATGGAGGCGGCTACGATTGGCGCCTCTGAGCCGATGGCGTGGCGATTTGCCCATCCGGAGGCGCAGGTGCTGGCGGGGGTGGATTTCCGCCGGTTGGCTGAAACGGCGGACGGGAAGCAGATTCGTGCCCAGTTCGCGGCGGCGCTGGGCGGACCGTTGTTGGATCAGGCGGAGCGATTATTGATGTCGTCGGTGGTGGATTCGGGCGGGAAACGGTCGGATGTACTGATTCTGTCGGGTTCGTTTTCGCTGGCGCAGTTGCGGAAGATGGCCATGCAGGAAGGGGCCAAGATGGTTCCTTATAAGGGACTGGAGATTGCGGCACCCTCGGGGGCCAAGGCGGGCGATCCCCATCTGGCCTGGATCACGGGGCCCGGTGGCGGCACGACGGTTCTGATCGGCACGCGGCCCGCAATCCAGGCGGCGGCCGAACGGAGCAAGGCGCATGTGGAGTCGTTGGCGTCGGTAAATCCTTTGTTTGCAAGGGGACGCGACCTAACAGCGGAGTATCCGATCTGGGTGAGTTGCGATTCGGTGCCGCAGGGATTCGGGCCGAAATCGTTCGACCAGTTCGCTGAGAGCGACCAGGTGGACCTGGGTCAACTGGAAGGATTCGATGTGGGCGTGGCCGTGGCGAAAGATCCGGGCGTCCATATGTGGGTCTGGACGAGCAATGAGGCGACTTCCGGAGAAGCTTTGAAGCGGCTGCAGGCGTCGTCGAACGGTAAGGAACGCTTTGTGCTCTCTACGTGGCTGTCCGATTTGAAGGGCGGCTTGGACGGGAACGCGATGGTGATGGCAGCGCCGCTGGTGATGGGCAAGATGGCATCGCGGGTTGGCCCGCTGTTGGCGGCCTTCGCCTTGCCGGTCGATGTCAAGCCGGAAGCGGTGGTGGCCGAACCCGCGCTTGCGGTGCGAGCGAAAGTGGAATCGAATGTTCCCGTGTCTGGGGTGGCGATGACTGGGGGGGCGAAGACCGTCCCGGTGCCAGTGCCTCCGGTGGTGGCGGTGGCGCGGCCAGAGCCGCCGAAGAAGATGTTCGTGCGGATTGAAGGGTTGGATGACGGAATGAAAGACATTCCGTACACGGCGAAACCGCAGTGATTTTTGCCTCCAGGGGGCAGGGTAGCGTATACTAAGAAGGTTCGCTCCTGCGAAGTGGTGGTCGTGTGTATGTTCCTTGAAATCCGAGAGTTGGAGCAAAAGCCGATCCGCTTTGAGCAGTCTCTGGCTGTTGGAGTGATCCCGTTTGATTCCGAGTTTGAGCAGCAGTCTCCGTTGGTTGCCACAGGCACCGCTGAGTTGCACGTTTCGACGGAGGAGCTTCGGGTGCAGGGTCGGGTGCAGGTTTCGCTTCGTATGGAGTGCGACCGTTGTACCGAGCCTTTTGTACAAAGTATTGATGAAGAGTTTGACCTGATTTACGTTCCGGCACCGGTGACAGCACCGGGAGCGGAGATTGCGATCGGGCCCAGCGACGCCAACGTGGGATTCTACGACGGTCCGGGGCTGGAATTGAACGACATTTTGCAAGAACAGGTGTTGCTCGCGCTGCCGTTACAACGGGTTTGTCGCGCTGAGTGCCGGGGAATTTGCCCCACCTGTGGACAGAACCGGAATGAAACGGGCTGTCAGTGTCAGGAGCAGAAAACCGACGATCGTTGGTCTGCCCTGAAGAACCTCTAAAAATTTTCGCTAGCAAGGAACTACGATGCCGAATCCAAAACGCCGCCACTCCCAACGCCGCACCTCGATGCGCCGTGCGCACGACCACCTGGCCAAACCGAGCCAGGCGGAGTGCCCGAACTGCCACTCCCCGAAAATGCCGCACCGCGCCTGCCCGTCCTGCGGGTTCTACAAGGGCCGCGCCGTTATCGAAGTCGCTGAGCAGTAAAGAGGAGCCGGCCCTGTGCCAACTCCCTTGGTGACCATCGCAGTCGATGCGATGGGTGGTGACCACGCTCCGAAATCGGAAATTGAAGGCTCGCTCCGGGCCGTACGCCACTTGCCTGTCGAGGTGATTCTCGTCGGGCAAGAGGACGTTCTGCGCGCGGAGCTGAAAGCGCATCACCCCGGATGGGAGAAGTTGCCTATTCGTCTGCACCACGCGAGCGAAGTCGTCACGATGGACGATAGCGCCGGGAAGGCGCTGCGGACGAAGAAGGACAGCTCGATTCGGGTAGCGTGCCGTTTGATGCACGAGGGCTCGGCGATGGGTGTCGTGTCGGCGGGCAACACGGGCGCGGTGATGGCGACGTCGAAGACCGTCAACGGGATGGTCCGTGGGGTGGGCCGGCCGGCGCTGGCGTCGGTTTTTCCGACGGTGAAGGGCAAACCGGCGGTGATGCTCGATGTAGGTGCGAATGTTGACGTCGATGGGAAGATGCTGGCGCAGTTCGCGCTAATGGGCGAGTTGTACTCGAAGTTGATTTTCCACACGGAGAATCCGCGGGTTGGACTGCTTTCGATCGGCGAAGAAGAGCATAAAGGGAACGAACTGACGAAGGCGGCGACGCCTCTGTTGAAAGAGTTGCCGATCAACTTCATTGGGAATGTTGAGGGGCGCGACCTGTTTACGGGGCACGCCGATGTGATTGTTTGCGATGGGTTTGTCGGCAATGTCGCGCTGAAGGTGAGCGAGGGGTTGGTCGAGGTTGGCAAACACCTGATGAGCGATGCGCTGAAGGCGTCGGTAAGCGGGAAGCTTGGCTATTTGCTGGCGCGGAGCGCGTTTACCGAGATGAAGAAGCGGGTGGATTATTCCGAGTATGGCGGGGCGCCGCTGCTTGGGGTGAAGGGCTGCACGATTATCTGCCACGGGCGGTCGAATGCGAATGCGATTCGGAATGCGATCCGGGTGGCGGCGGAGTTTGCGCAGTCGGATCTGAACCGGCGTTTGGAGCTTGGGTTGGCTCGTTCGCACGCGGAGTGATCGCTAGGGGCTGATGTTTTGGCGGTGATAGGCTGGTAGGCGATTGCCATGATCCAACCGTTTGTTTGCGTGCGTGTTTTGGTGTGTTTGGGCGTTGTGGGCGGGTGCTGGGGGCAGAGTATCGACCCGGCGAAGGTCGTTGACCTGACGTATCCGTTCAATAAAGACACCGTGTATTGGCCGAATGCCAAGGGGTTTGTTCACCGGAAAGACTCGTGGCAGAAGACGCCGCTGGGGTTTTGGTATGCGGCGGGTGGGTTTTCCACCGACGAACATGGTGGGACGCATATGGACAGTCCGATCCATTTTGCGGAGGGGAAGTTGACGTTGGAGGCGGTGCCGGCTTCAAAGTTGGTGGGGCCGGTGTTGGTGATCGATATCTCGGCGGCGGCGACGCGGGATCGGGATTATCGGGCGACGCCGGCGGATGTGGCGACCTTTGAGAAGCGGTATGGGCGGATCCGGGCGGGTTCGATTGTGCTGTTCAAGACCGGGTGGGGGAAGTTCTGGCCGGATCGGAAGGGGTATTTGGGGTCGGATGTGCCCGGGGACATTACTCATTTGCATTTTCCGGGGATTTCTCCAGCGGCGGCGGAGGTGTTGGTGGGGCGCGGGGTGGTGGGTGTCGGGATCGACACGGCGAGCACCGATTACGGGGCCTCGATTCGGTTTGAGACGCACCAGGTGTTGAGTGAGGCGAATGTGTATGGGTTGGAGAACGTCGCCTATATTGACCGGCTGCCGGCGAAGGGGGCGACGTTGATTGCGGCGCCGATGAAGATTGAGAATGGGTCGGGCGGGCCGGTGCGGTTGTTGGCTGTTTTGCCGTAGGGTTTGGTGGGGTTTGAGGCGGGCGTTCCTTTTTCACTGTTGATTTCGCTGTATGGCGTTGGTCGCGTGTGGGTGAGATAGGCCCGTCTCCGGGGCCAGGGAGACGGCGGCTGGGCGGTGTTCGCAGCGGCGATTCTGCCGCTGGGTGTCCGACGTCCGTATGTGAGATTGGGCGAACTGCCGCGTTTTCGTGGCATGGTCGGGCGTTCTGGTGGTGGGAGCGGTACGTATGGCTGGCTGGCATTCTATGAAAAATGGTAGAAATGGGGCAAGGGTGGTTGTCCCTCTATAAGGGGAGGTGATAGTGGGATATGGGAAATGGTAGAAAGGGGACAGCGGTGGTTGTCCCGGTATAAGGGATTTGGATGGGGGAGGGGGGCGCGCTACATTGGTGAGTGGTGAGACTTCTCCTTCTTCTTTGCCCCGCGTTGCTGGCGGCGGGTGTTTCGTTCGCGCAGCAGAATGCCGTCAAGTTTAGTCTTGAGGCGGAACCGGCAAAGATTGCTCCGGGGAAACTGGTGCGGCTGCGGTTGCAGGCTGAGATTGAAAAGGGCTGGCACCTCTATTCGGTGACCTCTCCGGTGACACCGACGGCGACTCGGATCGTTGCGCTCGATGATGCCGCCGTGACCATTACCCGGGTTCTGCAGCAGAAGGTCGAGGCTAAGTTTGATCCGGTGGCGGCGGCTTCTACCGAGAGTTATGAAGAGAAGGCTACGTTTCTGGTCGATGCTGTTCTGAAGGCCGATGTGAAGCCGGGACCGGTGGAGGTCACGCTGCAGGTACGGTCGAGCGCTTGTAATGACAAGACTTGTTTGCCGCCGCGGAAGAAGTTGATTACCGCTTCCCTCATCGCGGATGGCGCCGCGCCGGACGCCGGATTGGCGGCGGTGCCGGAAGGCTTTGTTGAGGCTGCTCCTGCTAAGGCCGCCGCGGTTGCGGCACCGGTGGCGGAGAAGGCTCCGTCGGCGGCGACTCCCGCCAAAGATGGGTTGTTGGGCTTTTTGTTGGGCGCGTTTGGGTGGGGGCTGGCCGCCATTTTTACGCCTTGCGTGTTTCCAATGATTCCGTTCACTCTCTCCTATTTTCTGAATCGCGGAGAGGGCGGACGCGGGGAGGGGTTGCGGCAGGCGCTGGTGTTTTGCATCGGGATTGTTGTTTTGTTTACGGTAATCGGGTTGGCGGCGTCGGCCCTGCTGGGGGCGGGCGGGGCGCAGGCGCTGTCGTCGAACCCGTGGGTGAACGGGCTGATTGGCGCGGTGTTTTTTGCGTTCGGGTTGAGCATGCTGGGGGCGTTTGAGATTACGCTGCCGTCGGGGTTGCTGACCAAGATGAACGCGGCTTCCGAAGGCGGGGGCTATGTGGGTTCGTTGTTGATGGGACTTACTTTTTCGCTGACCTCATTTGCGTGTGTTGGTCCTTTTATGGGTGCGTTGCTGGCGGCTTCGGTGACCGGAGACAAGTTACAGCCGGCGATGGGAATGGCGGCGTTCGCTACGGGCCTGGCGAGTCCGTTTTTCTTTTTGGCGATGTTTCCTTCTTATCTGAAGAAACTGCCTAAGTCGGGCGGATGGCTGGTGCGGGTGAAGGTTGTGATGGCGTTTTTCGTGTTCGCGATGATGGTGAAGTATTTCAGTAACGTCGATCTGGTTTTGCATTGGGAGATCCTGTCGCGGGAGCGGTTCCTGGCGTTGTGGGTTGTCCTGACTGCCATGCCGGGGTTCTATTTGCTGGGCTGGCTGCGGTTTGAGGGGATTGGGAAAGACGAGGCGGTTTCGATTCCGCGGTTGCTGTTGGGCATGTTTATTCTGGCTTTTTCGTTCTTCCTGCTGTCGGGCTTGTTCGGCGCGCCGCTGGGGGAGATTGACGCCTATGTGCCGGTGTCGACGCGGGCGGTTTCTTCGGCTGGGGGGGCGACGGGGATTCACTTCGCAAAGAACGATTTGCCGGGGGCGCTGGCGCGGGCGAAGGCGGAGAATAAGTTGGTCTTTCTGAATTTTACCGGGTACACGTGCACCAACTGTAAGTTGATGAAGGCGAACATGTTCCCGCGGCCGGAGATTGCGGCGGAGATGAGTAAGTTTGTTTTGGTTGAGTTATACACGGACGGATCGGACGCGGTGTCGGAGGCGAATCTGAAGTTACAGGAGGAGACGCACAAGACAGTAGCGATTCCTTACTATGTGATTTTGGACGGGGAAGGGAAGACGGTTCGGGCGTTTCCAGGGTTGACGCGGGATGCGGCGGAGTTTTTGAAGTTCTTGCAGGGATAAGGGGGACGGCGCTGAGGGGCGCCGTCCCGTGTCGGTTACTTACCGGTGTTGACGAACTGGATGCAGTCGCCCTGGTTTTTGAACGTGGGGTAGTTGAACGCCTGCCAGCCGTTTTGCTTGCAGGCGTCTTTGTTGGCGGGCGGTCCGATTAACGGTTCAAAGTCGAACGTTGTGGCGGAGGTTGCTGTGGCGAACTTGAAGGCGTCGATGTTTTCGGTGTAGCCATCGGGGTAGGGTTCGCCGACACGGATGCCGAGGAAGGCGTCGGTAACGCGGATGCGGACGCCGGGGTATTCGGCGAGGATCTGCGCCCAGGTTTTCGGCGTGGTTCCGGGGGTGCCTGAGATGGGCCAAGTGGGTCCGGAATAGAGCCAGAGGGCGTTGCCGCCGTTGATGGCGTCCCATTCTTTCCAGTTGTTCTGGGTGACAGTGGCATTGACGGACGGCACATAGACGAGACGTCGTTGCCATGTGTCGGAGCCATTGAAATCGACGTTGAAGTTTAGGTAGCCGGAGCGACTGGCGGAGCCGCCATTGCCGGCCGAGGGGTTAAAGGTGCTGTAGCGGAGTGTTGTGATGTCGGCCAGTTTGGCGCCTGCGAACTGGTAGGTGGAGAGGGAGGGGCGTTGATTCAGGATGGTCTGAATTTTGACGCCGCCCTGGCCGAGGGGTGGAGTGCCGGGGCCGAAGACGAAGGAGCCGAGCGAGTTATCTACGGTGTCGGAGACATCGCTGTAGAAGAACCAACCCTCCAGATTGCCTGGGTAAACGGACTTCGTAGTTGGGGTGGGCGCGGCGGATAGGGCCGAGGCGCCAATCAAGAGCGCTGCAGTCGCAGCGACTGATAGAGTTGTCATTGTTTTTCCTAATCGGTCTACATTCGGGTCAGCTTGTTGACCCAACGCGAGTATACAGGCATATGTGAAGAAATGTTAGGGTGTCGGCGTGGGGGAGGGTACGCGCATTTATCGGGGCTGTCATGGTTACATAGAAGATAGGCGCGTTTCCGGGTTTGAGGCGTGAGATTCGTTTGGTAAAGGGGAGCTTGTTGATGACTCGGAGACGGAACTTTTTGGCGGGCGCGGCGGCTGCGGTAGGCGCGAATGGCGTCGCGACGGGGGCGGGTACGCCGGCGCGGGGCTTTGCGGGGGCGGCTTGGACGCTTCAGCAGGCGCTGGAGGCGAAGCTGCGGGCGGTGCCGGAGCCGGCGCGGATTGAGGCTTATATGAAGCGCATGGCGGCGGAGCCGCACCACGCGGGTTCGGCGGCGGGGCGCGGGGTGGCGCAGTATGCGTTGGGGTTGTTCCGTAAGTTTGGATTCGACGCGCGGATTGAGACCTTTGATGTGTTTTTGCCGTATCCGAAAGAGCGGGTGGTGGAACTGCTGGGGCCGACGCCGTTCCGGTTGCGGATGTCGGAGCCTAACTTTTCGCAGGATCCGGATTCGACTGATAAAGGACAATTGGCTACTTACAATGCTTATTCGGCGGCGGGGGATGTTACCGGGGAGTTAGTGTATGTCAATTACGGCGTTCCCGATGATTATCGCGTTTTGCGGGAGCGCGGGATTGATGTAAAAGGCAAGGTTGTGTTGGCGCGGTATGGGATGAGTTGGCGCGGGGTGAAGCCGAAAGTTGCGGCGGAGAATGGGGCGATTGCTTGTTTGATTTATTCGGATCCGAAAGAGGATGGGTTTTCGCGGGGGGCGGTGTATCCGGAGGGTCCTTATCGCTGTGACCAAGGGGTGCAGCGGGGGAGCGTGATGGATATGTCCATTTATGTGGGCGATCCGTTGACGCCGGGGTATGCGTCGGAGACGGGGGCGAAGCGGCTGGCTATTTCTGAGGCCAAGACGATGATGCCGATTCCGGTGTTACCGATTTCTTATGGTGACGCGAAGCCTTTGCTCGAGTCATTGAACGGGGACTTGGTGCCGGAGAGTTGGAAGGGCGGGTTGCCGTGTACTTATAAGTTCGGGCCGGGCGGACGGGTGCGGGTGGCGGTTTCGTTTGATAACTCGAACCGGACGATTCATAATGTGATTGGAGTTATCAAGGGCTCGGAGTTTCCGGACCAGTGGGTGATGTATGGGAATCATCACGATGCGTGGGTGAACGGGGCTCATGATCCTGTGAGTGGGGCGGCGGCGTTGATTGAGGCTGCGCGGGCGGTGGGGGCGGCGCATAAGGGCGGGTGGCGGCCACGGCGGGCGGTGATGTTTGCGTTGTGGGATGCGGAGGAATTTGGGTTGATTGGGTCGACGGAGTGGGTGGAGAAGCACTTACCGGAGTTACGGGAGAAATGTGTCGCCTATTTCAATTCGGATATGAATGGGAAGGGGCGGCTGGGGGGCGGCGCGTCGCCGTCGTTGTCGGTGTTTTTGGAGGAAGTTGCGAAGGACTTGGATGTTAGGCGGGCGGATAAGTGGTCGATGGGGCCGTTGGGGGCGGGGTCGGACTATGTGGGGTTTGTGCACCATGCGGGGATTGCGTCGGCGAACTTAGGTTTTTCTGGCGAGGATAATGGGGGAATCTATCATTCCATATTTGACTCGTTGGCCTGGTATAAGCGGTTTTCGGATGGGACGTTTGTGCATGGGAAGGCGATGGCATCTTATATGGCCGTTGTGGTGGCGCGGATGGCGGACGCGCAGGTGCCGCCGTTTGAGTTTACGAGGATGGTGGAGGCGGTGCGGGGGTATTGGGCGGAAGTTAGTAAGTTGGCGGGGGCGAAGAGAGTTGTGCTGGCTTCGATGGATGGGGTGATTGGGAAGATGGCGGAGTTGGCTGGGGCGTTTGAGAGGGCGTATGCAGGGTCGAAGGGGAGTGTTGCGGCGGGGCGGGCGGTGTATTTGACGGAGCGGGCGTTGCAGTTGCCGGCGGGGTTGCCGGGGCGGACTTGGTATAAGAACGCCTTGACGGCGCCGGGGCAGTATACGGGGTATGGGGCGAAGACGATGCCGGGGGTGCGGGAGGCGCTGGAGTTGGGGAAGTTTGATGAGGCGCGGGCGCAGGGGAAGGAGTTGGTGGCGGTGTTGGAGCGGTTTAACTTGGCGTTGGGGGAGGCTGTGCGGTTGCTGAAGGGGTGATGGGGGAAATCCTAAATTACGGGGTTTCCCGGTTACCCGGTACCAAGGGAAATCTGGGGCGGTTTTGTTGGGGTTTTGGCGGGGACGCTGGGATTGAGGGAAAATCCGGGGTGGTTTTTTGCGGGGGATTGCTGACGGGGATCCCGGGGGAATCCTAGTGGCGGGTCTGGTTATTCCGCATGTAGACTTCGAACTTTTTGCGGGCACGGGCTAGTTTGTAGTTCTTGTATTGGGCTTGGGCCCAGGCGATGGGGTCGACGCTTGTCTTCGTGCCGCGGGCTTGGAAGCCGAAGCGGATGAGCAGGTATCCGATGGCCATGCCGCCCAAGTGGGCCACGTGGCTGACGCCGGCGTTGCGGCTGGCGATGCCGTCGAGCAGATTGACGGCGCCGATGATCATCACGAACCACTTGGCTTTGATGACGCCGAAGAATAGGACATCGGGGAAGAGGACGCCGTAGGCGACCAGAACGCCGAAGAGGGCGCCGCTACAGCCCAGGGTGGCGACCGTGGGGGTGCCGGCGAGGAAGCCGGCGACGACTACGCAAAGGCCGGCGCCGATGCCGCAGAGGAAGTAGTATTTCAGGAAACGGGTGGTGCCCCAGTGCATTTCGAGCATGGGGCCGGTGAAGAAGAGCGAGATCATGTTCCAGAGGATGTGCATGGTGCTGTGCACGTCATGCAGGAACATGTAGGTAAACGGCTGCCAGATGTAGCCGCCGACGAATTGGGAGGGGATGAGCTTGAGGAAGTTCAGTTGCACGCCCGCTGCCTGATACAGAAGGAACTGTATCAGGAATATGGCTGTGTTACTGATCAGTAACCACTTGACCCCTTGCGGGAGGACTCCCGAAGAGGAGCCGCCAAAAGAAGGGTTGCGAAATGACGAGCCCATCTGTGAATACACCGCCCTCTACAGTCGAGGATAGCTTACCGGTTGGTGGTTTGGGAACGGAATCGCAAGGCTGCCATTTCCAGACCGCCGGCGATCAACATCCAGACGCGCCAATCGGAGAGGGCTCCGCCGGCGATGGGGAATTGGGAAGTGAGGGCCAATTGGGCTGCGAATGCCCACAGGCCGAGAGCCAGCGCCATGGCCGCCATGGGGGAAAGGAAGGCGGCGAAGGCGGGCGTGATTTCTTCGCTGGCCTTGGCCAGGAGTGCCACATTACGGGTCGCCATACGGTTCCACATATTGAACTAAATGCCTCTTGCCTATTCAGATGCGGCCCGGGGGTGTTTGGTTGCGTGTTGCGCGGGGCCTCAATGCTTATCGCGCGAACGGGCAGGAATTGTGGTCAATTATTCCGGCAGGGGAAATCCTGGATTGAGGGGAAAGCTGGGGCTAGGGGAATTCGGTAGCACGGCCCTGTGGGAAAGGTGTGGAAAAGGTTAGTCTTGCTAGGAGTCGGCGTGGGTTTCGGCGTAGCGGTTGAGGAGGGCGGCGCCGGCTTGGAGGAAGAAAGAGAACGCGATCCAGACTTGCCAGTGGGAGAGGGGGCCGTCGTCGATGGCGAAACGGCTGGTCCACTGCAGATCGGCCAGGAGGCGCCAGCCGCCCAGGGCGAATGCGAGGACAGAAAACGGGGTCAGCAGGGCGGCAGCGGTGATGGCGGCGCGCCGGTTGCGGATCCCTTGACGACGGATTTTTCGGCTTTTGCCTACACGGAGCTTAACGATCATCCAACCCCTATAGTGTAAATCAAGAGGGAATGCTCTCAGTTGGGATAGAGTAAACCTGAGAGAAGTGTTTTTCCCTCCACGAAAGGATAGAGCAAGAGAACTATGGCACGTGTTGCAACAGCGATTATCGGCACCGGGTTTATGGGCCGTGTCCACGCGGAACAGATCCGGCGGCTGGGTTTTGTCGATATAGCGGGTGTGGCGGGCGTCAATGCCGCCGAAGCCGCCGCGTTTGGGCAGGCGATGGGGATCGACCGGACCACCGGCGACTACAAAGAGCTGCTGGCGGACCCGAAGATCCAGGCCGTGCACGTGCTGACGCCCAATGCGCTGCACTATCCGGTTTCGATGGAGGCACTGAACGCGGGGAAAGCCGTTCTGTGCGAGAAGCCGCTGGCGGTTTCGGCCAAGGAAGCTTCGAACATGTTGAAGCTGGCCGAGAAGAAGGGGCTGGTTCACGCGGTGAACCACAACCTGCGCTACTACCCGATTGTGCAGCACATCCGGCAGTACATTGCCGCGGGCGAGCTGGGCGAGGTTCTGCATGTGCAGGGCACCTATTCGCAGGACTGGCTGCTGTACGACACCGATTTCAACTGGCGCATTGAGACGAAAGACAACGGCGCGCTGCGCGCTGTTGGCGATATCGGTTCGCACTGGATGGACATGATCCAGCATTTGACCGGGCTTTCGATTACGGCGTTGTGCGCCGATCTGGCCACGTTCCACAAGACGCGGAAGAAGCCGAAGGCGGCGATCCAGACGTTTGCGGGCAAGAAGCTGAAGCCGGCCGATTACGAAGAAGTTAAGATCACGACCGAAGACTACGGCGGCATTCTGCTGCACTTGGGCGACCAGGCGCGCGGGGCGTTCACGGCGTCGCAGGTGGCGGCGGGGAACAAGAACAAGTTCGCGTTTGAGATCTATGGGACCAAGTCCGGTGTGGCGTGGAACCAGGAGCGGCCGGACGAGTTGTGGATCGGGAACCGGAACGAACCGAACCGGATCATGATCAAAGATCCGTCGATGCTGATGGGGCCGGCGGCTGGGTTTGCGGACCTGCCGGGCGGGCACTCGGAAGGCTACGACGATGCGCATAAGCAGCTCTACAAGCGCTTCTATCGCCGGGTGGCGGATCCTTCGCAGCCGGTGGACTACCCGACGTTTGAAGACGGGCGTCGCGGGATGGTGCTGCTCGAGAAAGTCGTCGAGAGCTCCAAGAAGAAGGGCTGGGTCAAGGTCAAGTTCTAATGCGCGTTTTCTGGTTGGCTTCGGTTTGCGCCGTTGCGGCGTGGGGACAGGTGGACTTCGCTGGTGAGGTCCACCCGATACTGGCGGCGCGGTGCGCGAGTTGCCACACGGGGGACGCGGCGCAGGCCGGTCTTCGTGTGGACGAACGGGCCGGGTTTTTGCGGGTCCGGGGGAAGCTGATCGGAAAGGTGAAAGGGACTGAGGGGATGCGGATGCCTCCGAATGGGGCTCCGCTCTCCGCGGCCGAGATTGCGACGCTGGAGCGCTGGGTGGCCGACGATCTGCCGTGGGCGGATATGAAGGGGCGCGGGGCGTCGAAGTGGGTGGCGCCGTTGGCGCACCGGACGGTGCCGCTGAAGGGCACGGGGCATCCGGTGGATTTGCTGGTGGGCGGGACGTTCCGGGCGCCGGTTTCCGATACTGTGTTTGCGCGGCGGGCGTATTTGGATTTGTGGGGGATTACGCCGACGTATGAGCAGTTGCAGGCGGCTCGCGGGATGGACCGGGGGAAGCTGGTTGATTCGTTGCTGGCCAACCGGGAGATGTTTGCCGGGCATTGGATTAGCTTTTGGAATGACCTGCTGCGGAACGACCAGCGGGCTTATCACGGGGATACCGCGAAGCCGTATACGCCGTGGTTGAAGAAGGCGTTGGTTTCGAACATGCCGTACGACGAGATGGTGCGGCAGTTGGTGAATCCTGTGGGGCCGGATGCGCCGGCGGGGTTTTTGATTGGCGTGAATTGGCGCGGGGATGTGAACGCCTCGCAGCTGCCTCATATGCAGGCGGCGCAGAATACAGCGCAGGTGTTTTTGGGTGTGAATTTGAAGTGCGCGTCGTGCCATGACTCCTTTGTGAACAAGTACAAATTGAAAGAGAGCTATGGGATGGCGGCGATCTATTCGGAGAAGCCGCAGTTGGAGTTGGTGCGGTGCGATGTGAAGACGGGGAAGATGCAGGGGCCGCAGTTCTTGTTTCCTTCGCTGGGTTCGATTCCGCAGGACGGGACGCTGGCGCAGCGGCGGGAGGCGGCTTCGTTGTTGTTTACGGCGCCGGGGAATGGGCGGCTGGCGCGGACCTTTGTGAACCGCATTTGGGGGCGGCTGTTTGGGCGGGCAATTGTGGAGCCCGTCGATGATATGGATGTTGCGCCGTCGAACGCGGACTTGCTGGACTGGCTGGCGGCGGATTTTGCTTCGAACGGGTATGACGTGAACCGGTTGTTGCGGTTGATTATGACGTCGCGGGCTTGGCAGCAGCCGGCGTTGCAGTCGACGGATTCCTCGTTTAAGGGCCCGTTGCCGCGGCGGTTGACGGCGGAGCAGTTTGTGGATTCGCTGTCGGCGATTACGGGGGAATGGCGGGCGTTGCCGGGCGAGCGGGGGGCGCGGATGGCGCGGGAGTGGGAGTTCAAATCGACGGCGCTGAGCCGGGCGATGGGGCGGCCGATTCGGGACCAGGTTTATACGACCCGGCCTGCGGAGGCGAGCACGTTGCAGGCGTTGGAACTGGTGAATGGGACGACGCTGGCGCTGGCGCTGCGGCGCGGGGCGCAGCGGTTGACGGGGACGTTGCCGGAGGCTCCGGCGGCGGTGTTTGATTCGAAGGTTGTTCGGAAGGGCGCGGTTCCGCTCGATGTGGATGTGGCGGGGCTCAAGGAGCTTTGGCTGCTGGTGGAGGACGCCGGGTCCTACGACGCCGAGAAGACGTTGGCGGGGTGGCAGGGGTTGACTTTTGATGGGGCGGCGGCGCGGCCGGCGGCGGGTTTTGCTTCGCGAACGGTTGAAGTGGAAAAGGCCAAGTTTGATGACGTTGTTGTGACGGCGTTTGGGAAGGCTGTGTTGCTGACGGTCCCGATGGGGGCACGGCGGTTGACGGGTAAGTTGGTGGTGGACGATGTTGGCAAGACTTCGGATGTGAATAGTGCCGTGCGGTTCTATTTGTTTCCGAAGGTTCCGGACCGGAACTTACTGGCGCGGGTGGTGGATCCGTTGCCGGTGGCGGCGCCGGCGGTGGAGAAAGACCGGAGTCAATTGACGGATCGATTGTTCTGGCAGTTATTGGGACGCGCGGCTACGCCGGCTGAGAAGAAGTTAGCGGCGGGTGTGGAGTTGGAAGATTTGTTGTGGACGTTGTTGTTACATCCGGAGTTTCAGTATGTCGATTGAGATGACGCGGCGAGAGGCTTTGTTGGCGGCGATGATGGGCGCGGCTCCGCGGTTGCACGCGGGGGCGAAGATTACGCCGCGGGCCGATTCGATGATCCTGTTGTGGATGGCGGGCGGGATGGCGCAGACGGAGACGTTTGACCCGAAGCGGTATACGCCGTACGAGACCGGTTTGGCGTCGGAGAAGGTGCTTTCGACGTTCCCGTCGATTCCGACGGCGGTGGATGGCGTGCGGTTGTCGAAGGGGTTGGAGCAGATCGGGAGTGTGCTCGATCGGGGCACGTTGATTCGCACGCATCGGGTGGGAGATCTGGGCTTTATTCTGCATTCGCGGCACCAGTTTCATTGGCATACGGGGTATGCGCCGCCGCAATCGGTGGCCGTTCCGCATATCGGGTCGTTCATGGCGCGGACGTTGGGATCGCGGAATCCGGACATTCCGGCGTTTTTGGATATTGGGCAGAATATGGAGATCGGGGCGGAGTCCGACGCGCTGAAGGCGTTCCATACGGCGGGTTTTTTGGGGTCTGAGTATGGGCCGTTTCAGATTATGGATCCGCGGGATGCGGTCAGCGTGACCAGGCCTTCGGAGTATGTGGGGCGGGCGCGGTTTGAGAACCGGCGGGCGCTGCATAAGAAGATGCTGGAGGCGTCGCCGCTGGCGAAGACGGGGAGTGATTTTCAAAAAGAAAGTTACTTGCGGTCGTTGGAGAATGCCCACCGGTTATTGACTTCGCCGGCGGCGAAGGCGTTTGATTTGTCTTTGGAGCCGGAGAAGAGTTATGCGAAGTATAATAACTCGCGGTTCGGGTTGGGCTGTTTGTTGGCGCGGCGGGCGATTGAGGCTGGAACGCGGTTTGTGGAAGTTACTACTGAGTATATTCCGTTTCGGTTCTGGGACTCGCATGAGAACGGGCACAAGCGGGCCGAGGATATGAAGGCGACGATTGATGGGCCGATCGCGCAGTTGATCCGGGATTTGGAAGAGCGCGGGTTGTTGGACCGGACGTTAGTCGTGATTGCGACCGAGTTTGGGCGCGACATGATGACCGAGGGCAAGCCCGATCAGACCGTGAAAGACCAGATTAAGCAGCCGGACATTATGACCGAGCCGAAGCATTATGGGATGCACCGGCACTTTACGGAGGCTGTGAGCGTGGCGGTGTTTGGGGGCGGGTTCCAGAAGGGCCTGGTTTACGGGAAGACGGCGGAGGAGCGGCCGTGCCGGATTCTGGAGAATCCGGTGACGATTGAGGATCTGCACGCGACGTTGTATACCGCGATGGGGATTGCGCCGGATACGGCGTATGAGATTGAGCAGCGGCCGGTGTATGCGACTAGGGATGGGAAGGGGAAGGCGGTGGAGGCCTTGTTTGCGAAGAAGGGTTAAGGGCGGATGGGGAGCAGGGGTAACTCGCGAAAGTGGGCGTCGCGGGTAATGAGCACGCAGCCATGTTCCAGGGCGAGCGCGGCGATCCAGACGTCGTTGCGGGGGATGGGTTTTCCCTTGGCAAAGAGGAAGACGTCGATTTCGGCGTAGCGCTCGGCCGTATCGGCGGTGACATCGACAACTGACACGGAGGGCTTGCGGAGGAAACGTTGCAGCAGGCGCTCGTTTTCTTCGCGGCGGTTGCCGCGGCGAAAGCCGCTATGAAGTTCGCCGAGCACGATCGACGGCACAAACACGCGCTCGGCGTGGCTGAGAGTCTCGAGAATTTCCGGATCTCCTTTTGTCAGTCCGGAGTAGCCTGACGTGTCGAGAAGTGCCTTCACGGCTTCCAATCATCCGGATCGACGCGACGCATTTGTTCGAGGGAGGCGTCAAACTCGGCGGCTTCGGCGGCGGTCCAAACGCCGGCGAATTCGTCGAAGTCCGGGTTACGGGGGGCGGGGCGGACGGCGTGTTCGAGGAGTTGGGTGGCGGCTTTGTTGAGACTGATTCCTTCGCGTTCGCTTTTGTTGACGATGGCGCGTTCGATGTCCGGCGGTAGGTTACGGAGGGAGATCGTCATGGCTAAATCCTATCACAGTGTGATGCAGTATGATTCAGTAAAGTGCATCATTTGTTTCTGTGCGCTAAGGCATTAGGTGGTCCTGATATACACCTGGATGAGGTGGTTGTTGGCTGGAATGGCTGGAATGGCGCGGTTTTTGGGTAGTCACGCGGAATGGGTGTTTTGACTTAACATTTTTACTTGCGGGGCTTGCTTTCCCCCTCGCTACCCGGCTACACTACAATTTCATGCCGTTCCTGTCCCACACCTTTGCTTACCGTTTTTGGCGCTTTGGCGCACAAGCGTGAGTGGGATTAGGTAACGGTCTTATCAACGAGATAACCAAGCTAAGCCCACTCGGAAGAGTGGGTTTCTGTGTTTTTAGGAGGCGCGCTCTTTCGATTTTCGGCGAGGCGATACGGACATGATTATTTCCATGAAACTGCACACCAGTAAACAAGATGTCGATGCGGTCTGCGAACGGATCCGGGATTTTGGGTACAAGATCCACGCCATCGAAGGGGAAGAGCGGGTTGTCATCGGCGTCGTCGGCGTTGGCGATGTGACGGCGTGCCTGGAAAGCCTGGAAGCGATGCCGCAGGTTGAGAAGGCCGTGCGGATTTCGGCTCCTTATAAGTTCGTCAGCAAAGAGTTCAAGAAGCAGCGCACGATCATTTCCTTACGTACGAAGGCCGGCACGATTGAAATCGGCGGCGATGAGTTCGTGATGATGGCTGGCCCTTGCTCTGTGGAGAGCGAGAAGCAGATCATGGAATCGGCCGAGGCCGTTGCGGCTAACGGCGGCAAGGTGCTGCGTGGCGGGGCGTTCAAGCCGCGCACGTCGCCCTACGACTTCCAGGGTTTGGAAGGCGAAGGGTTGAAGCTGCTGGCGAAGGCGCGCGAGGCGACGGGCCTGGCGATTGTGACCGAGATCATGGCTGAGCGCGATGTGGACCTGGTGGCCGAGTACACCGACATCATGCAAGTGGGCGCGCGGAACATGCAGAACTTCGCGCTGCTGAAGCGGCTGGGCGAATGCGGCCGTCCGATTATGCTGAAGCGCGGCTTGAGCGCCACGATTAAAGAACTGCTGATGTCGGCCGAGTACATTGTGGCCCACGGCAACCCGAACGTGATGTTGTGCGAGCGCGGGATCCGCACCTTCGAGACCGAGACGCGGAACACGTGCGACATTAGCGCCGTGCCGGTGCTGAACAACCTGACGCACCTGCCGGTGATTCTGGACCCGAGCCACGCGGTGGGCAAGCGCAGCCTGGTGCCGCCGTTGGCGCGCGCGGGCGTGGCGATTGGCGCCGATGGGATGATCGTGGAAACGCATCCGTGCCCGGAGAAGGCCTGGAGCGACGGCGCGCAATCGCTGACGCTGGAGCAGTTCCGGAAGATGATGACGGACCTGGCTCCCTACATCGCTTTGTGGAAAGCATCGCGGCTGGAAGAGGCTGTCCTGGCGTAGCCGCTAAGGACAGATTGTCCGGTGGGCAAACGACTCAATTCCTGGATGCTGGTGTTGCTGGTCGCGGCTGGCGCGGCGGTGGTCTATGGGGTTTTGGTTTTGTATCGCATGGGAGCGGATCTGTCGGTGGCAGATCTGCTTCGGCGAATGCCGGACGCAAACGCGCTGACGCTGCACGTGGACCTGCGGGCGATCCGGGCGGCGGGGATGGGCGGGCTGCTGGAAGGTTCAGCGGTGGCCGAAGAGGAAGACTACCGGCGGTTTGTGCGGGAGAGCGGGTTCGACTGGACGCGTGACCTGGATGCGGTGACGGCGACCAAGAGCGGGGACGACTGGTTCCTGTTTGTCCGCGGCAGTTTCGACATGGAAAAGGTTCGAAACTTCGTGTTGGCGCGCGGGGGATCGTGTAAGAACGGGTATTGCGACGTTGCCGGGGCAACTCCGGGCCGGCGAGTGTCCTACTTCCCGGTATCGTCCAGTCTGCTGGCGCTGGCGACGTCGAAGGGGCATATGGCGGTCTACCGGTTGACGGAGAAGCGCAAGACTGATTGGGCGGGGGGCGTGCCGGAGGGGTCGGCGTGGGTATCGTTCAACGGCAGTTTTCTGGCGGGCGATCCGGCGTTGCCATCGGGCGGGCGGTTGTTTGGGAAAGTCCTTTCGGAGACGGAGCGGACAACGTTTTCGGTGGTTCCGGGGACGGGCGGGTTGGAGCTGGCGATGCGGGCGATCAGCAAAGACGCGGCCGGGGCGGAGAACGTGAAGGCGCAGTTGGAAGGCGTGACGAAGGAGTTCAAGGGGTACTTTGACCGCATGGGGCAGGCGTCGCAGCCGGACGATTTGAGCGGACTGCTGCTGAGCGGAAAGTTCGCGGTGGCGGGGAATGAAGTGAGCGGCCGGTGGCCGTTGCACCCGAATTTGTTGAAGAAACTGGCCGGGGGCTCGCTGTAGGTCCTATGTTGCTGGTGGTTGGCAATCTTGTCTACGACTGGATTGCGGGACCGGTGGCGGAGCTGGTGTGGGACACGACGACGTGGCCGCCCGAGTTTGCGACTGGGCTGGGCGGGAATGGCGGGACGACGGCGTACGCGGCGGCGCGGTTGGGGGCGCGGGTGCGGCTGGTGACGGGTTGTGGCGATGATTTGCACGGTTTGGTGTGCAAGGAGCGGTTGGCGTCGGCGGGGGTGGATGGGGTGTATTTGCCGGGGTTGACGGGGGGGACGGCGGTGACGATGGGGCTGTTCCGGGAGG
>JBIKOG010000315.1:0-7593 GCA_044358225.1 Bryobacteraceae bacterium | reverse complement strand
ATTGAGGGCGATGCGCTGAACGATACGTTGAAGGCGCTGGAGGTGATACGGGCGCGGGCGGCGGAGTGGAAGGTTGATCCGGCGAAGGTGGGCGTGATGGGATTTTCGGCGGGGGGCGAGTTGGCGGCATTGGCTGGGGTGCATGCGGCGCGGCCCGCGTTCCAGGCGCTGATTTATCCGGCGATTCCGAAGAACATGGCGTTGACCAAAGAGACGGCGCCGGCGTTTCTGGTGTGCGGGGAAAACGACCGGCAGAACATCTCGCAGGGGCTGCCGGAGTTGTACCTGGCGCTGAAGAAGGCGGGGGTTTCCGCTGAGCTGCATGTGTACAGCGGGGTGGGGCACGGCTTCGGGTTGCGGGCGGATATGAAGGGCCCGGTGAAGGAGTGGTTGATCCGGTTCCACGAGTGGCTGGGGGCTCGTGGATTGTTAACGGCGAGGCCGTAAGCGAATGGTCTATTGAACCCCGTTCGAAATGACCGCTACAATAGCGGATGCATGAGCGAATACTACCGCACCTTTGAAGCGGGGCCGGATCCCTTCGGCGCCACCTGGAAAGCCGAGTTCCGCTGGGCGCAAAACGCCATCTCGATCCGCCACGCCGACACCATCGACGTGAAGTTCGAGATCACCTGCGGGGAGATCCACGAAGAGAAGATCATCGCTCTGCCGCACCCGATGCTGCTTAAGGCGAGCCACGCCACCGAGCAACCGGTGACCGATCCGTGGGTGAACCGGATTGCGGCGCTGCACCTGAAAAAAATGATTATTACGGGCGACGATGTCGAAAAGACGTTGGTGACGCTCGACTACGACACGATCCTTGGCTACGCCGAGACGTTGCGTCCGGCAGCGGTTACGCACGGCCACTAAGAATTACCGCAACTTGCAATGGTCCGGCGGCTTTGTACAATGGCTGAGAACCGGAGCAGGCGCCGGCAGGGCGCCGAACAACAATTCACTTTTCGTGACCCAATACCGCGACAACGATTCGCGGAGGAAGGAAACACAGGATTTCAATTATGGTCAAATGCCCTTTGTGTGACGCAGCCCTCGACTACGACGAGGAAGAACTGGACGAGGGAGACGAATTAACCTGCGAAGAATGCGGGGACATGATTCGGGTCTCCAGCAAAGATCCTCTCGAACTCGAAGGCGTCGATGACGACGACGATGAAGACGAGGACGACGACGACGAAGAAGAAGATGACGACTACGAAGAAGGCGACGACGAAGAAGACTTCGAGGAAGAAGAAGAGGACGACGAGGACTGGAGCTAGTCTCTGCCGCAGGGCCTTTCTGTTTTTGCCGGTGACGCTGATGGCCGCCGGCAAAAAGGAGAAGGAAAAAGAGAAGAAGCTGGTCGCCGTGATCGCGGGAACGGTTTTCCGCGATCCCGGTTTCGCCCTTGCCGGAGTGGAAGTTGAGCTCGTGGAAGTCCGGACGGATGGAAAGAAGCCGAAGAGTCAGAAATTCGTTACGGACGCACGGGGCGAATTTGCTTTCTACCTGCCGCCGAAAGAACAGAAGTACAAGGTGAAGGCCGCCGCCAAGGGCCTTCAACCCGAAGAGAAAGAGACCACGTCGACGCCGGGCGCGCGCATGGATGTTTTCTTCACCTTGAAACCGGCAACCCCGTGATCGCATCCAACTAACAGGAGTTTTTTATGTCCCGCACCCCCATCGCCCGTCTGCTGATTGCCGTCGTTTTCTGCGGCGCGGCGCTTGTGGCGCAGAACACCAAGGGACCGGGTTACGGCAACTGGCTGCCGGGTTCGCAGAAGGACAAGAAGGGCGAGGACAAGAGCGTCCGCGCCGTGACGGGCACGATCCGGATGGAAGACGACTCGCTGGTGGAAGGCGCGGTGGTGCAGTTGAAGAACACCAAAACGATGCAGGTGCGCAGCTTCATTACCAAGGCCGATGGTTTGTACACGTTTCAGGGCCTGTCGATCACGACGGATTACGAATTGAAGGCGGAGGCGAAGGGCATGGCGAGTTCGGTGCGCACGCTGTCGACCTTCGACAACCGGCCGCGGGCGATCATGCACCTGAAGTTAGAGAACAAGAAGCCGTGAACCGGCGGCTCTTTCTGGGTGGGTTTCTGACGGCGCCGCTTTGGAGCGCGACGGCAATCCGCTTGAGCCGCACCGATGGCCTTCCGGAGTATGTGGAATTGAACGACACGCGGGTAACCGTGCTGTTTTTCCTATCCACGGTGTGCCCGATTTCGAACGCCTACCAGGACCGGATTCGCGGGTTGATCGCGCATTGGGCGGCGAAACCTGTGCGGGTGTTGCTGGTGAACGCCAACGACAACGAGACCTCCGCGGAGACGGCGCAGTATGCGGCAGATGTGAAGTTTCCGTTGCCGTTCTACAAAGACTGGCGGAACACGGTGGCGGACCGGTTTGGCGCGACGCTGACGCCGGAAGTCATTGTAGTGGACCAGACAGGCGCGGCGCGCTACCGCGGCGCCATCGACGACGCGCAGAACCCGGCGCGCGTGAAGACCGAGGCGGTGAAGATCGCCGTCGACGACCTGCTGGCCGGGCGGCCGGTTTCCGTAAAACCCATTC
Source organism: Bryobacteraceae bacterium (assembly GCA_044358225.1). GTDB lineage: Bacteria > Acidobacteriota > Terriglobia > Bryobacterales > Bryobacteraceae. Next base: position 5,014 of record JBIKOG010000315.1, on the reverse strand, counting down.
GCGCCTTCGGGTGCGCGATCAAGAAGGTATCGTGATGAAGACCTGGATCCTGCTATTTGCCGCGCTGGCGGCGACCGCCGAACCGCTGGCGAAGATCAATGAAATCAGCTATCCGAAGATGCTGGCGGCGCAGAAGGGCAAGGTTGTGCTGGTGGACTTCTGGGCCACCTGGTGCGTGCCGTGCCGCAAGGAGATGCCGGAGCTGGCGAAGCTGGAAGCCAAGCTGAAGGCACGCGGACTGGTGCTGATTCCGATCAGCGCCGACGAGCCGGAGAACGAGGCGGGGGCGCGCGAGTTTCTGACGAAATCCGGCGTGAAGATGCAGGGCTATTTGAAGGCCCCGAAGGACGACGACACGTTCATCCGCGCCATCGATCCGAAGTGGAGCGGTGAGTTGCCGGCGCTGGTGCTGTACGACAAGACGGGCAAGAAGACGCAGATCTGGAAGGGCGAAACTTCGGTGGCGGCCATTGAGGCCGCCGTGCTGAAGCTGCTGTAACTACTCTTCGCCACGGACGAGATCGTCGTAGGTTTCGCGGGCGCGGATGAACTTCCAGGACGCGCCCTCCACCAGCACTTCGGCCGGGCGGGGGCGGGTATTGTAGTTGGACGCGAGGACGAAGCCGTAGGCGCCGGCGGTGCAGAGGGCGATGAAATCGCCGGGTAGGACGTTGGCCATTTCGCGGTCGCGGGCGAAGAAGTCGCCGGTTTCGCAGACGGGGCCGACGACATCGGCGACGACGGTGCCGGGCATGTGGGCGCGGAGCGGGACGATCTCGTGATACGCCTGATAGAGCGCGGGGCGGATGAGGTCGTTCATGGCCGCGTCGACGACGACGAACTCTTTCGATTCGGTGGACTTGCGATAGAGCACGCGGCTCAAGAGCGCGCCGGCGGGGCCGACGATGGAGCGGCCGGGCTCCATCATGAGCTTCAGGTCGTGACCGGCGCAGCGTTCGCAAACGGCACGGACGTGGGCGGTGACGTCGGGTTCGACTTGATCCGGCTTATAGGGCACGCCGAGACCGCCGCCGAGATCGAGGTGGCGGATGGGCACGCCGTGGGCGCGGAGGCGGCCGACGAGGGCGAGCACGGCATCGAGCGCCTCCTTGAGCGGCGTGGTGTCGAGCAGTTGCGAGCCGATGTGGCAGCTGACGCCTTCGGCGACGATGTGTTCGAGTCGCAGTGCGCGCGAGTAGACTTCTTCTGCGGCGGTGATATCGATGCCGAACTTGTGATCGCGGAGGCCGGTGGAGATGTAGGGGTGCGTCTGGGCGTCGACGTGGGGATTGACGCGAATGGCGACGCGGGCCTTGACGCCGAGGCGGGAGGCGATGGAATCGATGAGCGTGAGCTCGGATTCCGATTCGCAGTTGAAGCTGTGGATGCCGCTGGTGAGAGCGTACTCCACTTCTTCGCGGGTTTTGCCGACGCCGGAGAAGACCACCTTTTCCGGGCGGCCGCCGGCGCGGAGAACGCGGTAGAGTTCGCCGCCGGAGACGATGTCGAAGCCGGCGCCTTCGGCGGCCAGGAGGCGGAGAATGCTCAGGTTCGAGTTAGCTTTGACGGCGTAGAAGACTTCGTGGGGTGTTTCGCCGAAGGCTTCGTCGTAACGGCGGTAGCGCTCGGCGATGGCGGTGGCGGAATAGACGTAGACGGGGGTGCCGGCGGAGCGGGCGATCTGTTCGAGTTCGACGTCTTCGACGTACAAATTCCGGTCGCGGTAGGAGAAAGGGGGAAAGGGCATCAAGATACTCGGAGGATTAAAACGGTCTGGTCGTCGAACTGCGGGGCTGCGCCGACGAAGGCTTCCACTTCGGTGTAGAGGTACTGGACGATGTCTTTGACGGAGAGATGGCAGCAGGCCTGGATGGCCTTGCCGAGACGGGCTCTGCCGTACTCTTCGCCGGCTTCGTTCATGGCGTCGAGAATGCCGTCGGAGGTGAGGACAATGAGGTCGCCGGCCTGGAGATCGGCCGACATTTCGTCGTAGACGCGGGCCTGGAGAAGGCCGACGGGAACGCCTTCGGCGTTGAGGTCGAGGAGAGTGTCGCCGCGGCAGATGATGGGGGGCAGGCCGCCGGCGTTGGCGATGGTGAGCTTGCGGGAGGGGGCGTCCCAGAACATGGCGAGCAGGGTGACGTATTGGGCTTCGGCGCGGCGCTCGGTGAGGGCGTTATTGAGAGACCGCATGAGATCAGCGGGGCGACGCGGGCGGTGGCCGAGAGAGCGGAGCAGGCCGCTGACGAGAGCAGCATAAAGGGCGGCGGCGGGGCCTTTGCCGGAGGAGTCACCGAAGACGATGGTGGCCTGGCCGTTGTCATATTCGAAGAAGTCGAAGAGATCGCCGGTGATGTCGCGCGCGGGGCGGAGGCCGACGGCGATATCGAGCCCTTCGATGGCGGGGGCTTCACTGGGCAGGAGGAGAGATTGCAGCTTGCGGGCGGCTTGCAGATCCTTATCCATACGCTGTTCGCGGGTGGCGATTTCCTCGTAGAGACGCGCGTTTTCGATGGCGCTGGCGACCTGCGGAGCGAGCAGGGCGAGGGTGCGCATGTGGTCGACCGAGTAGTAGTTCAGGCGCTGGCTTTCGAGGTCCATGACGCCGATGACGCGGTCGCGAAGCATGAGCGGGACGGCGACTTCGCTGCGGAGATTGGGGTGGCTGGCGATGTAGCGGGGGTCGGCCAGAGTGTCCTCGACACGCATGGGGCGGCGGAGGCGGGCGGCGGAGCCGGTGACGCCGATGCTGAGGGGGATCTCGTCGAGTTCGCGGCCGCCACCTTCGAAGATGGCGATGCGTTTGCGGAGGACCTGTTTGGGTTCGTCGAGCAGCCAGATGGTGAACGAGTCGTAGTCCATCAGGGCCCGGACGCTGGCGGCGACGGTGCCCAGGAGTTCGTCGAGATCGAGGATGGAGCTGAAGCCCTGGGAGGTTTTGGAGAGGGTGCGGAGGGTGCGGTGTTGGAGATCGACGCGGCGGTAGAGGCGGGCGTTGTCGATGGCGCCGGCGATGCGGGAGGCGATGAGGCGCATGAGGGCGACATCGTCGGCCGTGTAGGCGCCGATTTCGGTGGATTGGAAATCGATGACGCCGACGAGTTTGTCGCGGGCAATCATGGGGATGGCCATCTCGCAGCGGACGGCGTCCATGGCGTTCAGATACGCTTTTTCCTTGCGGACGTCGCGGACGAGCATCGGTTCGCGGGTTTCGGCGGCCTGGCCGGTGATGCCTTCGCCGAGGGGGATGAGGAGACGATCGACCAGCTCCTGGCGGTGGCCCATGGAGTAGCGGATGCGGAGGGCCTTGCGGCGATCGGAGTGGAGAAGAATGGCGAAGAGCTGCGCGGGGATGACGCGGGTGATGACCTTGGCGACGGCGGTGAGGAGGCGGTCGAGATCGAGCGTTTCCGAGGTGACGGCGGAGACTTCGAGGAGGTAATCGAGCAGTTCCGAGCGGTCGCGAAAGCGGCTGGTTTTGCGGCGGGGCTGGGTCATTGCGCCGCCGATTCCTGAACGATGCGGACGCTGGCGCTGGCGCCGATGCGACTGGCGCCGGCGGTGATCATGGTGCGCGCGTCGGCGAGGGAGCGGATGCCGCCGGAGGCTTTGACGCCGAGGCCGGGGCCGACGGTTTGGCGCATGAGGGCGATGTCTTTGGCCGTTGCGCCGCCTTTGGAGAAGCCGGTGGAGGTTTTGACGAAATCGGCACCGGCGGCGACGCAGAGTTTGCAGGCGGTGACCTTCTGCGCGTCGTTCAACAGGCAGGTTTCGAGGATGACTTTGAGGATGGCTCCGCCGCGATGGCAGGCCTCAGCGACGGCGCGGATATCCTTTTCAACGGCCAGATCCTCGCCGGCGCGGAGGAGGCCGACGGCGAGCACCATGTCGACTTCGGTGGCGCCGTTGCGGATGGTTTCCTCCGTTTCGAAGACCTTGGCGGCGGTGGACATGGCACCCAGCGGGAAGCCGATGACAGTGCAGGTTTTGACCGATGTTCCCTTGAGTTCGCGGGCGACGAGCGGGACCCAACTGGAGTTCACACAAACGCTGGCGAAGCCGTGGGTACGGGCTTCGGCGCAGACCTGGAGGATCTCGGCGCGGGTGGCGTCGGGACGGAGGAGCGTGTGGTCGATCATGGCGGCCAGGCGTTTGTCGGTGGGGCCGTTGGCGGCGGGGGACGCGCCGGCGGGGGCGTCGTAGCCGGAGGTGGCTGGCGCTGCAGGGGCCGTGGCCGCGGGCTTGCCCAGGCGGGCTACAAATTCATCGCCGATTCGCGCGACCAACAGATCCAGTTCAGCGTCGGTCACGCGCGGTTCCCCTTAGAGTTTTTCGTTTCAATGGCAGTAATTTTGTCGATGCGCGACTGGTGGCGGCCGCCGCCCCAGGGCGTGGCGAACCAGGTGCGGACGACGTCTTCGAGTTGCGTTTCGGTGAGCATGCGGCCACCGAGCGTGAGCACGTTGGCGTGGTTGTGTTCGCGGCTGTTGCGGGCGGAGGCGCGGTCGTAACAGAGCGCGGCGCGGATGCCGGGGACTTTATTGGCAGCCATGGCGGAGCCGATACCGGCGCCATCGACCATAACGCCGGCAAAGGCGCGGCCTTCGCTGACGGCGAGAGCGACCTTTTCGGCGAGGTCCGGATAATCGACCGACCGTTCATCGAACGCGCCCACATCTTCGACGATGTAGCCCAGCGAGGCGACGACGGTTTTCAACAATTCCTTGGCGCGAAAGCCGCCGTGATCGGCACCCATGACGACCGTGCGGTGCGGTTCTTTGGCCGTTTGATACTGTTCCGGCTCCACTTCGACGATGGGCACGCCGCGATCCCGCGCCAATTCGCGAGCCGAGGGCGTGACGATGGTGCCACGCAGGACTTCCAGCACTCCGCCGAGTGGAACATCCCCAGTTGTGATCACATTGCGCATTAGGCGTATTGTCTATTGTAAATGCTGGCGCGCAAAAGCAAACGCGGAATGGTTTCCCATTCCGCGTTTGCGAACTGATAGAAG
>JBIKOG010000313.1:0-7638 GCA_044358225.1 Bryobacteraceae bacterium | reverse complement strand
AGTAGCGCGGTTGTTTCTCGGCTCATAATAACAGCGTATCCTTCTGGCGCGCCGGGAACAACCCCCTCACCGCCCAGCAAACTCCGCCCGGAAACTCACCATCCGCCGCTGCTCCACTTCCGTCACATAACAAGTCTTCCCATCCGGCCCGCCAAACGTAATATTCGTCGGCAGCTTCCCCAACACATCCACTTCCCGGATCAACTTCCCCTTCGGCGAAACAATCGCCACCGTACCCTTCCCATGCCGCGTGATGTACAAATTCCCCTTCACATCGGCCTTCATCCCATCCATCCCAAAGTCCGGAAAAGCAATCAACAGCTTCTTCTCGGAAAGACTCTTATCCTTCCCAATCCGATACCGCCACACCTTCCGCGACCCCGTCTCATTCACATACAAATACTTCCCATCCGGCGAAGTCGCAATCCCATTCGACGTACTGTCCAACGTCGCCACGCGTGTCACCTTCGCGTCCGTATCAATCCGCCAAACCTGCCCCTTCCCACCCTTCCAATCGGGATCGGACGCCCACAACGTCCCATCCGGCCCCAGCTCAATATCATTCGGCTGATACGGCGTCGGCACCTTCGCAAACACCGAAACCTTCCGCGTCGCCGGATCGATCTCCAAAATGTTGTGACCCTTATAATCGGCCACAAACATCCGCCCCTCGGGCGTAAACCGAATCCCGTTGCCCAGGCTCCCCTCGGGCATCGTCAACCACACTTCGCCCTTCCCATCCGGCGTAAACCGCCCAATCGTATCGGTCTTCTGATACGAAACGGCGTACACATTCCCGGCCTTATCGGTGGCCGGACCCTCCACGCCGGTGGTAAAACTGTTCTCCGGCGTGAAAGGCGTCGCGACAAACAAAACCTGAGCAAGAAGCAAAAACATAACTATTTCGCCGGAGCAGGAATGCGCGTCGTCTGCCGCTCCATCATCTGCCAATCCTTCCCGTTTTTCACCCAAACCTGCAGGATCGTCAACGGAATATCGCCGGCAGCATTGTGCGCCGTCACCTTTGCCCGAATCGTCGCGGCCTTCCCGTACACGTGAACCGTCTGCTCGTGCACCTCGAAGTTCCCCTTCGATTTCACCAGCGCCGCAATCGCCTGCGCCTTCGTCTCCAGCAACGTGTTCGAGTGGCTGTACTGCAACCCATCGGCGAAGATCTTCCCCAACGCCGCCGCGTCGCCGGCCTTCGCCGCCGCCACGAACGAAGCGTGCGCCGCCTTCACGGCAGCCTCATCGGCCGTCTCCGCAAACCCAACCGCGGAGACCGCAAAAACAAGAGTAGTCAACAACAGAGTTTTCATAGCCCCTAATCCTATCTGATTTACTGCACGCATTCGAAATTCGCCGCATCATCCGTAGACCCGGTGCCCTTGTAACGAGCCGTCTTCGGGTACGCGCACAACGGCCGCGTCCGCCCCGGCCGAGCCGCCACAATCTTCTCCGGCGCCACGCCCTTCTCCACCCACTGCTCCAGCGCCATCGCAATGTTCGACGCCGCGTCCCCCTTCGGCGCCCCGCCCTGGCCAAAGTTATTCGGCCCCGCGCCCGCCCCGCAATGCTGCATCCCGGGCACCATAAACAGCCGCACGAATTCGCCCGTCGCCTTCGCGCCCATCTTCTTCTGCACGCTCTGGTAATAGTCGATCACCGCCTGCCCCGGTATCGCCGCGTCGCACCACCCGTGGTACAAAATCAGCTTCCCGCCCCGCGCCTGAAACGCCTTCAGGTTCGGATCGGTCGAGTTCAAATGCACCGCCATCTTCTGCGCCGCCGGCAAGTCCCGCGCCACATCGAACGTCTTGTAATCCCACTTCGGATCGCTGTAAACCATGTACTTGAAGAAGTTCGTGCTGAACAAAAACATCGCGCTCTTCTCCATCCCCGGCCCCGTGATCCACGACGCCCAGCCGCCCATCTCCGCCTCGCCCGACATCGCGTAGCCCGGGTAAACCTGCTTCCCCTTGGCGTCCTTCAACCCCGCGTACAGCTCTTTCAACCCAGCCACCTGCGGCGCCGTCAAACAGCCCTTGTTGTCCTCCCCCTTGCACAACAAAACCGCCGGATCAAACCCGCACTTCGCCGGATTTTCAATCACGCCATCCGCCACTCCATCGTTCTTGTCACAAGCCGAAATCGCCGCCGCCTGAATCGCCGGCAGCTTCTCCGCCGGAAAGTAGAACGAAGGATCCCGCATCGTCGCCGCCGAATTCTTCAACGCGTTTGTCATCAGCATCGTCCAGTTGTTCGCCGGCGCGCCCGCGATAATCCCGTCATAATCCTCCGGGTACCGCTGCGCCTCCATCAACGCCTGCCGCCCGCCATTCGAACACGAAGAGAAATACGACTTCTTCGGCGCCGACCCATAATAAGCCGCCGTAATCGCCTTCCCCTGCACCGCCGTCAGATGAATCGCCCTGTGCCCGAAATCAATGATCTTCTCCGGATGCTGCAACGCCCAACTCGCATCCACGCCGCCCGTCACCGCATGCCCCGTATCCGTCGATGCCGACGCATACCCCGTCTTCACCGCCTCCACCAATCCGCTCGTCGAAATCGACCCCGCATACCCGCCATTCCCCACGCCCAAAAACTTCCCGTTCCATCCCTCCACCGGCATCCACACGGCAAACTTGATCACCGAATCCGCCGTCGGAGCCATCACCCCCGTCACCCGGCAAGTCGCCGGCGTCCCTTTCTCGGCCGCATAAACGCGAGCCTCCGAAATCGTAGTCGTTGCCAGCTTCAACTTCGCCAGCCCCTCGCAATCAGCGCCCGCGGCCACCGCCGCGCCCACTAGCAGAACCAGATATCGCATCCCGAAATCCTTTCACTAACCAATCACTTCGCGCAACCGCCGCGCCAGCGGCAACACATCACCGTCAGCCATGCACGTTGGATTCACCGAGATCACCCCATTCGCCGCCTGCGACGCATCCAGGTAAATCGACGGCGTCCCCTCCTGCAGCGCCACGCAAACCGCCACGCCATTCTTCCCCGCGTCCGGGTTCAACATCACCACCAGCTTCGGCGACCCGCCATCCCGCACCGACACCGTCCCATTCCGCAACCGCCCCAACTCCGCCGCCATCTTCTCCACCCGCGCCAGATTCACCTTCCGCACCGCCTCCGGGTCGTGCGCCACAAACCGCTTCAGCGCCACCAGCAGCCCCACAATCGTCTCTTTCCCCACCTTGCACGGCCGCCCAATCCCATGCTGCGGCAACCCCGGCAGCCGATCCTTGTCAATCAGGTTCGCCGGCGGCACCCACATGCTCCAGTCAATGTCCAAATCCAACATCTGCAAAACCGCCGACATGACCAAATCCCGCCGTCCGCACAAAATCCCCGACCCCTGCGGCCCCCCAATCGCCTTCCCCCCGCTGAACGAAACCAGGTCCGCCCCGGCGGCAATAAACCGTTTCAAATTCGAAACCGGCGGCAACTGCGCCGCCGCGTCCACCAGCACCGGCACGTTCCGCCCATGCGCCGCCTTCACCACATCCTCCAGCGACGGCCGCGCGTTCCCATTGGCCACATACATCACCGCCGCCGTCTTATCCGTGATCGCGTCCGCAATCTCCCACCCCTCCGCGTCACGCACACCCGCGCCCGCGAACCGGTCCGGCAGCCCCACTTCAATAATCTTCACCCCCGCCGCCCGCACGGCGTGGTCATAGAAGTTCCGCTGACTCCGCACCATGATCACTTCACTCTTCATCCCCGTCGTATCCGGCAGCCGCGACATCCGCCCCGGGTCCAACCCCGCCACGCACGCCGCCGTCCCCAGCAGCAATCCCGCCGCCGCGCCCGACGTCACAATCCCCGCCTCCGCCCCCGTCACACCGGCAATGATCTTCGAAGCCCCCGCCTGCAGGTCCGCCATGTCCACGCAGTGCGTCGCCGCCTCCGCCATCGCCGCCGTCACCTCCGGCGCCAACAGCCCGCCGGAAACTCGCGTGGAAGCGCCCTTGGCGTTGATGATTGTCCGCACGCCGATGTCGTCGTAGATACCCATGACTGTCTATGTTAACCGCTCCCATCGATTGGCATTCAACTTGCTCTCTCACCAGTGCTATGAAAATCCTACTTGCCATCGATGAGACCCCGGCCAGTGAAGTCGCCGTCGAAGAAGTAGCCGGCCGCCCCTGGCCCGAGGGAACCACTGTCGAACTCCTCACCATCGTCGAACAAGGCCAACTTTGGGCCATGTCGGAGACCCTCGAATCGGCCTACCACCAGGCCAAGGATCTAATCGAAAAGTCCACCGCCATCCTCCGCATGTGCGGCATCAACGCCCACGGCAACATCGCCACCGGGGACCCCAAAACGGTCATCCTCGAACGCGCCGAAGACACCCGGCCAGACTTGATCGTCCTCGGGTCCCACCGTGTCAATCCGCTCACCCATTTCTTCCTCGGCAACGTCGCCGCCCACACCCTCCGCCACGCCGAATGCTCCGTCGCCATCATCCGCCCCCGCATCGATGAAGCCGTGCAGGCGCGCAAAATCCTGCTCGCCACCGATGGCTCGGCCTACTCCGAAGTCGCCGCCTACGCCATCGCCAATCGCCCCTGGCCGCCCCGCACGCAAGTCCGGGTTCTCAGCGTCGTCGAAGTCGTTCTCCCCACCATCCACGCCCTGTTTGAGCCGCCATTCCTCCACTCCGGCGAGGTACAGAAACTCCGCGAAGAAGCGCTCACCCGCGCCCAAACCGCCGTCTCCCGCGCCCAGGCCATCCTCGCCGGCGCCGGTCTCGACGTCACCGAATCCGTCTCCGTCCTCCTCGATGGCACCAAAGACGTCATCCTCCACGAAGCCCGCGACTGGGGCGCCGACGTCCTCGTCATCGGCTCCCACGGCCGCCGCGGCGCCCAGCGAATCCTCATGGGCAGCGTCTCGGAAGCCCTCGCCGCGCAGGCCACCTGCTCGGTCGAAGTCGTCCGCAGCCGCGCCACTTAACCCAACGCACCGGGGCATCTGCCCCGATGCCGGTTAGAAAAACAGCGCCTGCGCACCCAAAATAAAGGCGATGCCAACCAGCGACGTGATCACCTTCATCGTCGTCCAGCTCTGCAACGTCTGCGGCACCGTCATCCCGAAGTACTCGTTCACAATCCAGAACCCGGCGTCGTTCACGTGCGAAAGAATCGTCCCGCCCGCGCTCAGCGCCAGCACAATCATCTCCGGCTGATACCCCGGAATCCCCTTCACCAAAGGCGCCACAATCCCGGCCGCCGTGATGATCGCGACAGTCGCCGAACCCTGCGCCATCCGCATCGCCGCGGCCACTAAATAGGCAACCACCAAAGGCGAAATGGCCGACGACGCCAGCAGCTGCCCCGCATACGGCCCCACGCCCGAATCAACGATGATCTGCTTGAACGCCCCGCCCCCGCCCATAATCGCCAACAACGTTCCAATCGGCGCCAGCGAATCGGTCGCCATCTTGCCCAACGCATCCCGGTTCAATCCACGCCGCACGCCGAACGCGTACATCGACACCAGCGCCGTAATCAGCAGCGCCGTAAACGGATGCCCCAGGAACCCCAACACCCCGCCCGTCGAAAACTTCGCAATGTCGGCCACCGATGAAGCAAAGATAAACAACACCGGCAAAATCAACACCAAAATCACCAGCCCCACGCTCGGATCCGGATACGCCGACTTCTCTTCCTTCACCCGCGTCGCCATCTCCGGCACCGGAATGAACAACCGGTTCGCAATCCACCGGCCATACAAAATGCCGCCGGAAATCGCCATCGGGATCGATAGCAACGCTCCATACAAAATGGTGCGCCCCAAGTCCGCGCCCAGTAGCGAAGCGGCCGCCGAAGGCGCCGGATGCGGCGGCACCATCGCGTGCGTCACCGTCAACGCCGCCGTCATCGGCAGCCCATAATACAGCAACGACTTCTTCGATTCCTTCGCCAAACTCCAAGCCAGCGGGACCAGAATAATAAACCCGACTTCAAAGAAAATCGGCAACCCCACCATGAAAGCGGCCACCAGCACCGCCCACACCGCGTTCTCTTTTCCAAACTTGCTCAACAGCCAATCCGCCAGCACGCGCCCACCGCCGGAGTGCTCCAGAAACCGCCCAATCATCGCGCCCAAGGCAACAACAACGGCAATAAATCCCAGCGCCTCCCCAAATCCGGTCTGAATGGATTTGATGACCTTCACCGGCTCCATGCCCACGCCAAGCCCCAGCGCCATGGAACTAATCAGCAGCGCAAGAAAGGCATGCAGCCGCACCGCAAGAATCAGGAAGAGCAGGAGCGCAATAGCGCCCAGCGTCATAGTGAGGAGGAAGGGTCCGTTATCTGGCACGAACCCGTTAGTTTACACTCTATGCATGCAACGCCGGAACTTCTTTGGAACCAGCCTCTCCGCGGGACTCATGCAAGGCCCCGCCGAACCCCAGATCGATCGTGAATACCAGTCCGGTGGAACCGGCGGCGTCGCCTACAACGTCCCCGTCACCGTCGAGCGAAAAAAACCCGGCAAACCCCACGCCGGCAAAGTCTTCGCCGCCATCCAGCCCCACTGTGACGACGTGCCCATCTTCGCCGGCGGCCTCTGCCTGAAGTTGATCGACGAAGGCTACACCGGCTACCTCATCACCCTGTCGAACGATTCCATGGCCGGCACCGGCCCCTCCATCGGCGACATCGTCTACAAGAACGAGCAGGACACCTACGAAGTCGGCCGCCGCCTGAAATGCAAGGAGTCGTTCTTCCTCAACTACCCCAACCACAACATGGACGCCTGGCCGCTGGTCGAAATCCGCGCCCGCCTCATCTTCCTCTTCCGCGTCCTCAAAGTCGACACCGTCATCGTCTACGACCCCTCGTCGCTCTACGAGCGCAACCCCGATCACGTCATCACCGCCAAGGCCGTCGAATCCGCCTTTTGGATGGCCAGTAGCCGTTGGGACTACCCCGAACACTTCAAAGCCGGCCTCACCCCCCACGGCCCGCAAGATGCGTACTACTTCGCACGCGGCCCGCAAATCGTCAACCGCGTCGTCGACGTCAGCGACTACATCGACGGCAAAGTCCACGCCAATCTCGCCAACGTCACCCAAGGCCCCGCCGGCAACAACGGCGCCTTCCTGAAAGCAAAACTCGCCGCCCAAGGCAAGAAACTCCCCATCCTCGGCAACGACGATGAAACGGCCAACAAGAACTACACGAAGTACTTCGCCCTCTCCCGCGACCGCGTCCGAGGCAAGCAACACGGAGTGAAGTATGCGGAGGTCTACCACTACGTCAGCCGCGACGAAAGCCCCATCGACGAGTACATCTCCCAAAACGCCGTGCCGCTATAAACCGCCCCAACCCCGCGGTGTCGAAACCCGTGCTTGCCACCCAGAGCCCAACGGGCGACGGGTGGTCCCCCAAACCCAACCACCCCCGCCACCCCCGAAGCAGACCGCCCCCACGCAGTCACCAACCCCTCCGGGGACATGCGTCAGCGTGTCCCCAAACCCACTCACCCCCGCCAACACCGAAGCAGAAATCCCCAACGCAGCCACCAAGCCCTCCGGGGACTGGCTTCAGCCTGTCCCCAAACCCAAACCACTCCCGCCCCCCAAAAGCGTAATCCGCCACGAAACGC
>JBIKOG010000312.1:0-7654 GCA_044358225.1 Bryobacteraceae bacterium | reverse complement strand
CTCCCACAGTAACCGTAACTCCTACACAGACACCCGCGGCAAGCCCCACTCCCACAGTAACCGTAACTCCCACACAGACACCCGCCGCCAGTCCAACGCCAACGGCGACGGTCACCCCCACGCAGACACCTGCCGCCACCCCCACGCCCACCGTAACCGTCACCCCCTCCCTGACGCCCGGCGCAAGTCCAACACCCACGATCACTGTCACCCCCACACAGACGCCCGCCGCAAGCCCCACCCCAACGGTAACCGTCACCCCTACCGGAACGCCCGCCGCCACCCCTACGCCTACGGTAACCGTCACCCCTACCGGAACACCCGCCGCCACCCCGACGCCCACGGTAACCGTCACCCCTACCGGAACGCCCGCCGCCACCCCTACGCCGACGGTAACCGTCACCCCTACCGGAACACCCGCCGCCACTCCCACCCCAACAATGACCGTCACCCCAACGGCAACACCCTCCGCCACCCCAACCCAAACACCCGCAGTCGCGTCCCCTTCGCCCACGCCGACAACGACCGTCACCCCATCCCCAACCGCGACCGCCACCCCAACCCCAACATCCGCAGGAACAAGCCCGACACCCACGCCAACAGCGACACCTACACCTACTAGGTCGGGCACCAGAACCCCAACGCAGACCAGAACACGCACCCCCACCCCTACGCCCACCGCCACCCCTACGCCGACACCATCGAGTATCCCCTAATCCAATGCTGACCATTGTTAGCGGGGTCTTTCCGTTCCTTGATCGGGACCGCCGTGAGAGCACCTGGTTGGATTTTGCTCGCCAACTCCTCGCCAGCGGCTTACCCGTGGTGCTCTACGGCGACCCCATCTTGCTGAAGGGCCTGGAGCAGATACCTACATCGTCGACCTTGCGGCCGACCAGCGAGGACGCACTCCGCGGCGACATCTGGTTACACCAGCAACTGCACACCGTAGCCGCCAGCTCAGGGATGAGCCCCGACCAGGAACTCTCTCTGATCGCGCGAATCCGATCGCTCGGCTGGCTCCACGATGAGTCCATCTTCAACCCACACAGCAGCCGCAGCTTTCTCTGGTTGGATCCGTTGCTTCTAGATGAGGTCCAACCAGCCTATCTGGCCCCAGGTGGACCCTTGCACCAGATCGAACCCCTTCTGGACCCCATGCTCCTGCTCGGCTGGGAGGATCACCCGAACGACGAACCCGCCTTCCGCGGGACCCTCTTCGGTGCCACCGCGGCGTCTCTACCGGCCGTCAATGAAGCCTATTGGTTGGCCTATCAGCGCATGCTGGAGCACGGACAGCTTCCGACCCTCCCCCTGCTGCTGGCAGAACTTTGGCGCGACCGCCCCGGAAGCTTCCAGCGCTTTCCGCTGCAGCCCAACGGACTGGCCGGCGCCTTCCTGGAGGCCGTTCAACGCGACGTCGTCTTACTCGAAACCTTGAGGGCCGTATGAGGTTGACAGCGGGATCTCAAATTGCATACCTTCGGCCCATAGGCCCACCGCTTGCTTCACTTTGAACCGGTATTCGCTCCTGGCATCTTCGGCATGTCTACGGCCGAATTTGTCCTGATTCTTGCGCTGTTTGCCTTTCTCTTTGGCTTTCAGCGAACCTGGCGCCTCGTCAAGAAGTTAGGGTCTCGGGTCGAAACGAGGATTGCCGGGTTGTACAAGGAACTAAGGGCATTGCAGCGTGAGATCTCCAAAAACTTATAAATCCCTCTCCCTCAACGGGGAGAAACCGCGCCATCGGTAACGGGTTCGGCGTCAATTCGACGGGTCACTTTGGTGCCCCAATCCCCCCGCACAAACGGCCACACCGTCCAACTCACCGGAGGTCCGGCCGACAGGAATCGCAAGACGTAACGGCCATCTCGTATCGCCTGCTCCAAGTCCTCTTCGCGCAGGTCGTGGCGACATAGCTCCTGGTCCTGCTTGGAATGTGCGCCGACAAACACAAACTCGCTCTCCTTGAGGCTGTCTCCTAACTCCTCCAGATCGAGCGGAACCACCACCTCGTGGGGCAGTAACATCGTCGCATACCACTCTTCCTGGCTGAGCGAAGCATCCTCCCCGGGCGGCGGCAAAGCCGCCATCGTATACGGCGTCGCCCCGAGCAGCTCAAAGCTGATCCCTGTGTGGCGCTCAAACTCCCGCAACCCGCGCACCGTCCCCAGCCCGTAAGGGTGTAAGGCCGACGCCTCACCGTGCACGCCCCGCAGTCCCTCCCCAATTAATGAGCGAAACCGCATCATACTCAGTTCGTTCCGGAAATGCCATCGACGGTGATCCGCCCAGTGCTTCGGCGCCGCATTGCGAATGTAATGATGCCAAACCAACACGCGGTGCGGATGAAACAGATCGTATCCATGCGAATAGGCCCGAATCGCCAGGGAAGGCTCCTCTCCGAAAAAGTAAAGCTGGGGGTCATACGGAACCTCCCGGCAGAACTCTCCCAGCGTGAAAGCAAAGTGTCCGGAGAAAAATCGCGCGGGCTCCGGCTCATTCAGGCTGGCATAGTTGTCAATCGTCTCCGGCATTACGGCAAAGGGCCCGCTGACCGTAAACCCGTCAAAACGCATGCGCAGTGGCTCCTTGTGTCGCCCCTCCGGATCGTTCGTGGGCTCATAAATCGGCACATACGCGGTAATCAATGGCTTGGCATAGCCGCGCTCCCGCAACCCTTCGAGCATCCCCACCAACTCCGCGTCCCAGCCCCGCGCAAAGCGATGATGCGAATCCAACTGCAGCGTGTACTCCTCATCCCGGTACAGATGTTGTATTTGCTCACGCGCCCAACACGCGCCCCGCGAGCGCTCCGCCGCCACGACGTACACCCGCATCCGCGGATCCTCGGCAAACTCCTCGAGCGTCTCCTCCGCGCTGCGCTGCCAGCACAAGCCAAATCGCAGCCGGCTTGCATCCTCGGCCTGCGCCACGCAATCTCGCAGGGTCGGCAAAAGTTCGGCATCCCGATACGCCGCAATCTGCACGAAGATCAGCCCATTCCCCATCACAACAGCTCCAGCAACGGCGTCAGTTGCGCAAAGCTCCCGTACCGCACCGCATAGCCTGGATACGCCCGCGCCATCTCGGCGGTCCGCTTTACTCCTCGACTCTCTAAGTTCCCGCCGTTCAGCGTCGCCTGCACCAGTTGCATCGCCACCTGACCAGCGGGCAATCGCTCGCACGCAAACGCGGCTCCGGCTCGGTACTCCGGAAACAGGAAAGCTCCCGGCCGCACGGCCCCCTCGATCGCCACCTGCTCCCCAAACGCACTCGGCGCCACGAGCGTCTGTCCACGCCCCTCCGCCACCGAATCGGCGCTCTTGGCGACGTCGGGAAAAAGCGCTTGCCAGTTCTGCTTGAAGCAAAACGGACGCACAAACCCCTCCCAGTCAACACCGGCGTAAGACTGCTCATCTCCCCGGTAACTCCATCCCTGCGTCAAAAACCACGCCGCCAGCGAACTCTTTCCCGCCCCGGACTGCCCGCAAAGCAACATCCCCCGCCCCTGCTTCGACACGAGCCCCGCATGGAGCATCAGCCCGTCCACGCAACTCCGGTTCCAAACCTCCATCATCGACTCCATCACCGCCTGGATCGCCGCCACCGGGTCCGGCCCTCTGTACAGACACTCCTCCCCCGCGAACACCGTCATCCCGCCTTCGATGCGGTCACTGTGGAACCGATAGACCGCCTTCGCTCGACACGGCTCCCCCGCCGGATGGCTCCCGGCCAGGCGCTGCACCCAAAGACCCGCCTCACGGTCCGCCCATTCCAAGGCAACCGTGTTCCCGCCCAACGCCGCCAGCCTCCAGCCCCGATCCCGCACCTTCAAAAATGGATCACTCCCTGCTCCTGCAAAGCCTGCACCGTCTCAATGAGTTCCTCCCGCAGGGTCGCTACCTCCGGATACGCACCCGTGAGCAAGGCCTCAATCTCACCGACACTCCTCCGCCCGTCGATCAGTCGCCACACCAGCGCAGCCGACGGATTTAGATAAACCGCCTTGGCCACCGTCGAGCAGTAGAGGACAATCTCCCCTTCCAGGACCTCTTCATCGCAGCTCGGATCACGTTTCGGAATCAGATTCGTGTTCATTATTTTCCTCCAACATCGGCCCGCCTACTGCCGGCCACTCGTGGTCATTCCGTCCCAACCACCCGCGAACCCCGCTCCCCACCCAAGTCGTCCACCGCACCGGACTCTGCTTTGAGAAAAAGGAAAGGAGCAGAAACAGATGCTCCCCGGTCGACTGCGCCAAAACCTCATCAATCCTGCCACGGTCCAGGTCCTTGCGATACAGCTCCGTCCCATCCGCCGCCGAGGCAAACAAGGCCAGGAACAGCGTCGGGTCCGGATCCTCGAGCAGAGCCCGCTCCACAAACACATCCCGGGAATGGCTGCGCAGCAACTCACCCCGCCACACCGACCGCGGAGCGTGCGCCAGCGCGCTCGGCGGCGGCACGTGCCGGATTACCGCCGGATCCACCGAACGGTCCGCAAAGCAAATCCCGGCAAAACGCTCATACTGCTCAAGACTCCGCTCCGTGCCAAAACCGTAGGGCGGAAAGTCGCGCACCCTAACCCCATCGATACCGAACTGGGCACGGTATCGCGCGACCGCCCGCGCATGGCGCCGCCCCCAGTCACTATGTTCATCCCAATGGCAGACCCGCCCTTTGCGGCTATACTCATGCCACGCCACCGTCTCGTGCGGCGTAAAGAAGTCATAGCCCATCGTCCAGGCACGAACCCCGGTACTAATCTCCTCCGCATGGAAATAGCCGCTCGGGTCCACCCTGACCTGCTCATGAAAGTGTCCGTCACTGAAGCTGAAATGGGCCGACCAGAAGCGGCTCGGAACCGGTTCGGCGGGCTTAGTTTCCGCTGTGTAGGGCCGCATAAACACCACCCCTTCCGGCTCAATCCGGTCAAACCCGTAGAGCCAGATCTCCCCATCCCGCCCCTCCGGATCCCGGTGCGGATCATAACTGGGCAGATACCCCGTCAGTACCGGCTTGGTTACTCCAGCCCGTCGCCTCAACCCCTCCAGCATCGCAATCAGCCGCGTATCCCAATTCCTCACGAACCGGTGATGCCCGTCCATCTGCAACGCATACGTCTGCCCCCGGTACCGCTGTTGAATCAGGTTCCGCGCCCAGCAAACGCCTTTGCTCTCCATGTGGGGAACATCGATGATCTCCACCCGTGGATCCAACTCCAATCCATCCAGACTCTCGTCCGGACCATGCTGCCAGCAGATGCAAAAATGGAGGCGGTCCGCAAACTCGGCTTGCGCCATGCAGTCCCGCGCCGTCTTCACCAGCTCAAACTCCCGGTAAGCCGCGATACTGATAAAGATCGAAGGCTCGCTCAAGACTCCACCCTCTCGTGCGCGCCATAGTAAAAGTCCCGCTGATGCTGAATCACCGACGCCAGCAACACCGCCGGCCGCAGCCGTCCCGCCCGCGTCTCCTGAAAGTGATGCGACATCCAAGTCTGTTCATAAGGATGCGCCCACTTCGTCTCCAGGAACATGCGACGGTTACCCTCCCGGCTTACCACCTGCGGCCAGTTCGAATAATACACTTCGCCGCTTGCGTAGGCTAGCCCGGCAAAGTTACAAATTTCCTCAAATTGAACCTTCGGAATACTCGGCGCAAGACCCAATTGCGGCAATTCACTCTGTGCCGGCCAGATACTCTGCCGAACACTGGCCGGCACGTTGTACCAGGCCCATTGGTCACTATTCACTCCGTATAACTCCGAAAAACTCAACTTCAGGAAGTCGAACCTCTCCCGTTCCATAATTCCGAGCACCTTGTCGTACAGCGACTCCACCCAGCGGACAAAGCCCGACCCACAAACCGATGCCTCCGGCGCGGCCAGTAACATGTCGTCTTCGAGGAAAAACATATAGTCGCGGTCGCTCGCCGCAAACAACTCCGCGGCCAACTGTCTTCCGCCGCAAATCCCAATATTGCCCTGCGGCAAATGCGTAAATCCGTGCTCGGCGCACAGCGCGCGGTTCTCGGCCAGGGCCTTCTCCTCCGTGCTGTTGTCGATTACGTACACCGCCGACCGCTCAAAAAACGCGGGCTGCTGCCTCCACGATCGAATCAATAAAGCCAGTTGCTGCGGCTGGTTGAAGGTCAGGATGTACATCGCCGTCGAGGTCCCCCGGCGTACCTCGCGATCGCCCAGGCCCCGATGGATCCGCGTCCGTACCAACGGCGCCCTCCCCCGCTGCAGGCTCTCGAAAAACGGGCCGATCAAGCCGTTGTCCTCAATCTCGAAACGGTCGAAGAGCTCCGGCTCCAGATAAGTCATCGCGGAGAAAATGCTCTCCTCCGTGCCCATCTCGCCCTGCGCAAAGCTCAACTCCAGCAGCCGCCAGTACAGCGCATTGGCTTTGCCGATCGCCTCCCGCGAACCGCCAAACAGCCCACCGCGCGCCACGCGCCGGATGTAGTCCGTACCCGCCAAGCGCGCGAGCGCGGCGCGGTCGTAACCGTGCACCTCTCCGCCGCCGATGTAAGGGAAGCAGATGAACAGAAAGCGCTCTAGCGCCACCTCGGTCCGGGACACCCAATCCGGATGGTCCAGGTAACCGCCACAGGTGCGGGCCAGCCCGGCGTCGATCCAAAGGAAATGCTCGCACCCAAACGGGTTGGTTAATTGCTGATCGTTGAGCATTCCCATCTTGCTCATCACAATCGGGTTGTAGTAGGCCAGATTGGCCTGCGGGCTCTCTGCCAGCCACTCTGCCCGCCCGCGCCACGCCGGATCCTGCCGGATCTGTTGCACTTGTTCAAAAAACGGAAACCGCTTCTGCCAAGCCTCGAGCGGCACCGCCAGCACGCGGGTGTTGTCTCGGTTGCGGCGCTGCCATACGTAACTTTCTAACTCCAGAGGGATATAAATGGAGAGTGGCGCATCTATCCGCAACACCGAGTCGAACGCACTTAAGTACTCAGCAAATGGCCGCCGTTGATAATCAGCCAGATGCTGATTTACATCGCCGCGCCCTAGGTCATATAATGCGGTTACCAACGAAAGGCTGCGCTTCATGGGAGAGTGTGACATTTTAGCGGTGTTTTAGCCAGGACTTCTCAGAATTGTCTCACAGCATCCAGGAAAAGAGCGAAAGGAAGAGAAAGCAACCGTTAGCTGAAAATAGCTGCTAAGCCTTTGTTGCGGCTCCAGAGCCACTTTCGTGCTTACCGCCCAGACGGCGATCGTTTGGCGAAGAACTGCCTCCCGTCACTGGAGTCCAGATGGGCTTGATGCCTGTTCGGGCCCCGGTGGCGTGAGGCGACGGTTCCGCGACAAGCGACTCTGCTCATCGAGAACGCTTACCCCCTCATGAGGATAAAGCATTTTCAGCCAGCGTCTCCATCTGGCCCCCGTCCAGCCTCTGAAGAGGGACTCCGCCGCCACCCAGAGTAGCGTCAGGCCCGCGGACTCGCCAGCTGGAATCAGTTCGTGGCGATGGTCTTCCGTCCACTGGGCCAATGCCAAATCCTCTCAGCCATCCCCGAAGCGCGCCGTGCTTCTGTCAACTCCATTTGGCCCACTTTGATGCTTTGATTTGGCCCACCCTTGGGGTTAGTAGTGCTCCTTGGGGCCTGCCTCTGCCCGGCCCTGCGGC
>JBIKOG010000311.1:0-7692 GCA_044358225.1 Bryobacteraceae bacterium | reverse complement strand
CAGTCCCGCGAACACATCCTCATCAGCAAGCTCATCGAAAGCGCCTGGATGCAGGGCAACGACCTCGACCTGGCCACCCTCATCCAACAGATCCAGAAGCCGCCCGTCACACGCATCGGCGTCCTCGAAATCGAAGCCTTCTTCCCGTCAAAAGAACGGTTCGACCTCGCTATCGCGCTCAACAACCTGCTCGCCTCGCCCGGTTTTGAAGCCTGGCTCGAAGGCGATGCGCTCGACATCGGCTCCCTGCTCTACACCTCCACCGGGCGCCCGCGGATGTCCATCTTCTCCATCTCGCATCTGAGCGATTCCGAGCGGATGTTCTTCGTTGCGCTCCTGCTGAATCAGATGGTCTCCTGGATGCGCACGCAGCCCGGCACCTCCAGCCTCCGCGCGCTGCTCTACATGGACGAGATCTTCGGCTACTTCCCGCCCGTTGCCAACCCGCCCTCCAAGCAACCACTCCTCACACTCCTGAAACAAGCCCGCGCCTTCGGCGTCGGCGTTGTTCTCGCCACCCAGAACCCGGTCGACCTGGACTACAAAGGCCTCTCCAATTGCGGCACCTGGCTCATCGGCCGCCTCCAAACCGAACGCGACAAAATGCGCCTCATTGAAGGGCTGGAGGGCGCGGCCGCGGCATCCGGCGGGTCAGCCAACCGCGGCGCGCTGGAGCAACTGCTGTCCAGTTTGAAGAGCCGCATCTTCCTCATGAGCAACGTCCACCGCGGCGCGCTCGAAGTATTCGAGTCCCGATGGGCCCTCTCCTACTTGAGCGGCCCGCTCACGCGCGCGCAGATCAAAACCTTGATGGACGCGAAGAAAAAGGCGCTCCCGCCGCCGCCAGTCCCGGGCGAAGCCGCCGCCCCGCCGCCAGTCGCGCCCAAGCGCGCCTCCGAGGTCGTGGGCACCGCCCGTCCTGTTCTCCCACCCGATATCGAACAGCACTTCCTTCCCGTCCGCTCCACCAGCGGCGCAACGTATGAACCCGTTCTTCTCGGCGTAGCTCAGGTCCGATTCACAGACACCAAAACGAAGGTCGACTTCGCCCGCGAAGTGAAGTTCTGCACGTTCGTCGAAGGCGGCCCGGTCGCCGTCAACTGGGAACAGGCCGAAGAGCTCGATATCGATATCGCCGAACTGGAAAGCGAACCGACCGACGGCGCCTCCTTCGGCGACCTCCCCGCCGCCGCCGGCAAAGCCAAGTCCTACACCACCTGGAACAAGGATTTCGTCAACTGGCTCTTCGCCACCCAGAAGCTTGAAGTCCTGCAGAGCGTCAATCTCGGCCAGGTGTCCAACCCCGGCGAATCCGAACGGGACTTCCGCGTTCGCCTCACCACCGCCGCCCACGAAGCCCGCGATGAAGCCGTCACCGCGCTCCGTCAGAAGTACGGCCCAAAACTCACCATGCTGGAAGAACGTGTGCGAAAAGCCCAGCAAATGGTGGAAAAACAGCAGCAGGAAGCCACCCAGTCCAAGGTCCAGACCGGGCTCTCCATCGCCACCTCCGTACTAGGCGCCATCATGGGCCGCGGCTTCATGACCAAGACCGCGATGTCCAGCGTGGGCTCCGCGGCTCGCACGCTCGGCAAGGCCAGCCGCGAGGGCCAGGACGTCGACCGCGCGGAAGCAAATTTGCAGGCCGCGCTCGATCAGCGCCAGCAGTTGGAGCAGCAACTCCAGGAAGAAATCGCCACCCTCGCCGCGCAATTCGACACTCTGAACGAGAAGTTCACGAGTGTCGTGATTGCGCCGAAAAAGACCAATATTCAGGTCAAACTGTTTTCGCTCTGCTGGAAAGGGTAGGCGCCGCGCCTACTCCTTCCAGTCAGCGACGAAGATGTTGAACTCGTACCGGCTCTTGGTGTTCAAAGAGCTGGAGAATACGAACTTCTTCCCATCCGGCGAAAACTCGGGGAACGACGTGAACCCGTTGAAGTGCGTCAACTGTTTCAGCCCCGTGCCATCCACGTTCACCATGTAGAGCTCGAAATCCCGTCCATCGCACTTATGCATGTTCGACGAGAACACGATGCGCTTGCCGTCCGGCGTGAACGTCGGCGCGAAGTTGGCGCAGTTGTTGTTGGTGATCTGCTTCCGCGCCTTCCCGTCGGGGCCGGAAACAAACAACTCCATCTTCATCGGCGCGGTCAGATTTTCCTTCAACAATTCGTTGTAACGCGCCATCGTCTCCGGCGTCTGCGGGTGGTTGGCGCGCCACACAATGTGCTTGCCGTCGCGCGAATACACGGCGCCGCCATCGTAGCCGCGGCTATTGGTCACCTGCTGCTTATCGCTGCCATCCGGCTTCATCGTCCACAGGTCCAGATCCCCGGACTCCATCGACGTATAGACAATCCGCCCCGTCTTGAAGTTCACCGTCGCCTCGGCATCGTAGCCCGGCATCTTCGTCAACTTTTTCACAATCTTGCCCTGATCCGTCGCCAGGTAAATCTCATACCCCGGGAACACGCCCCACAAATACCCCTTGCTCCGGTCCGGCGGCGGCGGGCACGCATCGCCCGCTTCATGCGTCGAACCGTACACAATGTGCTTGTTGTCCTTCAAAAAGTAGGCGCACGTCGTGCGGCCCTTGCCGGTCGAAACCAGCTTCTGGTCGGACCCATCGGCGTTCATCGTGAAGATCTGGTCGCACGGATACGGCTCGCGTGTCGTCTGGAAAACCAGCCGCTTCCCATCGGGAGCCCAATACGCTTCCGCGTTCTGCCCGCCGTTGGTCAACTGCTTCAAATTCTTCAAATGCTCGCTATCCTGCGCCGCCAACGGCAGCAACAGAGCAATCGATAAAGCGAAATTCCGCATCGTTATTTTCTTCCTTCAAACAGGTTGCGGCCCTGCACCAGCGCCCGCATCTTCCCATCGGCGACACTGCGCTGCAGCATCCAAAAACCACAATCGGGGTGAACGAACGGAATCCGCCCCGGCCCCAAAACTTTCTGCGCGTGCTCGATCCGCGAAGCAATCAAATCGGGCGATTCAATCCCGTTGTCCTTGATGTCAACGACGCTCAGCCCCAGCCCGATCTTCGGGTCCAACTCCCGGAACGCGTCCAGTTCGTCATACCCGCGCCGCGCGAATTCCAAAATCAAATGGTCGCAGTGCAGCCCGTTCATGAACGGCATCAGGTCTTTCCAAAAACCCTTCTGCACCGACTGGCCGCCGTAATTCCCAAAGCAGATATGCACCCCGCGCTTGCCGCGAATCCCGTCCAACACGTGGTTGATCGCCGGCAGGGCCCACTCCCTGTCTTCCGGGTGCCCGCTGATATTAGCCTCGTCGATCTGAATCACTTCCGCGCCAATGCGCTCCATCTGGCGCCGCAAAACCTGCGCAATCGCCATGCACAACTCGCCGCGATCGGTGTAGAAACGGTCCGTCAACACCTTCGTCAGCATGTGCGGCCCGGTGCAGGTGAACTTCAACTGGCTCGCCGTCAGCCCCTTCGTGAAGTCGTAGTCGCGCGCCAAATTCAGGACGCCATCGCCCACGGCCTCGTGCACAATCCCGGCCGGGTCGGTCCGGTACTTCAACTGCGCGTCGGCGCGAAATTCATCAATGTCGGAAATCGAAAACCGCGTGCGAATGCCCGACATGCGGCTAATGAAGTAGTCGATCATCCCGTTCGTCTCGGGATGGCTCGGGTCGAACCGGTTCAATTCCCCATCGGCGACAACGTCAATGCCCGCCAACTCCTGCGTCTTCAACACCACCATGATCGCGTCGCGCAACGCGCCTCGGGACGTATCGCCGAAAAGCCATTGCGGGGTGGGATAGCTGCCCACCACAGTTGTCAGGATTGCCATAAAAGAACCATTCTATATTGTGG
Organism: Bryobacteraceae bacterium; assembly: GCA_044358225.1. Taxonomy (GTDB): domain Bacteria; phylum Acidobacteriota; class Terriglobia; order Bryobacterales; family Bryobacteraceae. Next base: position 3,842 of record JBIKOG010000311.1, on the reverse strand, counting down.
CCTCCCATTCGCGAACCCTGCTGTTCCTCCTCGCCCTCCCCGCGCTCGCCCAAACGCGCTTCGCCCACTTCGAAAGCCGGGCCCTCGCCACGGACCTCAAGGGCGGCTACCAGGTCGTCGTCACCGACGTCAATAAGGACGGCAAGCCCGACCTCGTCGCCCTCGGCTCCGGCATGACCGACCTCCTCTGGTTCGAAGCTCCCAACTGGGAACGCCACGTCCTCGCTACCGGCCTCAAGCGCATGATCAACACCTGGCCGCTCGATACCGATAACGACGGCATCCCCGAATTCCTCGTCGCCCATGCCTTCGAGAACGAAGCCTCCCGCTCCGTCGGCATCGTCAGCCTCATCACTCATGGCGCCGACCTCCGCCAGCCCTGGACCGTCCGCGAAATCGATCGCCTCACCACCTCCCACCGTCTCCGCACCGCCAACGGCCTCTTCATCAACGCCCCTCTCACCGGCGCCTCCGCCGTCGCTCCCGAATACAAAGACAACACTCCGCTCGTCGCCTACCGCCCCGGCGACTGGCACCGCCAGCTCATCACCGGCGCCGACGAAGGCGTCGTCCACGGCATCTTCATTCACGACTGGAATCGCGACGGCCGCGACGACGTTCTCACCGCCAGTTTCCGAGGTATTCACGTCAATCTAGCCCGCGCCGATGGCACCTGGACCCGCGAACAAATCTCCCCTGGCGACCCCGCCCCCTGGCCCAAATCCGGCTCCTCCGACGTCGCCGTTGGCTTCCTGAAACGCGAACGGTTCCTCGCCGCCATCGAAGCCTGGCACGGCAATCAAGTCGCCATCTATCGGCAAAAGAAGGGCACCTGGCAGCGTACCGTCATCGACGATACGCTCACCGATGGCCACACCGTCTTCGCCGCCGATCTCAATGGCGATGGCAAACAGGAAGTCGTCGCCGGTTTCCGCGGCGGCAAGCGTGGCGTCTACGTCTACTACGAAGAGAATGGCCGCTGGATCCGACAGGTACTGAGCGAAGGCGAAGTCTCCGCCGCCGCCTGCGTCGTGGCCGATCTCAATCGAGACCGCAAACCCGACATCGCCTGCATCGGCGCCGCCACGCTGAATCTGGTCCTCTACACGCAGAAATGATCCGCCGCTACGCCGAACTGCGCCCCGAAGAACTCGCGGCCGCGCTCGCTGCAAACCCCACGTTCATCTGCCCTTGGGGCGCGCTGGAATGGCATGGCGCCCACCTCCCGCTCGGCCTCGATGGCATCGTCGCCGAAGCCTTCAGCGAGCGCCTCGCCACGGCCACCGGCGCCATTCTCCTCCCCGGCACCTGGCTGCCGATGACCGCCCTCCCCCACCCCCATTCGCTCTCCATACCCACCGCCACCGTCTGCGCCGTTTGGCGCGCGCTGCTCGACGAACTCGCCCGCATCGGCGCCCGCACCATCTGCCTCGTCTCCGGCCACTACGCCCAAGGCCACGAACTGGAAATGTACCGCGAATGCGTCGACGCCATGCGCCGCCATCCCGCCCTCCGCGTCCTCGCCGCGTCGCCGCTCGAACTGCTCAACGACGACAACCTGCTCGACCACGCCGGGCACCGCGAAGCCGCCCAACTCCTCGCCATCCGCCCCGATCTCGTCCGCCTCGATCTCTTCCAACCCGGCCCACCCACCGCCAACGCCGTCCTGGGCGACGACCCGCGCCACGCCACCGCAGCCATCGGCGAACAACTTCTCGCCAGTGCGCTAAGCGCCTGGCAACAAGCCATCGCCACCTGGAGCGAACCCGAGTTGCAGAGCTTCTACCAGACCCGCGCCGCCGCCTACATGCCCTACCGCAACGCCTTCTTCAAAGAGTCCTGGGAACAAGCCATCACCGATTGGTGGCAAACAAAATCAGGTAACAGCTAGCCGCGCCGCGTCGTACCGTTCATACGATTTCGATCGCAACGCCAGCCGCAAACGGCCCACCGCCTCACAAACATCCTCATAGGAATTGTAGAGCGGCGCCACGCCAAACCGGATCAAATCAGGCGACCGGAAATCCGGAATCACCGCGTAATCAGTGATCAGCGCCTGCGTCAACCGCCACGCCTCCGGGTGCCGTAACGACACGTGCGAACCGCGCCCAGCCGCCTCTCGCGGCGAAGCGACAGTCACGCCAAACTCCGCCAACTGCCGGTCCGCTTCCGCAATCAGATAATCACAAAGCCGCCGCGACTTTTCCTCGACAGCCGCCATCCCCGCCTCCAACAACAGGTCCAATCCCGGCTCCATGCTCGCCATCGATAGCACCGCCGGCGTCCCCGCCAAAAACCGCTGAATCCCCGCCGCCGGCCGGTAATCCAGCGAAAACGCAAACGGATCCGCATGCCCCAGCCACCCCGGAATCGGGCTCAGCAACCGCTCCTGCAAGTCCCGCCGCACATACAAAAACGCCGGCGCCCCCGGGCCCCCATTGCAGTATTTGTACGTGCAGCCAACGGCCATCTCCGCCCCGCTGGCATGCAGATCAATTTGCAGGGCCCCCACCGAGTGGCTCAGGTCCCACAGCATCCAAGCTCCCGTCGCCTGCACCCGCCGCGTCGTCTCCGCCAGCGGATAGAGGGCCGCCGTCCGGAAACACGTCTGCGTCAACGACACGAGCGCAGTGCCCCTATCCGCCGCCGCCGCGGCATCATCGGCAGTCGTCAAATCCCCGCACGCCTGCAAAACATAGGCGTCCGAAGGAAAGTTCCGCCGGTCGGTCACAATCCCCCGCCGAGGCGCCTGCGCTGCCACCGCCGCCGTCGCCAGCTTGAACAGATTCACCGACGTGCTGTCGCACACCAAAACCTCGTCCGGATCCGCCCCAATCAGCATTGCCAACTTCGCCCCCAACCGCGACGGCAACGCCATCCACCCGTCGTTCCAACCCCGTATCAGCCGCTCCCCCCACTGCCGCTCCACCAGATCCGCGGCCAGCCCGACAGCCCTGCGCGGCAGCCGCCCCAGCGAATTCCCATCCAGATAGATCGGCCCGCCGGGTTCTCCAACAAACGCCTCCCGAAACCGCCGCAGCGGATCCGCCGCGTCCATTTGCCGAGCATGAAACAAGCTCACGCTTTGCCCTCCACAAACACTTCCACCCACTCCACCCGCCCGGCTGAGGCGGCCTTCACATCCACCACCGCCTCCGTACTCCCCAGCGTCCCCGCAAACCGGTACACCGGACAATTCGGCCCCGGCTTCAACCCGTCTTCCACCCGATCGAACCCAGCCAGCACGCCATTGCAACGCACCTCCCACTTCGCCGCATCCCCGCCCTTCACACCCAAACGAACCGCCACTCGCGCACCTGCCGGCACCTCCCCCACCGGCACTCGAATGCCGAACCAGCGTCCCGCCTCTGCCTCCACCGGCAGCTTATAGGAAGCCTTCTCCCCGGGTGCCCACGTGTCCTGATACGTCACCACGTGCCGTCGCGCCTTCCCCGCCATCGCACCGGCATCCCCGATTTCCCGCAGTAGCGCCGGATACGTCGACAGATCGTCCATCGCCGTCTGGCTGTCCATGTAGTTGAACAGGTAGATCCGGTCCGCCCCCTGCGCCATGTACGCTGCCGCCGATCCGCGCACCGTCTCCAGCGAGTTCGTCTGGAACGGCCGCCCCCCCACGGCCACCGATCCCTGAAACGCGTTCAACCCCAATTCCAACCCCGCCGCCAGCACAACCGAACCCGGCAACAATCGCCGCCATAGCCCGATCGGCATGTCGTTATCCACCGTCCGCCAGAAGTTCGTCACGGTGACAATATCCACCAACCCCTCCTTCGCCCACGTCACCGCGTCCAACCCCAGCCGCTGCGCCGTCTCCGGCCGAG
>JBIKOG010000310.1:0-7706 GCA_044358225.1 Bryobacteraceae bacterium | reverse complement strand
TCAAAATGCGCGACGGCAAGGCCATCCGCTTCGTGGGCGTCACCAGCCACACGGACCCGACGGTGCTGAAAACCGCCCTCGAACGCCACGACTTCGACTGCACCCAGATGGCGCTCAACGCCGCGCTCGTCGGCATGAAAAACGGCAAGGGCGGAATGGAGATCAACCCCCAGATGATCCCCAGCTTCGAGACCATCGCGCTGCCGGTCGCCCTAAAAAAGAAAATGGGCGTGCTGGCGATGAAGGTGTTCGCCGCCGATGGCATTGTCGGCCAGGCGCCGCTCGAAAAACTGCTCTATTATTCCATGTCGCTGCCGGTCTCGGCCTGCGTCGTGGGTATGCCGAAACTGGAATTCATCACGCAAAATACGCAGATGGCCAAGCAGTTCAAGCCGCTGCCGGAAGCCGAACGGCGCGAACTTTCCCTGGCCCTATCGAGCAAGAATAAACAGGCCCTCGATCGTTACTTCCGCCGCCACGTAGACGCGTAGTCGCCGCTAAACCGGCAACACAGAGGAAACGGGAGCAAAGAACCGCTGGATGAACTCGACAGCGGTTTTTTCCGCCGTTTCTTCCCCGCTAGGCCCCACCGCGATGGTCACGCGCACCAGCGCCGTATCCGTACGGTTGTAGCGAATGGCGTCCGACATCACGTAAAACTTCGCCTTGAACTCATCTGCAACGGTGCGACCGTGGGACTGATACCAGTACACAACCACGCTCTTGCTCTCGCCACGCTGCACGACGTAGAAATTCGCCTCCACCGGCGTCGCCTGCCCGGGAACGGGAATCTGTACGATCGTGTTCTTCTCCTTTACCCACCCGGCGCCCGGCAAACAGTTCTTGGGGGAGTGCGGCGCCACACCGGCGCGCTGCGAACGGAAGAACGCAATAAACAACCCAACGCCTTGCGGAGAACCCGGTCCCGCATAATACCGGTTCAAGGTGTCGTCCGCCTTCAGGATGTCCTGCACCTCCGGCTCCATCGGGAACTCTTTCACCAACTGCCAGGAGTCCACCTTGGCGGGCAGAGACGCCAGAGATTGCGACGGCGGCCGATACTCCTTGCGAACCGAAAGGAAGTACCCGGCCGCTCCCTGCAGAACAAGCAGGACGCTGACGAAGATGAAATTCCGGGAAACGAAGAAAGGAGGCATTATGCTGGCACCACGTTCGGGCTAGGTTCCCGCATGGGGAACAGTTTCTTGACGACAACGTGAAACAGGATCATCAATCCGAAGGCGAATGCGAAGGAGACGCCGCCCTCAAGCGTATGAAAAAAACCTTGCGCGAGGTCGGGGTTATATTCGCTCAATACGCCTGTCGCCGAAACGCGGAAGGCATTCGCCGCCACCGCGATCGGGATGGAAGCGAGGAAAATCGACCAGCGCACCCATAACCGCTGCTCCGAGAGGTACCCGTAAACCAGGGATAAAAACGTCAGCGACATCAAGGACCGGATACCGCTGCACGCTTCCACAACCGACAACTTCTGATTCGCCAGTTCCAACACGTTGCCGTCGCGCAAGACCGGAATGCCCAGCAACGACAGCGCATGCTCGGCCACTGAGCTGGCGAACAACTGGAGCGGGAACGTGATCTGGTTATAAATCACCGCCGGAATCGGCACCATCAGCGGGAGCATCAACAGCGGCAATGCCAGTGCGCGGATAAAGGCCCAGCCGCCCAGGAACAGCACGGCCCCCCACAAGGATCCAATAAACGCCGTGCGTTGCAGAAATAACTCAGCGCCTAAGATGCCAAGCGTCATTTGAAGAACCGACCATCCCAGCAGCACCAAGCCCCAATAACTTGGTTTCACCTCGAGCGCCAGCAGTTCCTCCCGGCGGTTCCAGGCAATATAGGCAGCAACGGCCGGCACGAAAAAGCCATGGCTCATGTCGTCGTCGTTGGACCACTGGCTCGCCATCCTCGCCAGAATCGGAAGATAGGCGAGAATCAACAAGCCAAGGATCCAACCTATATTGGCCCAAGGCACGGTAATCGCTTTGGCCCCGGGCGCAGACAGGGCGGTGCCTTCATTAGGGTTCATTCTTCCTCAGTTTTACACAGCGCGAGGGGTCCGAACAATTACCTCGTCTCCCCGACCCGGTGTAGGAGCATTAGGTTAGTAGTGCCGGAGCGCCACATCGGCTGCCCGGCCACCAGAATAACGGTGTCGCGCGTCTTGCACAATCCGCGCTCCAGAAGTGTCCGGTCCATCACCGCCACCATCTCGTCCGTGGAAGGTTCCGACGGCGTAACAACCGCGTGAATGCCATACACCAGCGCCAGCCGCCGCGCCACGGATTCGTTCAGAGTAAATGCATAAATCGGCACCGGCGGCCGGTACTGCGCCACCAGCCGCGCCGTAGCCCCGGACGTGGTGAACACAACGATAGCCGACACGTTCGCCGATCGCGCCGAGTGATACGTGGCGTCGGCCAGAATCTCGGCTATCGACGGATTCGCCCGTGGCGCCGGCGGTTGATAACCCCGCGGACGCATCGCGATCTCGGCCTCGGCGGCAATGCGCGCCATCATCTTCACGCTCTCCACCGGGTAGGCGCCCGCCGATGTCTCCGCCGACAGCATCACCGCATCGGTGCCGTCATAGATCGCGTTGGCGACGTCGGATACTTCCGCCCGCGTCGGCACCGCGCTTTCGATCATCGACTCCAACATCTGCGTCGCCGTGATTACGAACTTACCCGCGTGCCGCGCCTTCTCAATCACCGACTTCTGAATGAAGGGAACTTTCTCGCAAGGCAGTTCCACCCCCAAATCGCCCCGGGCCACCATCACCCCGTCGGACTCCTGAATGATCTCGCTCAGGTTCTGCCAGGCTTCCGGTTTCTCGATCTTGGCGATCACCGGAATCGCCACCTCGCGCTCTTCCATGAACAGCCGCAGCCGGATAATGTCGGAGGCCTTTCGGACAAACGAAAGCGCCACGTAGTCTATCCCCTGATCGATTCCAAACTGCAGATCGGCCATGTCCTTTTTCGTCAGCGACGGCGTCGAAACGTTCACCCCCGGCAGGTTGATTCCCTTCCGGTCGCCGATCATGCCGCCCGCCACCACTTCGGTCTGCACCGCAACGCCGTCAGTCGAAACAACCCGCAGTTCCACCGCCCCATCGGCCAGCAGAATGCGGTCGCCCGGCGTCACGTCGCGCGCCAGATTGGCGTACACCGTCGACGCTTTCCTCGTCGTTCCCAGCGTCTCTTCCGTCGAAATCTCAAACGGATCGCCGGCCCGCAACTCCGCTTTCCCGCCTTCAAACATCCCCAGCCGAATCTTGGGACCTTGTAAATCCAGCAACAACCCGGCCATCGAGCCTGCTTCCTGGCAGACCTCCCGTACCAGGCGAATTCGGGCACTATGATCTTCGTGGGTGCCGTGAGACATGTTCATCCGGAATACATTGACGCCGGCGGCAAGCAGCTTCGCGATCACTTCGCGGGTGTTCGACGCAGGCCCGAGTGTGGCTACTATTTTTGTTGTTCTCACGCTAATCTGAATAGACCCTCTTCCCCATCATGCCATTAGTACAAGTGATCGTTCTTGCGATTATTCAAGGTGTAACCGAATTCCTCCCCATCTCCAGCTCGGCTCACCTTGCCCTCACCCCCTGGCTCTTCGGTTGGCCTGACCAGGGTTTGGAGTTCGACATCGCTCTCCACTTCGGCACACTGTTCTCCGTTTTGTTCTATTTCTTTCGCGACTGGCTCCGCATTCTCTTCAATGGCTTCGGACTCGCCACACCGGGCCTGCTCGGCTCCGACCCTTCGCTCGACCGCAACCCCAAAATGCTCTGGTACCTGGTGGCGGCAACCATTCCTGCCGGCGTCGCCGGGCTCCTGCTGAAGGACAAAATCGAATCCACCCTCCGCTCGCCCTACGTTATGGGCACGATGCTCATCGTCGTCGGCCTTGTGATGTGGGCCGCCGAGAAGTTCGCCAAACACGAACGCACCATGAACGAAATGAGCCTGAAGGACTGCCTGTTCATCGGCTGCGCGCAAGCCCTCGCCCTGGTCCCCGGCACCTCCCGCAGCGGCATCACGATGACCGCCGGCCTCTTCCGGAATCTGGACCGCGCCACCGCCGCCCGCTTCTCTTTTCTTCTTTCCACCCCCATCGTCGCCGCCGCCGCCATGAAAGGACTCCTCGACATTCGCAAGCATGGCAACCTCACCCCGGAACTGATGCCCTCGCTCGGAATCGGCATTCTCGTCACCGCCATCACCGGCTGCTTCGTCATCGCCGTTCTTCTCAAATTTCTCCGGACCAATTCCGTGGTCCCCTTCGTTGTCTACCGCATCGCCTTCGGCATCTTCGTCATTGCCCTCGCCGTTTCGCGCGGGTAAACATTCTCGGGAATCGGCGGGATCGGCCGATAAGAACGATAGAGTGAAAGTGTTGATGGTTCGGCTCAGCCGAAGTCGCTGATGCGCTACCGAGAATGTGTTTGGTACCTATTACTGGTGGGCGTTTGCGCCGTTGGCGCGCCGCCTGATGATCTCCGGCGCGCTGAGATCCGCTTCTGGGGTTCTGCGCAAGGGCTGCCGGAAGAGAACATCTATTCCATTTCGGAAACCCCGGACGGCTATCTCTGGCTGGCTTCTCACGACGGCCTCATCCGCTTCGATGGCCTGAACTTCCGTATCTTCGGCCCCGGGGCTGCGTCCGGATTTCGGGATCACAGCCTGAGCGGCGCCCTGGCGGTCAACGGCAACCTGTGGGTCGGCGGCCGCGACTACGTCGCCTACTCCCGTCCAGACGCGTTTCAATCGTTCACGAACCCGGCATTCCTGGCCGCCGCCAATCCCCGCAAGCCCAACGAACGCTACGGTATCGCCAACATGCAGGCCATGCCCGACGGCACCATCTTCTTTCGCCGCGCAGAAGGCGTCTACCGGCTCATGGCCCGCCACGATGGGCTCCCGCCCCCGCGGCCGGAACTGTATCTGCCCGCGCCGGACGGCGAAGAACTCACTGGCTTTTACCACGGCCCCAGCGGCCGCGACTGGGCCTCCACGGCCAAGGGCACATTTCGCATCGACAATGGCCGTTGGACGCCCCTGCCCGGGCAACCCATCTCGTCAGCTACACTCCTCGAAGCCCGCGACGGAACCGTGTGGGCCTTCGGCGGCAACGGATTGTTTGCTCTCCGCGGCGACAAGGCCGTACGCATCCTTTCGTCTCCGAAAGTCACACTGGACCCGGTCCGCGCCCTCTTCGAAGACGTCCGCGGCGACATCTGGGTCGGCCTCACCGGCGGGTTGGCGCGCATTCGCGCCGGCAAGGTCGAGTTCCTCTCCGTGGAAAACACCATGCGTCCCGGCGATTTCGTAAGAGTCATCTACCAAACCAAGGACAACGCCATTTGGGCCACCACCAACTGGGGCCGCCTCATCCGCGTCGATACGCCGGTGTTTCACACCATCACCGCGGCCGACGGCCTCGGCGAGGATTCCATCGCCGCTGTCCTCCGCGACAACGCCGGCCGCACCTGGGTCGGCACTCGTTCCAAGGGCATCTTCTCCGGCGATGCCAATGGCATCCGCTCCGTCCCCGGCACCAGCCAGGGCATCCTCCACGCCATGGCCCTCGCCGGCCCCAACCAACTCCTGTTTGCCAACATCACCGGCCTCTGGCTCCGTACCCAGTCCGCCACCACCCTGCTGGCCCCGGCCCCCAGTCAGATCATGAACCACTATCGGGCGTTTTCGCCCAATTACGGTACCCATATCTACTACAACGACGCCCGGAGCACCTACCGTATCGCCCTTCCTCTTACGATCCCGCCCCGCATCGAGCGGGTGGCCGACGTTCCGATGGTTCGCTCCATCCTCGAAGCCCCCGATGGCCTTTGGCACGTCAGTTGGGACCGCGGGCTCGTCCGCGTCGCCGAAGGCGGCACACTCACCTATTTCCCCGTCGACGCATCCAATCAACTCCGCGCCTTCACTCTCTTTGAACTCTCCGCGAACCACTTACTGGTGGGCACCACCGACGGCGTCATGCTCTTCGACCGGAAGACCCGCCGGTTCTCCACCCAAACACCTCTGTTTCAAAACGAACAGATTTTTCAGATCATCAGCGACCAGGCCTCCCACCTCTGGTTCGCCGGCCGCCGCGCCCTGCTCACTGCCAGCCGGAGCGCCCTGCTCGATTACGCCAACGGCTCCGCCACTCCCGTCTTGCCCATGCGCCTCACCTCCCAACAAGGCCTGGCCAGCGCCAACTTTGGTCTCGGCACTTCCTCCACCGCCTGCTTCGACGCCGAAAAGGAGATTTGGCTGGCTTCCGTAGGCGGGTTGATTCATTTCCAGCCCGCCGATGTCGTCGGCAAGGCAGAGAACATTCCCACCGCCATCGCACACATCCTCGCCGATGGGCAGCCCCTCCCCGTTTCGTCCTTAGTCTCCATCCCGTCCAATGTCCGCCGCGTCGAGATTCAATATGCGGTGCTCAACCGCAAAGCGGACCGCCTGCCCATCTTCCGGTACCGGCTGGATGGAGATAGCCCGGGCTGGATGGAGTCCCCTCTCCCCCAGGCGGACTTTACCAATCTGGCTCCCGGCGTGTACACGTTTCAGGTGCAGGCGCGGCTGGCGTCCATGGAATGGTCCACCCCGGCGACCATGCAACTCGAAGTCGTCCCGCAGTGGTTCCAACGGCTCAGCGTTCGCATCCTCGGCGGCGCCCTCTTGCTTTGCCTCGTTGCCGCCGCTTTCCTCTGGCGTAGCCGCCAGATTCGGGCCCATAACGCCGAACTGGAATCGCGTGTCCGGACGAGAACCGAAGAGCTCGCTCAGGCACGCGACGAAGCCGAAGCCGCCGTGCGCGCCAAGGCGGATTTCCTCGCCGCCATGAGCCACGAAATCCGCACGCCCATGAATGGCGTCATCGGGATGGTGGAGGTCTTAAAACGGACGCCCCTCAACGCCGAACAGCAGAAAATGCTCTCCGTTGTCTCCCAGTCCGGCGAAGCGCTCATCGGCATCCTTAACGACATCCTCGACTTCTCCAAAATCGAAGCCGGGGCGCTCACGCTCGAAAATGCGCCCTTTAAGCCTCACGATCTCGCCAGCCAGTGCCACGATCTGTTCTCGGCGCAGGCGGCGGATCGCGGCCTGGATTTTCAGGTTCACGTTGCCCCCGATATCCCGTTGTGGGTAATGGGAGACCCCAATCGCCTCCGACAGATTCTCCTCAACCTGCTCAGCAACGCCCTCAAGTTCACCCTCCAAGGCTCCGTCCGCCTCTCCCTCCAACGGACCGGCGACCGCGCCATTTCGTTCGAAGTCTCCGACACCGGCATCGGCATCGCCGGCGACAAAATCGACTCCATCTTCGATGCCTTCACACAGGCCGAGACATCCACCACCCGCCGCTTCGGTGGCACCGGCCTCGGCCTCGCCATCAGCCACCGCTTGGCCCTCGCCATGAACGGCCGCATCCACGCCGCCAGCACCCCCCAACGCGGTTCTACCTTCACCCTCACCGTCCCTCTGCCCGCTACCGCCGCCATCAGCGCCGATCCCGCGCCTGCCGCCTTCGCCGCCGCCCCCCCCTCCGCTCCGCCGGGTTCTCGTCGTCGAGGATAACGCCGTCAACCGCCAGGTGGCGGCCCGCCTGCTCACCAACCTCGGCTGCACCGTCACTCTCGCCAACGATGGGGAACAGGGCATCGC
>JBIKOG010000309.1:0-7748 GCA_044358225.1 Bryobacteraceae bacterium | reverse complement strand
GGATTAAGATGCGTTCAGTGTATCAAGGTTTGGAATGCCCGGTGTTCTAAAGTAAGGTCATTCCTACCGTAAGGCTCTGCTGCAAAGCAACCTTTTGGAAGCCCCGCCTAGTGCGGGGTTTCGCTTTCTCCCCCTGGTTAGTCGGTCCGGCACGCGATACCACGCCGCGCATAAAACCGGGAGAGCCCGCTCCAACCAACTAACAACTACCTACCACTCAAACCTCCCCACCATCAACTGATTCAACCGCCGGCCCACATCACTAAAACTCCCCCGAACCCCAGTAAACTTCCCCAAAGTAGCAATATTTACCGAGTCCCCCCCCTCGATTCGGGTCCTTCCAAGCGAATCCGCCTGTAAGGATGATTACAATCCCAACGAGCCCGAAACCGCATCCGTCCCACCAAACGCCAACTCTTTGACAACGACGCCTGCGCCAAACAATCCCCGGCCCCGTCACCGTTTTCCGCCCCATCGTCCCCGCCGTGAATGCCCCCGGATACGCACGCATTCGCCGCCACATTGAAACACGGATTCTGCGCCGCCGTCGGCCGCCCGCTCCGGCCAACCGTCCAATCCGGCGCAACAGCCTGATCGCCAGTCGAAATCTGAACCAAACCCCTCCCGCTGCCTGCCGATCAGGAATACGAATCCCACAACGACCGCGGCGTCTTGCGCCGAACCCGACCGCACCCCCCAAAAAAGCGACAAAAACACCCCTGTGGAAAAGTCAGTCACAAGGGAAGTCACTTTATTTTAAAGCCAACAACCAGCTTATTTTCAACAACATAGGACACATCCAGAATTCGCCTTGGACTCGGTTCACGCTTGCCGCCTGCTACCAGTGGGATAGGAGAAAACTTCCGAATATGAGCACCGAAAAGCTAACACGTTCCGAGCAGGCCCGCGTCAACGGAGCCAAATCACGTGGCCCGAAGACCGAGGACGGCCGCATGAAAATCGCCGACGCCAACACCACTCACGGACTCTACAGGACCAGTGCGTCTGTATTGTCCATTGAATCCGCACAGGCATTCAATCATCTCCGCGACGCCGCGTTCGCCCAGTACCGGCCCCGCACGATCTTCGAGGCCCAGCTCGTCGAAGAGATCGTCGACTGTTCCTGGCGCATCAATCGCCTCCGTCTCAGCGCCACCGTCGAGGGCAACACCGCCATCGAAGAGCTTCGCCAAGGGGCGACACAGCCCATCCGCAGTGTCCGCGCCGTCACGCACGCCGAGTTGAACGGCAGCAAGCCCCAGGGGCCGCAAACGCTGATCCAGCGCCGCGTCAGCGCGCTGATCTCCGACCGAAGCCGCATTGCCGACGAGCTCCGCAGGCTCCAAAACTTCCCCACGGTGGATATAACCCAAGAGCCGTTGGAAACAAACGACTTAACGCCTGGGACATAGGCTCAAAAACCAATGAAAAACCCGGCATAAACCCAGGAAATACCCACCAAAAGCCAAAGGGATAACCCAACGAGGACACCAAACATGGACTCCTACTTCGACTCCAGTGAGCTCGCGCTGCAACGCGCCAAGCCCAACAGACCCGTCACGGCGGTGGCCGCAGTGCCACCGCCGGTCGCCGACACCCAAAATCCGTCCGCCCGGCCCGCCCGTTCCATCCGCGACGCCAGCCCAGCCACGGTCACCGGCGGCAACATCGCCGCCGACCCGGCTCCCGCGCCCGCGCCCAAATTCCGCCTCGCCGGTCCCGGCCCATTCGCCACCGACGAGGACACAATTCCCGACGCCCCGGCAATGGCCTCACCGGCGTTCTCCATGGTCGACACCGACCTCTCCCCCACCGCCCACACCCCCACTCCGCCCCTTCCCTCCCCCGCCCGCGCCCTCAAACAGGCGCCCCCCGACGGCATGCCCGTCGCCACCTGGGCCGCCCAGGCCCTCGGCTTCCAAGCCGACCCCATCCAGACCGAAATTTTGAACACCCACACCCCGCGGCTCATTCTCTGCTGTACCCGCCAGTGGGGCAAATCCAGCGTCGCCGCCGTCAAGGCCCTCCACCTCGCCGCCGCAAAACCCGGTGCATTCATCCTCATCGCCTCGGCCTCCTTCAAACAGTCCGCCGAGCTCCTCCGCGTCATCCGCCGCCACGCCGAAAAGCTCCTCGGCGCCCGCTGCAAAGGCGACGGCATCAACCGCGGCGCCATCGTGCTCCCCAACGAAAGCCGCATCCTCGCCCTCCCCCAGTCGCCCGATACCGTCCGCTGCTTCTCCGCCGTCGACGTCATCATCATCGACGAAGCCGCCTTCGTCGAAACCGAGATGCACGACGCCCTCTCGCCCATGCTCGCCACCACCAACGGCCAGCTCTGGCTGCTCTCCAGCGCCAACACCACCACCGGCGAGTTCTACAAAATCTGGCGCGGCAACGGCCCCGAATGGCGCCGTTTCAAGGTCACCGCCCCCGAGTGCCCCCGCATCTCGCCCGAATTTCTCGCCGCCGAGCGCGCCGCCAAAGGCGAAGCGGTCTTCAACCGCGAGTACATGTGCGACTTCACCGCCATCGCCACCGTCGGCGTCCCGGAAAGCGTCGTCGACGACGCCTTCCGCGGCGACGTCCCGGCCGTCACTCTACCCAAAAAATAGGGAGCAATCATCTATGGAACGCATCGAGTTCAACTTCTCCGGTTTGGATCTCGGCCAGCGGAATGACCATTCCGCCATCGCCCTCCTCGACCTCGTCGAGAACACCTCCAACCAGCGCGACCCGGTCTCCTGGGAGTTCATCAAGACCACGAACTTCCGTCTCCGCGGTCTCCACCGCTTCCCGCTCGGCACAGCCTACACCGAGATACCCAAACTGGTCCGGACGGCGATCATCACCCCGCCACCGGGCCACTTTGGTCGCCAGATCAACACAACGCTCGCCATCGACGGCGGCGGCCCCGGCCTGCCCGTCATCGAGATGATCCGCAAGGAAAAGATGCCCTGTTCGATCCTGCCGGCCATCATCACCGGCGCCGGCATGGGCAGCCGACTCGGCGGCGGTCTGTACTCGGTGCCCCGCCGCGAACTGGTAACGCTCCTGCGTCTGGCCCTGGAAACCCGGAAGCTGATCTTCCCGGCCGACCTCCCACTCCGCGACGAGTTAAAGGAGGAGCTGATGCACATCGACTCCGCCGGCGGCCAGACCAAGCACGACGACATGGCGATCGCGATCGCCCTCGCCCTCTGGGCCGCCACCAAGCGCCAACCCACCCTGCTGCTCCGCAAACCGGAGTGAGGAAGAAGTAGGAGAAGAAAGCCCAAAACACCAAAAAGACACCAAAATGCCAGGGGACAGTCCGGGCAGAACCCCAACGAGCTGCTTGTCCGCCATAGCCCAACGGGCGACGGCGGATCCCCGACCCAAACCCGACACAACCCGCAGAAGGAACAGAGGGAAAGAAGGCCAAGCGGCAAAAGCCCACCCGAAAAAACCACCCAACCCGTAACCAGAGCGAAACCAACACTCGCCCTGTATTAAACTAGAACAGCGTTTCTAAGAAAACCTGAAAAAGGTGAAAAAGTTCAGAAAGGATGGTGTCCCGGTGAGTTCAAATAACGACTCCGAAAAGGACAAGCAAGCCCAGTCCGGCTTCTCACGCCGCTCTTGGCTCGGCGGCGTCGGCACAGGTGCCGTTGGCGTGGGTGTTCTCGCGCCCGAAGCCGATGCCCAGGCCGCCCCTAAAGTAATGTCCGGTGAAGTCGAGATCGCTCTCGATATCAACGGCAAAAAGCGTTCCGTCAAAGTCGAACCTCGCACCACTCTGCTCGACGCTCTCCGCAACCGCATGGACCTCACCGGCGCCAAACGCGTCTGTGACCGCGGCACCTGTGGCGCCTGCACCGTCAGCGTCAACGGCAAAATCGTCTACGGCTGCACCATGCTCGCCGTCGACGCCGTCGGCAAGAACATTCAAACGATCGAAGGCATCGCCCCCGAAGGCCAGCTCCACCCCGTCTCAGCCGCCTTCGTCAACCATGACGCCCAACAGTGCGGCTACTGCACCCCCGGCTTCGTGATGGCCGCCAAAGGATTCCTCGATAAGAATCCCAACCCCACCTCTGAACAGGTGGAAAAAGGCCTCGCCGGAAATATCTGCCGCTGCGGCACCTACGTTGGCGTCCGCAAGGCCGTCCTCGAAGCCGCCAAGAACTACAAGGGAGGTTCCAATGCCTGAGTACAAATGGCCACCCATGAATAAACGCAAGATCATGGGGCAGCGCATCAGCCGCCTCGATGGTCCTGTGAAGTCCGCCGGCCGCGCCAAGTATCCCTCGGATCTCAACCCCCAGGGGCTCCTCCAGGCCGCCATGCTCACCGCGCCCTACGCGCACGCCAAAATTAAGAGCATCGACATCTCCGCCGCCAAGGCCCTCCCTGGCGTCACCGCCATCCGCCTCTTCGACAAAGTCGCTCCCGGCTTCGAAGTCCAGTGGGCCGGCCAGGAACTCGCCATCCTCTCCGCCACCAGCGAAGAAGTGGCCCGTGACGCCATCCGCGCCATCAAGATCGATTGGGAAATCCTCCCCCACGTCGTCAAAGACGAAAACCTCGCCAAGGTCGGCACCCGTGCCAAGGCCGCCGGCGAAAAGGTCACCGGGGACCCCGATAAAGCCTATGGCGAAGCCGAGGTCAAACTCGACTCCGAATACGGCATCCCCGTCATCACCCACTGCTGTCTCGAACCGCACGGCCAGGTCATCGCCTGGAAGGGCGGCGACCAGATCGATTACTGGCCCTCGACCCAAGCCGTTTCCACGGTCGCCGGCCAGCTCGCCTCCCTCATCGGTGTCCCCGCCGGGAACATCAAGGTCTCCTGCGACTACATGGGCGGCGGCTTCGGCTCCAAGTTCCCGCCCGATCCCTGGGGTGCCGAATCGGCTCGCCTCTCCAAGGAATCCGGCGGCCGTCCGGTCAAGTTCTTCCTCGACCGCGCCACCGAACTGACCATCGCCGGCATCCGTCCGTCCCACTTCGCCAAGATCAAAATCGGCGCGAAGAAAGACGGCACCATCACCTCCTGGATGTCCGACTCCTGGTCCTCCGGCGGCGCAGGCGGCGGTCCCGCGACCCCCATCCCCTACGTCTACGCCAACATTCCCAACGCGCGCATCAACCACGCCTCGGTCTCGCTCAACTCGGGCCCGCAGCGCGCCTGGCGCGCCCCCAATCACCCGCAGGCGTCCTTCCTCACCTGCTCGGCCATGACCGATCTGGCCGCTAAGCTCAACATGGATCCGCTGGCGCTCTTCATGAAGAACGCCAACCTGACCCTGCGCGAAGCCACCTACCTCGATCAGTTCAAGAAGGCCTCCGAGCTCATGGACTGGAAGACCAAGTACCACGCACCCGGCGAAGGCAAAGGTGCCATCCGTCGCGGTGTCGGCATCGGCGTCGCCACCTGGGGCGGCGGCGGCCACGCCTCCAAGTGCAAGGTCACCCTGCACCCCGATGGCACGGTCGAAGTCGAACTCGGATCGCAGGATCTGGGCACCGGCAACCGCACCTGTATCTCCATGATCGCCGCCGAATCCCTCGGCCTGCCCATGAGCGCCATCAAGGTCAAGATCGGCAGCAACGGCTACCCCGCCTCCGGTCCCTCCGGCGGCTCCACCACCATCGGTGGCGTCACCACCTCCACCCGCAAGGCGTCTCTCAATGCGCTCGAAAAGCTCTTTGAGAAGGTGGCCCCCGCTCTCGGCACCACCGCCGATCAGCTGGAAGCCGTCGATAGCCGCATCCAGATCAAGGGCAACCCCAATAAGGCGCTGTCCTGGAAACAGGCCGCCCAGAAAATGGGTCCCTCGCCGATCGAAGAGATGGGCGAAAACGTCCCGGCCCAGGCCGCTCGCGAAGGCCTCAACACGCTCGGCGCCGCCGGCGTCCAGATGGCCGAAGTCGAAGTCGATACCGAAACCGGCATCGTCAAGATGCGCAAGATGGTCGCCGTCCAGGACTGCGGTCTCGTCGTCAATCCCAAGACGGCCGAGAGCCAGGTCTTCGGCGCCTGCATCATGAGCATCTGCTCGGCTCTCTACGAAGAACGGGTCATCGACCAGGTCACCGGTCGCGTCCTCAACCCCGACATGGAGTTCTACAAGCTCGCCGGCCTGCCCGACATCGGGGAGATCGTCGTGCACATGGACATCCAGGAAATGCACGATAAACGTGGCGTCATCGGCCTCGGTGAACCCTGCGCCATCGGTGGCACCGCCGCCATCGCCAACGCGGTCTTCAACGCACTCGGCGTCCGCGTCCCCATGGTCCCCGTCACCGCGGACCGTGTTCTCAACGCCCTCGGCAACAAGAGGTACGCATAACATGCAGAGCTTTGAATACGCCAATCCGGCCACTCTCAAAGAGGCGTTTGCCGCCCTCGGTTCTTCCTGGGAAGACGCGGCCGTCCTCGCCGGCGGGACCGACCTTCTCAGCATCATGAAGGACTACGTCCAGTCGCCCAAACGCGTCGTCAACATCAAGGGCATCAAGGAACTCGGTGGCATCGCCCGCAAAGGCGGCAACATGCGCATCGGGGCCACCACCACCCTCGACGAATTGACCTCGAACGCCGCCATTCGCGCCTCCTACCCGGGGCTCGTCCAGGCGGCGATGGGTGTCACCAGCCCGCAGCTGCGCAACATGGGCACCGTCGCCGGTGACCTCTGCCAGCGTCCGCGCTGCTGGTACTTCCGCCGCGGCTTTGGCCTCCTGGCCAAAGGCCCCAACGGCGAAGCGCTCGTGCCAACGGGGGAGAACAAGTTCCACGCCATCTTCTCCAACGGCCCGGCCTACTTCGTCAGCGCCTCCACGCTCGGTCCGGCCCTGGTCGCCCTCGGCGCCTCGGTCACGATCGCCAGCGCCAGCGGCAACCGCTCCGTTTCGGTCGAAAAGTTCTTCGTCGCCCCCACCGGGGACGGCCAGCGCGAAATCGACCTGAAGCCGAATGAGATCGTCACCGAGATCCTCATTCCGGTGCCCGCCACCAAGAACGCCACGTATGAAGTCCGCCAGCGCGAGCTGGTCGACTGGCCCCTTTCGGCCGCCAGCGTCGCGCTTCGCATGAACGGGACCACCGTCACCAGCGCCTCCATCGCTCTGGGCCACGTCGCGCCGACCATCTGGCGCGCCACCCAGGCCGAAAAGATGCTGGTCGGCAAAACCATCACCGCCGCCACCGCTGAGGCGGCCGGCGAAGCCGCTGTCGCCAACGCTACCCCGTTGAGCGGCAACAAATACAAAGTGCAACTGACAAAAGTCGCGGTGAAACGCGCCCTTTTGGCTGCCGCCGGCATCAAAGCCTAGGTAGGCCAATGGCGTACTTTGACGACGACCGTTGTCAATTCCTCCGCTGGAATGGTATGTTTTTCGATACGCCGGGGGCCCGCAAGGACCCCCATCGTACCGAACACGCCTACTGGTGTCATCAAACGCAAAACTGTATGGGTCCCGACTCCGTGGTGGTGGACCAATATGAGTGTAACGAAACCCGCAAGTGCTACCAGGCACTCTAACTTGCCAGGAGATTTTGAATGAAGAAACTGTTCTTGGTCTTGTGCAGCGCTTCCCTCATGTTCGCCGCCGGACTCCCGTCCAAGCAGCTCAAGGGAACGTATGTGGAAGCTCGCACGGCCGACGTGTTCGTCGGGCCGTGTTTCGCGAACTCCGAAGTGGAACTGATGGGAGAACTGGCCGTGATGGGCTGGAAGATCTCGCAGGGTTCCTGGGAAGGCGTG
>JBIKOG010000308.1:0-7758 GCA_044358225.1 Bryobacteraceae bacterium | reverse complement strand
CCGTCTCCGCGCTCTGTCGATATACCTCCGCCTCCTCACCGAACGCAACAAAGAGCATTTCTATCTCCCCGCCAGCGTCGTCCTCCTCGGCACCCAAACCGCCATGGCCATCGAAAACTGGCGAGCCAAAAACGGCCACGCCATGGCCCAATGGCTCGACGCCTGGAGCGAGTTCGAAGCCCTCCAATCCCTCGCCTGCTACGCCTACGAAAACCCCGCTACCACCTATCCCACCTTCGAAACCACCACCCCAACCTACGAAGCAACCGCCCTATCCCACCCCCTCCTCGAAAACCCCGTCCCCAACGATATAAACCTGCCCAATCTCCTGCTAATCAGCGGCTCCAACATGGCCGGTAAAAGCACCCTCCTCCGCGCCATCGGCCTCAACACCGTCCTGGCAAAAACCGGCGCCCCCGTCCGCGCCGCCAGCCTCCACCTCTCCCCCTTCACCCTCGTCGCCTCCATCTCCATCCAGGACGCCCTCGCCGAAGGCAAGTCCCGTTTCCTCGCCGAAGTCGAACGCCTCAAAGCCGCCATCACACTCTCCAAAACCCACCCGCCCCTGCTCTTCCTGATCGACGAAATCTTCTCCGGCACCAACTCAGCCGACCGCCGCCAAGCCGCTCAATCTGTCCTCGAAACCCTAACCGCCAACAACGCCATCGGCGCCGTCTCCACCCACGACCTCGCCCTCACAAACCTCTCCCCCCACAACGCCCACATGTGCGCACGCACCGCCGCCGACCCCCTCGCCTTCGACTATCTCCTCAAACCCGGCATCAACACCCAATCCAGCGCCCTCGCCATCGCCCGCCTCGCCGGCGTCCCCGTCCCCATTTAACCTAGCGATACACCAAACAACCCCGCCCCTCCAGCACCCCCAACCACATCGGCTCCTCCAACCCCGTCACCCACCGCAAATCCAACTTCTCCAATCGCGGCAATCGCAACAACGCCTCCGGCAAACTAACCAGCGGATTCCCCCGCAAATCCAGCTGCCGCAAATGCTTCAACTCCCCAATCCCCTCCGGCAGCCCCGTCAACCGGTTATTCCGCAAATGCAGCTCCCGCAACTGCCACAGCTTTCCCACCGCGTCCGGCAACGCCTCCAACGCGTTATCCCCCATCCGCAACTCCACCAGCCCCGTCATCCCCCCCAACGCCTCCGGCCACGCCCCAAACCGGTTCTCACTCAAATTCAAATACCGCAACCGCCGCAGCCGCCCCATCGCCTCCGGCAACCCCGCCAGCCGGTTATCGTGCAAATACAAGAAGTCGGTCAACCCCTCCAACTCCCCCAGCGCCTCCGGAACCGCCGCCAAAAAGTTGTGCCCCAAATCCAACATCCGAAGTCTCCGCAGCAGCGATACCTGCGCGGAGACTTCGGTCAATTCGTTATCTGCCAGGACCAGGGTTTCCAGCTCCGTCCGCTCCCAAACCCACGCCGGGACCTCCCCCAGCCGCTGTTTCCATAGGTCCAAATGGACAGAAGGGCTCACTTCTGCATCGCGCTTTTCACTGCCTTGAACCCGCCCGGAACCGCGAACATCGAATCATCGACGCCCGAATTCGAATAGTTCTTCGATTCAATCGTCATCTCCATCAGCGAAGCCTCGGAGCTGAACGAACCCTTCGAAGGCTCAGCCGGAGCCGCGGGCGTCGAAGGAGGCGGCGGCGGAGGCGGCTCTTCGGCCTTCTTCCGGCGCATTCCACCCAGCCCGCCCAGTCCACCGCCCAACCCGCCAATCCGGCCCAGTCGCCCGGCCACGGCCCCAGCCGCCGCATCGCCCGCCGCCTGACCAGCCGAAGGCTGCGGCTGCGAGGCCTGTTGCGCCTGCGCCTGCTGCATCTGTTCCATCTGCTTAATCTGCTCCGGATCGGTCGGCATCATCCGCATAATCTGCAACACCGGCACCCCGTCCATCAGCGCCATCTTCTTCGCCGCCGCGGCCATCCCTTTTCCCATCCCCGCCTGCGCCCCGCCAAACATCGCCGCCATGTCCATCTTCACCGCCATCCGCTTATGGAAATCGGCCACCTCGTCGTAGCCCGGCAACTTCGACGTCATCCAGTTGCTCATCTCCATCCGCATCTCGCCCTTCTGGCCCGTTTGCGGATTCGTCGATTCAAACTTCATCGACATCAAGACTTCCTTCGCCGGCAGCCCGTTGATGGTATCGGTCTTCCCCGTCTCCTTCACGTCCACCTCAATCGAGGTGTCCGACGGCCCGGAACCCGTCTTCATCACCGTCTTCTCAAGAAACGCCTTCATCTCGGCGAATGTCATCACCGAGTACTCTTTCTTCTCGAAATTGATCTCAGTAATATTCTCTTTGTCCAGATCGTAAATCGTGGCCGTCTTGCCATGATTCATCACCATCCGGTTGCCCTTTACCGCAATGGTCGAATTCTGTCCATCCAGCGCGCCCTTGCTGAACCGCGCCGCCATCTTCATCATCGCCATCATGGCGCCGCCCGTCATCCGGGACGTTTGGTCATACTTGAAATCGGCCAGAATCATCGGCGCGCCCAGCGCCATCACCAGCCCAACTCTCGTCAGTCGATTCATCATCGAACCTCCTTTAGTCATCATACGGCAGCGACTCCTGTACAATAACGCGTAACCCCCCTACGGTTTCCGTCAAACTAAATGCATGGCTGACCTCGTTATTCGCCCCTCCATCAAAGGCATCATTCTCTGGTACGTCCTGAGCGCCATCCTATTTGTCGCCATCGTCGTCTTCCTCCAGTCCCAAGGCTTCAAACCCGTTGAACTCTTTGCCCTCCTCATCCTTCCCGTCGCCATCGATCTCTGGGCCTCCATGAAGCACGTCCGCCTCAACGCCCGCCGCCTCACCCTCACCCCCGGCATCCTCCGCTACGAAGACGGCCTCGTCAGCAAAACCCAACGCAACATCATGCTCGATAAGGTGCGCGACGTCAGCGTCACCCAAACCCTCGGCCAGCGCCTCGTCGGCGTCGGCAATCTCTCCGTCGAAGCCCTCGGCGAATCCGGTAACATCTCCCTCGAAAACGTGGACCGCCCCCGCGCCGTGGCCGACGCCCTGCTCGAAGCCCTCCGCCAGTCCCGCCAATCCAATCGATAAAAATTTTATGAGTGCATTTCTAACTGGAAAAACCGCCGTCATCACCGGCGGCAGCCGAGGCCTCGGTAAAGCCATGGCCCTCGCCCTCGCCGCCGAAGGCGTCAACATCGTTCTCGCCGCCCGCGATGAAGAGGCCATGGCCGCCGTCGCCGCCGAAGCTGAAACGCTCGGTGCCCAGGCCCTCTGCGTCAAAACCGACGTCACCGACGAAGCCGCCATCGACGCTCTCAAGGACCAAACCCTCGCCCGCTTCGGCGGCGTCGATATCCTCATCAACAACGCCGGCATCAACATCCGCAAACCCGTACACGAGTTCACCCTCGAAGAATGGCGCCGCGTCAACGATACGAACGTCACCAGCGTCTTCCTCGCCTGCCGCGCCTTCGTGCCTGTCATGAAGGGCAAAGGCTACGGCCGAATCGTCAACATGACCTCCATCATGGGCCACGTCTCGCTCCCCGGCCGCACGGCGTATTCCACCTCCAAAGCCGCGCTTCTGGGCTTCACCAAAGCCCTCGGACTCGAACTCGCCACCGAAGGCGTCACCGTCGTCGGCATCAGCCCCGGCCCCTTCGCCACCGAAATGAATCTGCCCCTCATCAACAACCCGGAAGCCAACGCCAAGTTCCTCGCCGCCATCCCCGTCGGCCGCTGGGGCCAGGTCGAAGAGATCGGCAAACTCGTCCGCTACATCTGCTCGGAAGACGCCGGCTTCATCACCGGAACAGACATCTTGATTGACGGTGGCTGGTGCGCCCAATGAAACGCGCCACCCTCGCCGTAGTCCTCATCCTCGCCACCATCACCGGCTGCCAAAAAAGCACGAAGAAGGTGATCGCCGTCGTTCCCAAGGCCACCTCCCATCTCTTCTGGCTCAGCGTCCAAGCCGGCGCCCTCGCCGCCGGCGAAGAGTTCGGCGTCCAGATCGAATGGAACGGCGCCGCCGCCGAAACCGAATACCCCCGCCAGATCCAAATCGTCGATAGCTTCATCTCCCGCAAAGTCGATGGCATCGCCCTCGCCCCCACCGAACGCAACGCCCTCGTCGGCGCCGTCGATCGCGCCGCCGCCGCCGGCATCCCCCTCACCGTCTTCGATTCCGGCCTCGACTCAGAAAACTACATGAGCTTCCTGGCCACCAACAACTACGAAGGCGGCCAGATGGCCGGCCGCACCCTCGCCCGCCTCCTGAACGGCAACGGCAAAGTCGGCATGGTCATGCACGCCCCCGGCAGCGGTTCCACCATGGACCGCGAACGCGGCTTCGAAGAGGTGATCAAGGCCGAGTTCCCCGGCATCCGCATCGTCGCCCAGCAGTTCGGCCAGTCGGATCGTTCCAAGGCCATGGCCGCCACGGAAAACATCCTCACCGCCAACCCCGATCTCGACGGCCTCTTCGCCAGTTCCGAGCCTTCCTCC
Organism: Bryobacteraceae bacterium; assembly: GCA_044358225.1. Taxonomy (GTDB): domain Bacteria; phylum Acidobacteriota; class Terriglobia; order Bryobacterales; family Bryobacteraceae. Next base: position 3,229 of record JBIKOG010000308.1, on the reverse strand, counting down.
GTCGGCGCCAGCCTGGCTCTCAAATCCCGCGGCCTCAACGGCAAAGTCCACCTCGTAGCCTTCGATTCCAGCGACGGCATGGTCGAAGACCTCAAGGCCGGCGTCATCGCCGCCATGGTCGTCCAGGACCCCTACCGCATGGGTCACGACGCCGTCAAAACCATCGTCGATAAGCTCAACGGCCAAACCCCGCCCAAGCGCATCGACCTGTCCGCCCGCGTCATCACCAAAGCCGACCTCGACAAAGTCGAAGTCCAGCGCCTCCTGTTCCCGAACGTAAAGAAGTAGCCATGCCAGCCATTCCCGAGCCCATCCAGTCGGCCGCCACCCTGGCCGACGCCCTCGAAGCGACGTTGCAACATTTCGCCGCCGACAGCGGCACCGTCCACCTGCTCGAAGCCGACGGCGTGCTGCACCTGAAAGCCGCCAGCCGCGGCATCCCCGAGGCTGCCGTCGAACGTTTCCGCCTGATCCCGGTAGGGAAGGGAATGGCCGGCCTGGCCGTCCAACGCGCGGTGCCCGTCACCGCCTGCAATATCCAAACCGACGTCACCGGCGACGTCCGCCCGGGAGCGAAGCTAACCGGTCTCGAAGGCGCCATCGTCGTCCCCATGATGCGCAACGGTGCCGCCATCGGAGCCTACGGAATCGCCAACCGCGAACCCCGCACGTTCCACATCGAAGAGATCGAACTCCTCCAGGCCATCGCGGCCCACTTGGCGGCCAAACATGGCTGATCAATTCACCGTCATCAACCACGAGAAGCTGGAAAAGTTCGCCCAGCAACTCCTCGAAGGCGTAGGCGTAGCGCCCCACCGCGCGGCGCTCGTAGCCTCCAACCTGATCTTCGGCAATCTGCGAGGCGTCGACTCGCACGGCATGCAACTGCTGCCCTACTACCTCGACCAGCTAAAGAACGGCCTCATCAACGGAGCCGAGGACGGGGACGCCATTCGCGAGAGCGGCGGGACGATGCTCTACAATGCCGCGAACGGCCTCGGAGCCGTGACATCCTCGATCTGCTGCGACCACGCCATCCGCCTGGCCAAACAGAACGGCATCGCGTTCGTAGTAGCAAGAGACGCCAACCATTTCGGAGCCGCCGCCTACTGGGGCCGCAAGATATCGAGCGAAGGTCTAATCGGTTTCGCCTTCTGCAACGCCTCCCCGATTGTCCCGCCCTACCAAGCCAAGGACCCGCGCCTCGGGACCAACCCGATCTGCATGTCCGTCCCCGGGCCGGAGGAGTCGAGTTGGCTCCTAGACATGGCAACAACAACAGTAGCCGCCAACCGAATCTTCAAGGCCTATCACAACAAGCAGGAAGAGATCCCCGCCGGCTGGGCGATGGACAAAGAAGGCCGCCCGACGACGAACACAGTCGAAGCCTTCAACGGCCTGATCATGCCCCTAGGCGGCTACAAGGGCACGGGCCTGTCCGTGATGGTAGAAATCCTCTGCGCCATCCTAGGCGGCGGCGCCATGAGCACCGAAGTCGGCGGCCTGCGCGTCAAGGACCGCCCGATGGGCGTAAGCCACAGCTTCCTAGCCATCGACCCCGCGAAGTTCGTAGGCGCCGAAGTCTTCGGTGAGCGCATGGACAAGCTAACCAACTATCTCCACAGCGCCACGCCCGGAGCCGGTTTCGACGAAGTCCTAATCGCCGGCGAACCCGAAGCGAGATTCGAGAAACAGCGCAAAGAATCGGGAATCCCCCTAGGCCCCGGCGAATGGCAGCGCCTCCTCGACTGGTCCGCCACCCTCTCCGTCCCTCCCCCCTCAGCCTTTTCCTAGGTGACTGTCACCCCGGAAAGTCCCTCCTTTTCCACAATATTTCCACAGGGCCTGTCTCCCCCGGAAAAACCCGAGAGCCGACAGGCGCCAACTCCTAGGACATCGATTCACCTTCCTTCACACTTCCATCCAGCCCACCGCTCCGTCTCCCAATCCGCCACATCGCGGCAATGAAGAACAAACTGTCCCATCGAAAAACTCACGTTCGCGTGTAGTTTTAACTTGCCAAAAAGACAAGTAAACATTACATTGTGAGCAGGAGGCTTTACCGAAATGCAATCTGACGATGACAAAAGTTCCTGGCCCACCGGCTCCATGCTCTGGATCGGCACCTTCGGCCCCGGCTCCCCCGGCGGTCAAAGTTACCAAACCGCCTGCTACTACGCCCTCGGCGTCCTGGTGCTCGGAGTAATACTCCTCACCCCCTTCGCCAAGTCCTACCCTCTCGTCCGCTGGCCGCTAGCCATTCTCCCCGGCGCCGTATTCACCTTCATCGCCTGGCGCCTCTGGCTCTACGTCTCCCAGCTCGACGAACTCAGCCGCCGCCTCCAAATGGAAGCCATGGCCATCACCTACCTGCTCGGCATGGCCGTGTCGCTCCTGCTCGGCGGCCTCGCCCTGGTCTTCGGCTGGAACATCAACCCCGGCCTCTACCTCTTCCTCGACATCGTCCGCGCCTTCGTCCTCGTCAAACTGGCCCGGAGGTACGCATGAAAAACCGCCTCCGCGTCCTCCGCGCCGAACGCGAAATCTCCCAGGCCACCCTCGCCGATTCCCTCGGCGTCTCCCGCCAAACCATCAACGCCATCGAGACCGGCAAGTACGATCCCGGCCTCCCCCTCGCCTTCAAAATCGCCCGCCTCTTCAACCAACCCATCGAGCAAATCTTCACCCCCGACCCCGACCCCGGCTAAAGGTACAACAACTCCACCTTCACATGGAACGGCACCAACTCCCGCCGCCTCAACTCCACCTGCCTAACAAACTCCCGCCGATACTCCCCATCCGTCATCGCCCCATAAAACATCCGCCACGCCTCCCGCACCTCCGCCTCCAACCGCGGCACGCACTTATGCGTAACCCACGCCGCCTCCCCCAACCGGTCATACCCCAACCCCCCCAGCCGCACCCCAATCCCCTCGCGCCACTCCTCCCGCCACGTCGGCAAATCCCACGCCCCCACAAACCCCGGCTCAAAATAATCCGCCGCCACCATCCGCCCCGCCCCGGCTTCCCCCAACAAAAACTCCGCCATATCCCGATACTGCATCTGAAACGCCGTCTCCGCATGCATCCGCCACGGCGCCTGACCAAACATCGCAAAGTGCCCCGCTGACAGCACCGACGTGTACGTCAACACCACCGGCTCAATCGCGGCCATCTTTTCCTCGCGGCTCGGCAATATCATAGCCCATCCTACCCCGCTTGTGCTCCC
>JBIKOG010000106.1:0-25597 GCA_044358225.1 Bryobacteraceae bacterium | reverse complement strand
GAGACCCTCGCCGCCACCAACCAGAAATTCACCGGCATGGTCGATTCCCTCCGCGGAAAAGGCGGCGTCATTCAAACCTACTTCCACCCCACCGAGTTCTCCGCCACCGAATTCTGGGACGGCGTCAACTTCCTCGGCGGCAACTATACCCCGCCCGAAGGCTACAAAATGCCTCGCCGCCGCGCCCCCGAATCGGCCGAAGCCGCCTACAAATCTCTCTTCGATTTCGTCCGCCACGTCCAATCCATCCCAGGCGTCCAAATCGTCACCGCCCGCCAGTTGCCGCTGCTCTTCCAGGAACCGGTCCAACTGCCAACCGCGGACGCCGCCCGCCGCCAGTTCCAAACGGCAATCGATATCCAAGGCCCCTACTCCGCCGCCGACCAAGTCCTCGCCCTCCTCGGCCTCGAAGCCCAATACGTGGACGGCCCGGTCGCCCGCGGCAAAACGGTGACCGCTGGCCCGACCCTCTCCCGCATGCTCTTCGACCGCGCCAAGCTGGACGCCATCGGCTACATCCGCGCCCACAAGCGGCTTCCCCACACGGTCTGGGCCGGGTCCGAACGCTTGTCGCTTCCCGATTTCGCCGCCACTCTCGCCAGCGACAATGGCGGCCCCGAAGTCCAGATCCGCCAGGGCGTGACGGCCTTCGAACGCCACGTCGCCGCCGACACCGACAAGACCTACGGCTGGGTCATCCATCCCAAAGGCTTCTCCGCCCCAGAGCTTTTGGACCAGGCCCGCCTCCAAGCCTGGACCCTCAAACCCGCAATCCTGCGGTAAATTACTTGTCCGATCCCCGCTGCGGCCCTCGTGCCATTCTCACTGGTTCCGAGGCCAACTCCCGGTGTCGCGCGATCACCTCTTCCATCCGGAACCGGACATGAATGCGCATCGCACTCCCAGCTTCATCCGCCGTACCCGAGACAAGTACCTCCGCCAGGTCCCGATGCCATCGCTCAGGCATCGGCGCAAACTCGGCGGTCCCTGTAAACACCCAATTGAACAGGAGCACTCGGCTCCGCTCAATCGCATTCGTCAGCACTTCCACGCCCGCGGCCCTGGCGATCATCATGTGGAAATCGATGTGCGTCCGCTCCACGCGTGCTCGCCGCTCCGGCGATCCGGTCCCTATCGCGTTGTAGGCCAAATCCAATCGGCTCGCGGCCGCCGTCAAACGCCGCCGGTCCGCCGGCGTCGCAAATTCAGCGAACAGCCGCGCCGAATGCGTCTCCAATGCCTCCCGCAATACGTAATTTCCATGGATTTCGTCCGCCGATGCAATCCGCACGCGCGTTCCCGCCCGCGGCCGGCTCTCCACTAATCCCTCCGCCTCAAGCCGGCCAATCGCATCCCCCACCGGGACGGCACTCATTCCCAATTCGTCGGCCAGCTTCCGGCGCGATAGAGGCGTGCCTGGCGGCAGACGGCCTTCCAGAATGGCCGCGCGCACCCATTCGTAGGCTTTTCCCGCTAGTCTCGTCTCCGCCACAATGCTCATAACTGGTACTCCAGTTTACATCACTGCCTTGACACTCCCGTCCGCCTCGGCTACGCTAAACGATCAAAACTGATGTACCAGTTTGAAATCAAGAGGATCTCGCCATGACCGCACGCCTCCTTCTCTTCCTGCTGCCCCTATCTCTCGCCGCCCAGAACATCACCGGCTCCCTGCTCGGCAACATCACCGACCCCTCGGGCGCACCCATTGCCCGCGCCTCCGTCGAGATCACCAATATCGACACCAACCAATCCGTCAAATCCGACACCGACACCGCCGGTCTCTATCAGTCCCTCTACCTCCGCCCCGGCCCCTATCGCATCCGCGTCAATGCGCCCGGCTTCAAACAATCCCTCCGGGACCGCGTCACAATCCAGGTCGAATCCACCATCCGCGCCGACTTCCAACTCCAACTGGGCGAAGCCTCCTCCACCGTTACGGTCACCGGCGAAGCCCCGCTTGTCGATTCCGAATCCGCCTCCCTCGGCCAGGCCGTCTCCACCCGCGCCGTCGAGGAACTCCCCATCCAGGGCCGCAACATCTTCGATCTCGCCGGCCTCACCGCCGGCGTTCAGGTCAACCCGCGCGCCAGCGGGGGCACCGCTTCCACTGGCGACACCAGCACCCCCCTCTTCGTCCAATCCGACATCTCCATCAACGGCGGCCGCTTCCGCACCAACGAATACCTGGTCGACGGCGTCTCCATCATGCTCCCGGAAAACAACAATTACGCCTTCTCCCCCAACCCGGATGGAACTCAGGAGTTCAAGGTGCTCACCAACTCCTTTGGCCCCCAATACGGCCGCTCCGGCGGAGGCGTCATCAACGTCGTCACCAAGGGGGGCTCCAACGACTTCCACGGCACTCTCTACGAGTTTTTCCGCAATGACCGCCTTCGTGCCAACAACTTCTTCTCCAACGCCCGCAACCAGGCTCGCCCCGTTTCCCACTTCAATCAGTTCGGCGCCGTCGTCGGCGGTCGCATCGCCCGCGACAAGACGTTCTTCTTCGCCGACTACCAGGGCCACCGCGAAAACGCCGCCGGTGCCGCCGGCATCCTGACGGTTCCCACTGCCGCCGAACGAACCGGAGACTTTTCTCGCAGCCGTGCCGCCAACGGTAATCTCGTCACCATCTTCGATCCCGTCACAACTACCAACACCGGTACCGCTTTCACCCGTGCCCCCTTCCCGAACGCCATCGTCCCCGCCGACCGCCAGTCCAAAGTCGGCCGCAACCTCGTCGGCTTCTACCCCCTGCCCAACCGCCCTGGCGATACCGCCGCCCTCATCAACAACTTCGTCTTCGCCCCCTCCAGCTACGTCAACTCCAACCAGTACTCCGCCCGTATCGATCACCGCATCAACGCCCGCCACTCCCTCTTCGGCCGCTATACCTACAACACCGGCGATACAGGCACTTCCGGCCCCTACAACAACATCGCCGATAACGTCCTTGGCGTCACCGTGAACCGTGTCCACAACGCCTCCGTCAACCTCACCACTCTCCTCTCGGCCACCCGGATTCTCAACTTCCGCATCGGCGCCACCCGCCGCTTCGAAGGCCGTATCCCCCTCGCCGATGGCAAGGTCAATCTGACCACTCTTGGCTTCCCCGCCGCCCTCGCCGCCCAGGTCGACGAACAACTGTTCCCCACCGTCGCCGTTGCCAACTATGGCCAACTCGGACCCGCCTCCGGCGATCGCATCCGCCGCGGCAACGGCGTCTATACGCTAGTCGCCGAACAGACTGAAATCCATGGCCGCCACACCCTCGTCTACGGCGCCGATGTCCGCTTCTATGACCAGACTCCCTACCAGGGCGCCGCTCCGTCCGGTTCCTACTCCTTTGCCCTCTCCCAAACCCAGGGTCCAAACCCGCTCGTCCCCACCCTCGGTGCCGGCAATGGCTTGGCGTCGCTCCTGATCGGCTTCGGCAGCGGCAATGTCTCCGGTGTCCCCGCCTTGCGCGTCAGGAACTTCTACAACGGTCTATTCATCAACGACCAGATCAAGTTCAAAAAACTTACGTTCAACGCCGGCGTCCGCTGGGAGTACGATCAGCCGCGTCAGGAAAAATACGACTGTTTCGCCAATTTCGATTTCAATGCCCCCTTTCCCATTAGCGTCCCCGCTATCGGCCCGCTGAAAGGTGTCCTCCGCTACGCCGGCCGCGACGGCCAACCCAGGGGCCAGTACAACAGCACCTACAAGAACTTCGGGCCCCGCGTCGGCCTTGCCTACCGTGTCAGCCCGACCTTCGTTCTCCGCGCCGGCTACGGCATCTTCTTCGCTCCCCGCTTCGGCACCACTTCGGCAAGCAACTACGGCACACCCGGCTTCTCGCTAACGACACCCTGGGTCTCTGCCAGTCCCGATGGAGTCGGCTTCGCACAGTCCATCGACAATCCCTATCCCAACGGCCTCGCCAGCCTCCCCACCTCCCAGGCCGACAGACTTCTCCTCGGCCAGAGTATTCTCTTCATGGACCGCGGCAACATTTCCAATGTCTACAACCAGCAGTGGAGCTTCACCATCCAGCGCCAGTCCTTCGCCGGTATCCTCATCGAAGCTGGCTACGCCGGCAATAGAGGGGTCCACATCCCCGTCTCCCTAGATTTCAATCAGGTGGATCCCAAATACCAGGCCCTCGGCGCCGGCCTCGCCCAAGCTGTCGAGAATCCCTTCTTCGGCCTCACCAATCTCGGCCTTTTCGCCAACCGCACCATCGCCCGCAGCCAACTCCTCAGGCCCTATCCCCACTACACCGGTGTCTCCACCAACTCCCCCGCCCTCGCCCAGAACATGGGCAACTCCGGCTACCACTCGCTCCAACTCCGCGCCGAAAAGCGCTTCAGCCGGGGATATAATCTGACCATCGTCTACACGAAAGCCAAACTAATCGATAACGGTTCCGGTCGCATCTTTGGCGAAAACGCTTTCGTCCCTCCCGTGCAAAACGCCTACAATCTCGCCGCCGAACGTGCCGTCTCCGAAGGCGATGTGTCTCAGCGCCTCGTGATCTCCCACACCGTCCAGATCCGCGCTCTCACCGCCAACGCCTTCCTGAAAACCGTCACCAAGGGCTGGTCCTGGTCCGGGGCCTTCTCCACCAATACCGGTTTTCCGCTCGCCCTCTCCTCCATCGGCAACTCTGGTGTGGGTGGCGGCGTACTCCGGCCGAACTCCACAGGCGTCTCGGCCAACCTATCAGGCAGGCCCCAGTCTCGCCTCCTCCGCTACTTCGATACCTCCCAGTTCACCGTGCCCCCCGCCTTCTCGTTTGGCAACGTCGGCCGCACGATCCCCGACGCACGCGGCCCCGCCCGGGTCGCCTACAACACCGCCGTCCAAAAGTCGTTCAACATTCGCGAACCGCTCCGCGCCCTTTTCCGCGCCGAAGCGTTTAACCTGACAAATACACCCTACTTCGGCCGCCCCGCCCAGCAACTCGGCGGTAATGGCTTCGGCGTCATCAACGCCGCCAGCGGCGAACGCCAGGTCCAGCTCTCCCTCAAACTCACTTTCTAATCATGCGCCCCATTCTCCTCTTCCTCCTCCTCTCCGCCGTGGCCTCAGCCCAGCCCGTCGATCCGCGCAACATCACCACCGGCTCCGTCATCCCCGACGAGTTCTACGCCGACCAGCCCTACATCGTCAAAACCGATGACGGCGCCTGGCTCTGCGTCATCACCACCGGTCCAGGTGTCGAAGGTGCCGGCGGCCAGCACGTCGTCAGCGTCCGAAGCACGGACCGCGGCAAGACCTGGGATAAACCCGTCGATATCGAACCCGGCACCGGCCCCGAAGCCTCCTACGCCGTCATGCTCAAGGCCACCTCCGGCCGCGTCTACGTCTTCTACAACCACAACACCGACAACGTCCGCCAAGTCATCGCCGACAAGCCTACCTACAAAGACGGCTTCAACAAACGCGTCGACTCCCTCGGCCACTTCGTCTTTAAATACACCGACGACCACGGCCGCACCTGGTCCAAAGAACGCTACGACATCCCCCAGCGCGACTTCGAAATCGACCGCAAAAACCCCTATCAGGGCAAGCTGAAGTTCTTCTGGACCGTCGGCAAAGCCTTCGCCTACAAAGGCGCCGGCATGGTGCCGCTCCACAAAGTCGGCGGCTTCGGCGAAGGCTTCTTCACTTCGTCAGAAGGCGTCCTGCTCAAAAGCCACAACATCCTCACCGAAAAGGACCCGAAGAAAATCACCTGGTCCACCCTCCCCGATGGCGACATCGGCATCCGCGCCCCCCAGGGCGGCGGCTCCATCGCCGAAGAACAGTCCTTCTCTGTCATGGCCGATGGCTCCATCTTCTGCGTCTTCCGCACCATCGACGGCTACTCCGCTCACACCTATTCCCGCGATGGCGGCCACACCTGGGAACCCTCCCAGTACATGCGCTACGCCGACGGCCGCCTCATGAAACACCCGCGCGCCGCCAACTTCGCCTGGCGCACCGAAAACGGCAAATACCTATACTGGTTCCACAACCACGGCGGCCGCTTCATCCGGGAAAGCCCCCGCCGCCGCACCATCGCCTACGACGATCGCAACCCCGTCTGGCTCTCCGGCGGCACCGAAGTCAACGGCCGCATCCAATGGTCCCAACCCGAAATCGTGCTCTACAACGACGACGTCGCCATGCGCATGAGCTACCCCGACCTCGTCGAAGACGCCGGCAAATACTACTTGACGGAAACCGAAAAAGAGATCGCCCGGGTCCACGAAATCTCGCCCGACCTCCTCAACGGCCTCTGGGCTCCCGTCGCGGCGCCATCCGCGCCCATCAAGCCCAACTTCCCGTTCAACAACCGCCGCCACCTCCAGAGCTTTACCCTAGATGTCTGGGTATCGGACGCCAAACCCGGCACTGTCCTGCTCTCCGCTCCCGGAGTAACGCTGAAAGCCATTGAAAACAACGCTGTCGAACTCACCCTCACGGACGGCCGTACCATCAACACCTGGGCATCCGACCCCAGCACCGAAAAGCTGCGCCACATCGTCGCCATCGTCGACGCCGGCCCCAACGTCATCAGCTACGTCATCAACGGCAAACTCCAGGACGGCGACGTCCACCGCCAGTTCGGGTGGGGCCGCATCAGCCCCAACATGCTGCAAATACAAGGCATGTCCCAACTGAAGCCCGGCCCTGGCGTCGAAAAGCACCAGATCTTCGACCGCTACCTCCGCACCGCCGAGGCTATTGCACTATTTCAAGCTCAATAAGCCGCGGCCCCTTCTCGCGCATCCCGGCGGCAAACTGATCGATAAACTCGCGCAGCGTCCGGGCCCGCGTCGCCGGAACCCCCATCCCCTCGGAGAGCTTCACAAAATCCAGGTTCGGCCTCGTCAGGTCCACCATGTCGTTCGACCGGTCGCCAAAACCCGGCGCCCCGGTCCGCCGCATCTCGATATCCAGGATCCGATACCGACGGTTGTTGAAGATCACCGTCACCACGTCCAGCCCCTCGCGTGCCATCGTCCAGAGGGATTGCAGCGTGTACATCGCGCTGCCATCGGCCTCCAGCACCACCACCTTCCGGTCCGGACACGCCACCGCCGCCCCCACGCCCACCGGCAACCCCTGCCCGATCGACCCACCCGTCACCGGTAAAAAGTCGTACCGCTTCGCCCGCGCCACCTGTTCCATCACCGGTGGCCCGCTCGAGATCATCTCGTCGCAAATAATGGAATCTTCCGGCAATAGCGCCGCAATCGCCGCGCCAATCGTCTCCAGCGTCAACGGTGAATCGGCGTCCGGCAACACGGCCTCCGGAACGTCCGCGAACCCCGCTTCCGGCAACCCCAGCGCCTCCAGGGCCCCCAACCCGTCTTCCTCAATCCCGGCCAGCGTCACCACCCGGCAATCCGGCGGCGCCAGCAGGCTCGCGTCGTTCGGATAGCCGAAGAATGAAACCGGATTTTTCGCCTCAACCAGGACCAATTCCTTCAACCCCGCCAACTGCGCCTGCGCCGGACCCGGAAAATAGGCGATCCGTTCAGGCTGAAACCGTCCACGTCCACCCTCAACCCGTGCCGTATTCCGGTCGGCAAACACCTTGTAGCCCGCCGCCGCCAGGCGCGCGGCGTACTCCAATCCCTTTCCCGTTAAAAGCTGCCCACCCAGCAGGAACCCGGCACCCGGCCCGAACGCCGGCCGCGACGCCGGCATCGGCGGACGCGCCGGCGCCGCCGCAAACCCGGCGGCCCCGCTCTCCGACCACGAATAGTCCGCCGCGATGATCATCGAAACGATCCGTCCGGGGTACCTCCGCGCCTCCGAAATCACCTCCGCGGCCACCGAACCCATGTCAAAAACGTTCTCTAAACGCACCGTTTTTGCGCTAATTGGGGCACAAAATGCATCAATATCACCGCTTAGCGGAGCATCATATTGCTGATGTTTGGTGGAATGCTCCCCTACCAGGTTCACAATCGGCGTCCACGCCTTCTTCGCATTGTGGAAGTTCGCCAACCCATTGGCCAGCCCCGGACCGAGGTGCAGCAACGTCGCCGCGGGCCTCCGGGTCATCCGCGCATACCCATCCGCCGCGCCCGAAGCCACGCCCTCAAACAGGCACAGCACCCCGCGCATCTCCGGTACACGGTCCAGCGCCGAGACAAAATGCATCTCTGAAGTTCCGGGATTCATGAAGCAAACGTCGATGCCGGAAGCCACCAACGTGCGTAGTAAACACTCGCCGCCCGTCATCGGATTACAGTTTCACCTTGCCCGTCATCGGGTCCCAGCTGGCGCGGGTCTTGTTGCGGTAGGCCAGGTTGCACAGGTGCGCCGCGGCGGCCGCGTAATGCCCTTCTTCGGCGTTCTCGCGGCTGGGCTTGTTGTTCACAATGGAATCGATAAACCACCAATTGTGCGTCTGGTCGCGCTCCACGGGAATCTCCTTCGGCTCAGGCCTGGGCGCACCCGCCTCCCCGGCATACTTCGCCAAGTACTCGTCCCGCGTCTTCTTCGGAAAGTTAATGCTGCCGTAGTGCTGTGCGTCGCCTTGCTTGGGCTCCAGCGTCAGCGTCAACTTCGTCCATTCCACCTGCAACGTCCCCTGGTCGCCGTAGATGAAAATCCCGCGAGGCTGTTGGCTGTTGGCCTGATTCACATACACGTCTACGATGAAGCCTTCCGGGTATTCCACCAGCGAATTCATTACGTCGGGCACCGTGCGCCCGTCTTTCCACTTGTAGGTCCCGCCCATCGAAACCGCCGCTACCGGCGCTTTCACGTTCATCATCTCGTGCATCTGCGTGAACTGGTGCACGAAGAGGTCCGCCGCCACGCCGCCCGAGAAATCCCAGAACCGCCGCCACTGGAACACGATGTGCGGATCGAACGGGCGCTTGGCCGCCTTACCCAGCCACGTCGGCCAGTCGATGGTCTGCTCGCTGGCGTCCGGCGGCACTGGATACTGCCAGGCGCCTTCGGCCGAGTTCCGATGATTCGCCATGCGAATCATGTTCACTTTCCCCAGCGCCCCGCTGGCGATGATTTCCTTCGCCTTCGCGGTCAGCGAGGACGTCTTCGCCTGGCTGCCCACCTGCAACACCTTTCCGGACTTTTTGGCCGCCGCAATGATCCGCGGCCCCTCCGCCAAGCTCCACGTCATCGGCTTCTCAATGTAGACGTGCTTGCCGGCGGACAATGCGTCCAGCACAATCCGCTCGTGCCAGTGGTCGGGCGTGGCGATGACCACCGCGTCCACGTCCTTGTTGTCCAACACCGCGCGGTACTCGCGAACGGCTTGGATCCCCGCGCCTAACTGCTCTTTGGCGCGTTCCCGGCACCCATCGTACAGATCCGCGACGGCAATGCCCTTGCACCCCGGCACGGCCTGAAACTCATCGATCAACTGCTTCCCGCGGATGCCGCTGCCGATGAAGCCAAGCCGTACGGCGTCCTTCGAAGCCTGCGCGGCGAGCGGAGCCGCCGCGCTCAGGGTGTACAAAAACGTTCGACGTGATGTGGGCATGAACCCACTAGCGTATCGCGCCGGAAGCCTATTGGAAAACGATCTGCGTCTTCTTCTCTTCGATCTTTTCCGGATTCACACCCGGTGCCTGTTTCAGGTCGGCAAACGTCTTGAATTTCCCGATCTTTTCGCGGTGCGCCAGAAAGGCAGCCGACTGCGAGCGCTTCATGCCCAGGCGGCTTTCGAGCTCAATCGCCGAACAGGAATTGACGTTCAGCGGCGGAATGGCATCGGCCGGATAGAACTTGGCCAGGTAGTCGGCAATGATCGCCAGATCGGCGTCCTTGGCCTTCATGCCGAAGCCCACCATCTTGGTCAGCGTCGTGTTCCAACCGTCCTTGTCCTGCCGCAGGGAAACGGACCGTTCCACCTCGTGGCAGCCCTTACAGGTACGCGCCGTTTCGGCCATGCCGGGCCCTTCGGGCAGCTGCGCCATCAGCGCGGCGCCGGCCACGCTCAACAGAAAAAAGAAACGCATGCTCATATTCTACCTAGTGCTCCATGAAGAAGCCGAAGGCGTACTGCGTGCTATCGGCGGTGCTCAGGTAGACCCGGCCACCACCGGCCGAAAGACCACCTGTCGTAATGTAAGAGGTGATTTTCGCGCCACTGTTCCAAAGTTCCTTGCCCGTGGCGCCTTCAAACGCGTAGAGCTTGGCGGGCACGCCCGCCTTCCCCGCCCCGGCGGCGAACACCACACCGTTCACCACTGATGGCGGCAACGGATTCACCAGCGCCGGCGTCGACCAGCCGGTCTGGAACGCCACCGCGCCACTAGTTTCGGCAAGCTTCAGCGCCGTCACATTCGTCCCCGTTGGCACCAGAATCCAGCGCGTTTTGTTTTCGTCTTCCCAGCTCGACAACGCGCCCACCGCGTAGCCGGCCTTGGCGACGACATCGCTCTTCGCCACGCCGGTCATGCCGGCGGCGTCCACCACGTGCACGCGCCCATCGGCCGTCGAAGCAGCCACGAAATTCTTACCGCCGAAACTGAACACCACCGGCGAGGAAATAAAGTCCGATCCACCGGTCGAATAGGCCGCGCGCTGCGCCAGCTTGCCTTCGCTCAGCGCCACCAACTGCGAACCGCTGGCGACATAGAGTTCACCCTCCGGCCCCACGGCGAAGCCATTCAGACCTTCCACATTCTTGCCCGTCGCCTTCCAATGCGACACGGTCTTGCCTTCGAGGTTGATGGCCCAGATGCCGTTTTCCACGCCATTGCAGCCGTTCACGGTGGCGATGTAGGCATTGCCGTCGAACACCGTCAGGCCCGTGGAATGCGCGCCGGCCGGGATGAACTGCACGGGCACCTTCGGCTCTTCGCCGTTGGAAACATACATCTGGTGCAACATGCCGTCACCGGTGACGGCGTTGACGTAAAGCGGAGTGCGGGAGAAGGGGCTGGGCGGGGTGGCCACGCGGCCCGGTTTGGCGGCGGCGGGCGGAGGAGGCGGCGGCGTGGCTGGCATGGCGCGCTTCAAAGTCACCGCGCCTTCAAAGGGTTCGCCCACACCGGAACGCGCCGGATTGGCGCGACCGGTGCCACGGCCACCCGAGGGCGGATAGGGCACGATGGTCGGTCGGGTAATCGTCGAGGTCATGCCACCGGGGCAAGCGGCGGTGCCGGGCTTCGCCATCGAAGTCCCTGCGCCGTTCTGCCATTCCAGGCGCGCAAGGTCGGTATCGACGCCAATCGTCGTGTCCCCGCTGCCGCCGAAAAAGCCCAGGGTGCGGAAGCCGCGATAGCTGATGTAGAAGTCGAGCAAGGCCGGGGGCGTCAACGCCTGTTGCTGGCGCGCGGTGTTTTTCAGCTTCATCTTCCACTGCACGTCGAAGCCGCTCTTGCGCATCGTCTGTTCGCTGATCTTGCCATCGCCGCGCAGCCAGTAGGAGCGCTGGACGTCGTTGCCAACCGTCATCCAATCGGAACCGCCACGCTGGGCGTGCAACACACTCATCGCCAAAAAGGCACAACTTGCCGACACAAAAGGACGGGCGAAACGGGGCATCAAGAAGACTCCTCTGCTGGTCATGACCGAACATAGATCATATACCCAAATCCGCCTTCGCGGCGAGTGCGCGGGGCGAAAAATTCCGGCCGCCAATCTCTTTGCGAACGCCCGGGATTGTTATATAGTAAACGGTTCAAAGTGTCGTGAAATAATCGAGGGGTGTAAGCCTCTCGTCAGGAAAGCCGGACCCATGAATCGTTTCCCCATCGTTGCCTCTTCCGCCCTGCTTCTGGCCAGCTTCGCCGCCCCCGGCGCCGACTGGTTGACCGACGGCGGGGACCCGCAACGCAACAACTGGCAGAAGGACGAAAAGCTCCTCAGCATCTCTACCGTCAAAGACATTAAGATGCTGTGGAAGATCAAGCTCGAAAACGAAACGCGCGCGATGCACAACCTGCTGCCGCCGCTCGTCATCGGCAGTGTCAACACGCCCTCCGGCCCCAAACAGCTCGCTATCCAGGCCGGCGTCTCCGATAACGTCTACGCCATCGACGTCGCCACCGGTAAGGTCTTCTGGCACACCAAGCTCCCCAGCAATTTCAAGGAACCGGCCGGCCGAGGCCCTTCCGTGCTCTGCCCCGGCGGCATGACCGCCAACGTAACCATCGGCCCCGCCGGCGCCCCCGGCAAGTACACGATCTATGCAGCCGGCTGGGATGGCCGCCTGAA
This sequence comes from Bryobacteraceae bacterium, assembly GCA_044358225.1. GTDB lineage: Bacteria > Acidobacteriota > Terriglobia > Bryobacterales > Bryobacteraceae. The sequence goes on along the minus strand of JBIKOG010000106.1, from coordinate 13,411 downwards.
CCAGTTGAACGCCGCCGATGGCAAGCACATCTCCGAACCCACCAAGTTCATGCCGCCCAACGGCAAGCCGTACGCCATGAACCTCTGGAAGAACGTCATCTACACCCACTCCGCCCAGGGCTGCGGCGGCAACCCGAATACCGCCTACACCTACGACCTGGAAACCCACAAAGTGGGCAGCTGGGGCCCGGCCGGCGGCGGCATGTGGGGACGCTCCGGACCCGCCATCAGCGCCAAGCATGACACGATGTACACCGGCACCGGCGACGGCCGTTGGGACCCGGAAAACGGCGTCTACGGCAATGGCATGATCGGCGTCCGGCAGGACCGCAAAACGAAGTCGCTCGACCTCGTCGACTACTACGGCCCGTCGAACGCCGAATGGCTGGTGAAGCGCGATCTCGACATGCAGGTCACGCCCACCATCTTCGAGTACAAGGGCCACGAGTACATGGTGGACGCCAGCAAAGAGTGCCGCCTGTACTTCATGGACACCGATTCGATCGGTGGCGACGATCACCGCACGCCGCTCGAACGGACGCCCCTGATCTGCAACGAAATGGTCGACTTCGCCGAAGCTGGCATCTGGGGCTCGCTAACCTCCTACCTGGACGCCAAGGGCCAGCGTTGGGTGCTGACGCCCTTCTGGGGGCCGAAGCACTCCAAGTACAAGGCCCCGATTGAAAACGGTCTGGTGAAGAAGGGCGCCATCGCTGCCTTCCGCGTTGTGGACGGCAAGAACGGCAAGCCCACTCTGCAGCCCGCCTGGATTTCGCGCGACATGGATCAGGCCGAACCGCCCGTGTTCGCCAACGGCGTCGTCTTCGCCTACGGCAGCGGCGAAAACACGGCGCAGGCCTACCCGGATGTGGGTCTGGATTTCCGCGCCGAACGCCGCATTCCGAAGTCGACGCGCGTTGTTCTGTATGCCCTCGATGCCGCTACCGGCAAGGAGCTGTGGAACAGCGGCACGCAGATCGACCGCTTCAATCACTGGAGCGGCATCGCCGTGGCCAACGGCCGCATCTACGTGAACACCTTCGACGGCGAACTGTACTGCTTCGGGCTGAATAAGTAATGTGGAAACTGGCGGGATTGGCGATTGCCTTGGCGGCAGTTTTGCCGGCGCAGACACCCGATCCCGCCAAACTCATTGCGGAGCTGGAAGCCGAGAACACGGCCTACCTGCGGCTGTTGAGCGACTGGGGCAAACTGGTCGTCTACGGCAGCGACAATGCGGAGCTGAAACCTCCGAAACCCGGTGAAAACCGGGTTGTTTTCTTTGGCGACGATATCTTTGAGAAGTGGACAGAGTTCTTTCCGGGCAAGCCGTATTTGAACCGCGGAATCGCCCAGCAAGCCACGCCGCAAATGCTGGTCCGCTTCCGGCAGGACGTAATTGCGTTGAAGCCCAAGGTGGTCGTTATCATGGGCGGCGCCAATGACTTTGCCGGGTTCGCCGGGCCGGCCACCGAAGGCACTGTGACCGAGAATATCGAGACGATGGTGGAGTTGGCGAAGCTCCACGGGATTAAGGTCGTGCTGGCGTCGGTGACGCCGATCTGTGACTGTTTTCAGGTGCTCTCCGCGCGGCGTCCGCCTGGGCGGATCCTGGGGTTAAACGGCTGGCTGCGCGGGTACGCGAAGAAGTCCGGGGCGGTGTATGCCGATTTCTACGCCGTGCTGGGGCAGGGGCGAAACATGCGCCAGGAGTTGACGGTGGATGGGCTGATTCCCAATGCCGCGGGGTACGCGGCGATGGTGCCCGTCGCCGAAAACGCCATCGCCGCCGCGTTGGCGTTGCCGTAGTTAGTCCACCCTGATACCCCACTGCGGAATCTTGTCATTCGCGAGGGAAAACCGGACTTCCACGCGGTTCCCGTTCTGGCGGGTTTCGAAATTCTCAAGCAGCGGGACGAGATCGGACTCAAAATCTCCACGCGTTTCTGCGAACGCGGGCAACCATCGGGCGAGCGCGGCGGTGGCTGCGGCGTCCTCAAACCCGGTCATCGTGGCGGTGGCAAAGCACTCGATTCTCGCCCCAAAGCGAACCCCTAGCGAGACGTCTTCCATGCTCTTTCTCAATGCATCCCAGCGTGGCCGAGGGGCTGGTGCGATCCCCTTGCCCAGGGCCGGAAGCGGATTCCGAATGAATACCCAGTTATCGTATTCGCGACCCAACTCGCGCAACCGCGCAGCCCATACTGGCGGGTCCGCGGCCGCTCCTTGCCAGGCGGAGACCGCGGCGATCAACGCCGTCGGATCGCCGGCAAAAAGTACGCCCGGCTCGGGAGAGAACATCCGCAAAGGCTCATCGCCCTCCGGAGCCGACACCGGGTTGAACTCGCCAAACAACACGACAAGCGACGGCGCATCCGGCGAGCCGATGAACACAATCTGAGCCGGCTTTGCGGACTGCGCGTCGCGGCCAAGAAATTCGCGCAGGGACACCGGAAACCGGCTGGCCAGGCGGGAATCGGAGTACCGCACCCAATCGATGGCGCTCACCATTTGGGTCTCTTCCGACAGCAGTCGCAACAGGCGGGCGTCCGGTTCCGCGGCCATCACAACCGCCGTCGCCAGTAAAAGTGCTCTCATTGTGAACCTCCGCCGTGTTTGACAACGGAGACTCGCGCAAGGTTCCCGATCTACTGATTCGCCGTCACCGCATACGTCGCCGCGAGCGACACCGTCACCGTCGCCCCCGTCGGTTCAATCGTCGGCGCCGTCAGCGTAACCACCGCCCCCAACGACGCATTCATCGCTGCCGCCAGTGCGCCCGCCCGTGTCTTCGCCAACGCCAACAAATTCGGCAGCGCCTGCTGCAGCGCCGTCGAGATTTCGTCGTCCGTCGGAATCACCGAACTCGACCACCCGATCGCCTGCGTCTGCGAATTCGCCAGAGTCCGCTGAATGGCGATGAACTTATCCCGCGTCGCACCAAGTTGTCCCGACGCCACGCGCAGCTTGAAGTTGTACGTCGTCACCACAAAGCCCTGGTTCAGCGCCACGGCAACATCCACCAGGTCCGACGCCGTCACGCCCGCCGAAGTAAGCGCCGCCACCGCCGAATCGACCGTGGACGACGAACTGGCGTCCAGAAACTGCACGAAGAACACAGCGGTTCCCGTGGTGATGGTCTGCGAAAGGGAGACGTTCGCGATCACTGTATTCGGCTGCTGCGCGGCGAGGCCAGCCGCGAGAGCGAGAGTGAGAAAGACAAAGCGCATGATTTGATCCTATCGCGAGGGATGTTCGGTTCCTTGTAAACACGGTCCTTACGGGAGAGTCGCGGTGCGGGGTTCGTGTTCAAAATATTCTCAAAGCTTGTTAACCCTGGCGTATCCGCGATATCCTCTCACTAATTCCCATGTCCGGCAGAGTCGTATTCCCAATCAGGAGATCGCCGTTATGAATTCACGCCGCCAGTTCCTCACCGCCAGCGCCAGCGCGCTGTTGGCTACCACCGTTTCCCGCGCCAATCCTAAGACCTTCCCCTATGCGGAGTTCGAGCAGCGCATCGCCAAGAAGAATTTCACCGGCATGACGAAAGACATGCTGCCGACGCCGTGCATGGTCGTCGACATCGATCTCTTCGAGAAGAACCTGAAGACGATGGCCGATTATGCCAAGAAGGCACCCATCTACCTCCGCCCGCACGTGAAGGTGCACAAGAGCGTCGACGTTGCCAAGCGGCAGGTCGCACTCGGCGCCATCGGCATCACCGCCGCCACCATCGCCGAATCCGAACTCATGTCCAACGGCGGCATCAAGGGTGTTCTCTGGACCAAGCAGCCGGCCAGCTACAACAACCTCCTCCGCGCCATCGCGCTGACGAAGAAGGACCCCACCTTCATGTTCGTCGTCGACGATCATGACGTCGCCGCCCGTGTGCAGGAAGCCGCCGCGGCCGCGAAAGTGAAAGCCCGCGTTGCTGTCAGCGTGTATGCCGGCCTCACCCGCCAGGGCATCGCCAACGGCAAGCCCGCGCTGGAATTGGCGCAGAAGATCGCCACCTCCAAGAACATCAGCTTCGAAGGCTACATGGCCTACTCCGGCTACGCCTCGCACACCCACGGCTGGGAAGCGCGCCGTAAGAAATCGGCCGAAGATCTCGCCGGTGTCAACGAAACCGTCGCCCTCAGCAAGAAGGCCGGCATGGAAGTCAAGATCGTCTCCGGCGGCTCCACCGGCACCTACAACATGGACCATGAGTTGGGCCTCACCGAACTCGAATGCGGCTCCTACGTCTTCATGGATTCGGTGTATCGCAAGGTCGGCGGGAAGACCAACGACAAGGTCTACACGGACTTTGAAAACTCCATGTCGGTTCTGACCACGGTCGATTCCAAGCACCACGCCGGCCAGGTCACCACTGACTATGGCAACAAGGCCATGGCCCAGCTCACCGATGAAGTGAAGGGCCAATCCTGGCTGCAGGTCGACAAGCAGGGCGCCGAGTACGGCCTGCTCCGCTGGAAGGATGGCGGCGGCGAAATCAAGGTCGGTGACCGCGTCGAGATCTACTGCTCCAACCTCGACATGTCCACCAACTGCTATGACCGTTACTACATCGCCAAAGGCAACGACATCGTCGACGTGTGGCCGATTATGGGCCGCGGCGGCGCAGCCCAGCGCTAACGAACCCGAAGGGACGGGCTCCTCAGCCCGTCCCCTTTTCCACCTGTAACTGCGGTACAAACACTTCGCCCGCCTTCCTCGCCAGCTTCTCATCAATCTTCAACAACGCCGCCACGTCCACCCCGTTCCGGATCGCCTTCGCAATCACCTTCTCCGCCTCCACAATCCGTCCGGCCTTATCCAAAACCTCCTCCAGTCTCCCCACTGGAATGACCACCACCCCATCGTCATCGCCCACCAGCCAATCGCCCGGCTGAACGACCTGTCCGCCGCAACTGACCGGCACCTGCAACCTCCCGGCATATTCAGCGCCGCCCGCATTGGCAACCACGGCCCGCGCAAACACCGGCAGCTTACTGTCGCGGATATCGGCCAAATCCCGGATCGCGCCATCGATCACAATCCCTGCAAGCTTCTTCCGATACGCGGAAAACGTCGTCAACCCTCCCCACAGCGCCGTGTTCTTTTCCCCGTGCCCGTCGATCACCAGAACATGCCCCGCCGGGCACTCGGCCAGCGCCTTGCTCACCATCAGAATGTCGGCCGTATGTACCTGCACCGTGAATGCCGGCCCGGCCATTTTCGCCACCGCAGACCACGGCCGCATGCCGTGGTCCATCGCCCCGCCCTTGTCCAGCGCATCGGACACGGGCCCGGCGCCATACTTCAACAACCGGTCGCGCGGGCTCATACAGCCATCCTCACCTGGGCCGGATTGATGGCCTTGAACTTGCCCTTGTTCGCCGTAATTTCCAATGCTTTCGGCACGTTTTCGATCCCCTCTAAAATGTGTGTAATCGTGGGCTTCAGCCGCACTCGCCCCGCCGCCACCAGGCTTACCGTGTGCTGTAAATGCTCCAGCGTGCTGATGTCGGGGAACATATACCGCAGGCTCCGTTCCCGCAGTAAGTCCACGTCCAACTCGAACGGCGAACCAAACCAAGATACGCCGATGATCTTCCCACCGCTCCGCACCGCGTCCATCGCCTGCGTCACGCTCTTCGTCCCCGCCATCCCCTGCGTCGGGCTCCCCCCGGCGCACTCAAACACAATGTCGGCGCCATTGCCATCGGTCAACTCGCGGATCCGCGCCACCGGGTCTTCCTTCGCCGCGTTGATCGCGTAATCGGCACCCAATTCGAGCGACATCGCGCACGCCTCATCCCGCACATCCACGGTGATGATCTTCCCCGCCCCGCTCACTCGCGCGATCTGCATGCACTCCAACCCCATGCTTCCCTGCCCCAGAAACGCCACTGAATTGCCGATCTTGATCTCCGCCGTTTCCACCGACGCCACGCTGTCACTCAATGACTGCAGGCACGCCGCCTCGCTGTCGCTAATCCGGTCATCCACCAACGTCAACGCAATCTCCGGCAGAATGGCGTATTCCGCAAAACAACCCGGCAGTTGAAAGCCAATGATTGGCCCCTTCCGGCACAGATGCCCGCGTCCCGTATCGCACAACGGGCAACTCTCGCACGGCAACTTCGCGCGCGCCGCCACCCGGTCGCCCACTTTGAAACGAGTCACCCCCGCGCCCACTTCCACAATTCGCACGCAGAACTCGTGGCCGAACAACTGCACCGGCGCTTCGGTCTCCAGCCGTTTCTTAATGCGCTCAAACGCCAGCGTCCGCACGCCCGCCGCCAGTTGCGCCTCCGTCACGCTGGGCTGAACCACCAGCACCTGCGCCAGTACATGCCGCGGCTTCAACTCCGGCATCGGCACCTCGTCCAACCGCAAATCATTAAATCCGTAGAATCGCCATGCTTTCATAGGTCCCGTGATAATATCGCACCCAACATGAAAACATCCGCACTGTTGCCGATCGTCTTCACCGCCGCCCAGTTGGCCGCGCAAATCTTCGCCCCCGGAGCCAAGCTGGAGAAGCTCTATGAAGGCGGCCATTTAACCGAAGGTGTCACCGCCGCGCCCGACGGCACGATGTTCTTCAGCGACATCACCTTCACCACCGAAGCTAACATGCAGGCCGGCCACATCCTGCGCTTCGATCCAAAGACCCGCACAACCACCGTTTTCCGCTCCCCCAGCGGCATGTCCAATGGCCTCAAATTCGACGCCCATGGCCGGCTCATCGCCGCCGAAGGCGCCGACTATGGCGGCCGCCGCATCACCCGTACCGACATGGCCACCGGCAAAGCCACCATCCTCGCCGGGCGCTTCAGCGGCCGCCCCTTCAACAGCCCCAACGATGTCGCCATCGACGAACGCGGTCGCATCTATTTCTCCGATCCCCGCTACCTCGGCTGGGAGCCCATTGAACAGCCCGTCATGGCCGTCTACCGCCTGGATCCCGATGGCAAGGTCCACCGCATCATCACCGACGCCGGCAAGCCCAACGGCGTTGCCATCTCTCCCGATCAGAAGACGCTCTACGTCGTCACCAATGACGACGGCCACATGGGCTTCGACCTCCTGCCCAAAGGCGCCCCGGCGCGCAAAGGCCGCATGGAGCTGAACGCCTACGATCTGGCCCCCAACGGCACCGCCACCTTTCGGAAACAACTCGTCAATTACGCCCCGGAGGACGGCCCCGATGGCCTCGTCTGTGACGCCGAAGGCAACCTCTTCGTTGCTGTCCGCAATGAGAAGCGCTACGGCGTCAACGTCTATTCGCCCACCGGTCAGGAGCTCGCCTATCTCCCCACGCCCGAACGCCCCACCAACGTCGGCTTCGGCCGCGGCGCCGAATCCACCACGCTCTACATCACCGCAGGCGGCAGTCTTTATCGCATCAAAACCTTGAAGACCGGCTACCACCTGCCGGCCGCGAAATGACCAACATTCGCTGGCGGCTCTACGGCCTGCTGCTGATGGTGGTCACGCTGACGTTCATCGACCGTTTCAACATGAACGTAGCCGCCAAATACATCCAGCAGGAGTTCGCCCTCAGCGATATTCAGATCGGTTCTCTGCTCAGCGCCTTCGCCCTCGGCTACGCCATTTTCCAGGCCCCTGGCGGCTGGCTTGGCGACCGCTTCGGCGCCCGCCGTGTCCTCACCGGGGCCATCTTGTGGTGGTCGCTCTTCACCGCGCTCACGGCCTTCGCTCCGCAACTGGGCTTGGGCATCGGCCTGTCGTTCTGGATCGTCCGCTTCCTAATCGGTATAGGAGAAGGCCCCGCGCTCCCGTGTACCAACAAGATGATCGGCCGCTGGATGGCCGTCCCCGAACGCGCCCGAGGTTCCAGCCTCTTCCTGGTCGCCGTCGGCATCGGCGGTGCCTTCACACCGCCCGCCATCGCCTGGGCCATGACGCACTTCGGCTGGCGCGCGTCGTTCCTCGCGTGCGGCGCTCTCGGCATCGTCGTCGCCGCGTTGTGGCAATGGCAATCCACCGAAAACCCCGCGGACCATCCCGGCGTCAACGCCGAAGAATTGGCCCACATCCAGGCCCTTCGAACCCCCGCCATCGCCCCCGGCCCCTTCCCCTGGCGCCGCCTCTTCGCCACCCCCAGCATCCCCGCCCTCATCGTCGCCAACTTCATGCTCGGCTACGTCACCTACATCTTCTACACCTGGTTCTTCCTCTATCTCGTCAACGTCCGCAAGCTGCCCGTCATGGCCGGCAGTTACTGGTCAACAGTCCCGTTCCTGGCTATCCTTATCGGCGCGCCCATCGGCGGCTACGTGTCGGACACGATGGTCCGGCGCCTGGGCCACCCGTGGGGCCGGCGCGTCCCCGTCACCATCGCCGCCATCTGTTCCTGCGTCCTGCTCCTCATCGGTTCCCGCACCGAGGACCCGTACATCGCTATCGCCATCCTGGCCCTGGCCGCCGGTTGCAACAGTGTCGCCGCCGTCACCAGTTGGGCCGTGCCGAACGATCTCAGCGAACGCTACGCCGGAACCCTTGCCGGCATCCTCAATACCTGCACCAACCTGGGCGGCGCGCTGTCGCCGATCCTTACGCCGTACATCGCCAACCGCTACGGCTGGGTCGCCGCGCTCGATTTCGCCGCCGCCTTCATGCTCACGCTCGGTCTCCTATGGCTCCTCGTCCACCCCGAACGCGGCATCGATGAAAATCCCGCGTGATACATCCCCCGATTGCGACACAGCAATTAGATGATTACGCGCCGAACCCTCCTTACCCTCCCTGCTACGCTCTACGCAGCCGAACCCAAAGTCGTGGTTCCCAGCTACAACAACCTCTCCGACGCCGAAGAAATCGCTCTCGGCCGCAAGTTCTCCGCCACGCTCGAAAAGGAACTCCCCATCCTTTCCGTCTCCGCCCTCGACAATTATGTCAACGGCATCCTCACTGAACTTGGGAGAAAGAGCCGCCGCCCCAATATCCCCTATATCGCTAAAGTGGCCAACACCGTCGATGTCAACGCCATCTCCCTCCCTGGCGGCTTCGTTTACGTCTATCGAGGCCTCCTTGAAATGGTCAAATCGGAAAGCGAACTCGCCGCCGTGCTTTCCCACGAAGTCGGCCACATCGTCGGCCGCCACTCAGCCAATAACCTCATGCTCGACTTCCGCGCCCGGCAGGTCTACGAAATCGTCAAGCGCAACCTCGAACTCCGCAATACCGTCATCGAAGAGATCATCGAACGCCTCGGCGGGCCGCTCGTCGTCCTTGCCCGCCTCCGCTACAGCCGCGAACTCGAATTCGAATCCGACCTCCTCGGCCACTACAACATGCTCCGCGCCAACTGGGACCCGGCCGGTATGGTCAGCTTCTTCAAACGCCTCTCCCTGACCCGGAAAGATCCAGGCGATTGGCTCGACTCCGCCCTCGCCACCCACCCCGATCCTACCGAACGCGCCCAACGCATCCAAGCCGAAATTGCCACCTCCCGCCTCCCCTCCGGCCTCACAACCAACACCATGTCCTTCGGAGCCATGAAGCTCGGCCTCAAGCTCCTCCCCGCCCCCGTCCGGCCCGCCAAGAAATGACGCCGCGAAACCATTGGAATCTCGGCCACGCCCGCCTGGTCGAATACGAAGCCGGCTTTGCGCTCGAAGACCTCGGTACCCCGCAGGGCACCCATGTCAACGGCATCCGTCTCACCCCCGGCAAGCCCATCTGGGTCAAACCCACCGATGCCTTCCAGCCCCCTTTCCCCTGGCCCGCGCCCCACTCCGCCACCGTTCCCCAACCCGTCGCCTGGAGCCGCCAAATCACCATCGGCAGCGCCCCCGATAACGAGCACCAACTCGTCTTTCCCCTCGTCGCGCCCCACCACGCCCTCCTCCTCGAAGATCACGCCGGGGCGCTCTATCTGGTCGATCTCGGCGCCGCCCAACCCGTCGCCATCAACGCCATCGGCGCTCTCATCCCGCCCCAACAGCCCATCCCCGTCCGCCCCACTGACGATGTCTATTTCGGCTCCCTAAAGGTCCCCATCACCCGCCTCCGCGCCAACACCGCCCGCCAGCTCTCCTTCCGCGGAACCCGCATGATCATTGGTCGCGACCCCGCCTGCGATTACCCCCTTCCCTACCCCACCCTCTCCTGGCGCCACGCTGAAATCACCCGTGAAAACGGCCAATTCCACGTCACCGATCTCGGCTCGCGCAATGGCACATTCGTCAACGGCATTCGCTGCACAGCGAAAACCCTTCTCGCTCCCGGCGCCGAATTGAGCCTCGGTGCCTTCCGCTTCACCCTCCAGGACACCGGCACCTTCGCCCGCCGCGAGGACACCGCCAACGTCTCCATCGAAGCCGTTTCCCTCACCGTCGACGTCGGCACCCACCGCCTCCTCAACCCCGTCTCGCTCACCCTATTCCCCGGCGAAATGACCGCCGTCATGGGCCCCGCCGGCGCTGGAAAGACGACGTTCCTCAAAGCCCTCAACGGCTACGCCGCCCCGTCCCACGGCCACGTCCTCTTCAACGGCGACGACCTCTATCAGTGTTACGACCGCTTCCGCCTCCAACTCGGCTACGTCCCGCAGGACGACATCATGCACGCCCTCCTCACCGTCGAAGAGGCCCTCACCTACACCGCCCGCCTCCGCACGGACTTAGGCGAATCGGAAATCAAAACCCGCGTCAAAACCGTGCTCACCGACCTCGGCATCGAAGACATCGCCAACCGCCAGATCGGCTCCCCCGAAATGAAAGTCATCAGCGGCGGCCAGCGCAAACGCGTCAACATCGCCATGGAACTCCTCTCCGGCCCCAACGTTCTCTTCCTCGACGAACCCACCTCCGGTCTCAGCTCCTACGACGCACTCCAAGTCATCCGCCTCCTCCGCCGCCTCGCCAACGAAGGCAAAACTATCGTCCTCACCATCCATCAACCTAGCACCGAAATCTACAAGGAATTCGACAACCTCGTCATGATCTCCCGGGATCGCGGCGCCGCCACCAGCGGCTCCCTCGTCTACTTCGGTCCTGCCTACCCGGACTCCATCAAATTCTTCAACCCCACGGCCGACCCCGCCACCCTCTCCCCCGAACACCTCCTCGACGGCCTCGCCCAACAGCCCACCGCCGCCTGGGTCACCACCTACGACCGCTCCCCCTACCGCGGTAAATTCATCGACGATCGCACCGGCCATCGCCCCCCGCAACCGGATGCCAAACCAGCCTCGCCCATCCGCAAAATCGGCCTCGCCCAATGGGCCACACTCGTCCGTCGCAACGTCGCCCTCCGTCTCCGCGACAAAGGCCAGTCCATCTTCATGGCCCTGCAGTCCACGCTCTTCCCTCTCCTAATGGCCATCGTCTTCGGCAACCTCGCCCCCCTCGAAACCGACGTGGCGCAAGACTGGACCCGCTACGCCGCCAAGGTCACGACAGTTCATTTCCTCATGGTCGTTGCCGCCATCTGGTTCGGTTGCAACAACGCCGCCCGCGACATCGTCGGCGAATGGAGCATCTTCCAGCGCGAGCGCATGGTCAGCCTGAAACTCCCCAGCTACCTCTTCGCCAAAGTCGCCGTCCTCGCCGCCATCAGCCTCCTGCAATGCTTCGTGTTGCTCGGGATTGTCAACGCCGCCTGCCACCTCAGCGCCCCATTCACGGCTATCTATTTGACGCTCTTCCTGGCCTCACAGGTCGGCTCCGCCATCGGCCTGCTCATCTCAGCCGTCTCCAAAACCACCGAATCCGCCATCGCATTTCTCCCCATCCCACTGCTCTTCATGATCCTCCTCGGCGGCGGCATCAAGCCACTCCACGAAATGACGCCAGCCGCGGACCGCCTCGCCATGGTCTTCCCCTCCCGCTGGGCATTTGAAGCCAACGTCCTCACCGAAGCCGCCGAACGGCCCCGCTTCATCGATCAGCGCCGCGGCCCCGACATCGCCGAAAACGTCTTCCCCGCCGCCAACGACGCCCGCGACAGCTCCGCCACCTGCCGCGCCGTCCTCATCGCCATGTGGTGCGCCTTCCTCGCCCTGGTCCTCAATGTCCTCCGCCGCCGCGACACACACTAATACCGCCCAATCTCCCGGTTAATCTCCCGCACCACCGCATCCGCCGGCGCCTGCTGCGCGAAGTTGAAATTGCGCGTCCGAGTCCGCACATGGAACCCGTTCATATTCCCAAACAGCTGCTTATTCACCAGCACCTCAACCACCTCGGAATAAGCCACATCAAACCCATCCCCAGCCTTATCGGACCGAAACACCAGTCGCCCATCGCGCGCCGTCAGCACCCCGCCACAAAATCCATTCCGGCATCCCGAATTATGATGCAAAACATCCCACGATTTCCCCGCCGCCCGCTCAATCACCCGCACCTCCACCGTCCGCGTATAGCTCTCCCCATTCGCCCCATACGCCGTCAACGTATAGCGAGTCGTCCGCGTCGGATACACCGCCACCGTCCCGCGCAATGCCGTCAAATCCCCCACCACCGGATCAATCCGCACCCGCGTCGCCCCCGTCACCTCATACTGCAACTTCGCATAGGGCCCAATACTCCCCATCACCGCCTCCGTCGCAAAACTCAATATCCGTACCGTCGCCGGCTCGGCCTGCCGCACCACCTCCAGCGTCACCCTCCGCGCCACCCTTTGCCCGTCTGCCCCAATCGCCACCAGGTTCGCGTCCCAGTTCCTCTGCACGTTCGTCAATTTCTCACTGCCAGCCATCCGCGCCGGTTCCCCGCCCAGCGTCACCTCCTTGGCCCCACGCACCTCCCACACCAACTCGGCTGCCCCCCCAACCACCACCCGCTCCGGATTAAACCGGAACGACACAATCTCCAGCGGCACGCCATCGGCCTCCACCAAAACCTCCGCCACCCGTTCCACCACTCGCCCGTCCTCCCCCGTCGCCTGCAGCGTGTACCGCGACTTCACCAGATACTTCCGTTCAAACTCCCCCGCCGGCTTAACCGTCGTCCCGTTAATCACAACCGATTTCGCCCCCGTCACCACCCAACGCAACGTCGACTCTTCCCCAGGTCGAACCGTCCCTTTCGAAAATTCAAACTTATGCACCACCGCCGCCGCCAATACCTTCACGTCAACCGCCACCTCCCCGCTGACGCTCTTCCACCGGTTCCGCCCCGTCAACGCATACACCGTGCTCCGCTCCGGCTTCACCTGCAGCGTCCCCTTCGCCGGCTGCGTCCCAATCCCCAGAATCTCCACCTCCGTCGCGTCCCGAACATCCCAACGAAGCTCCACCGCCTGCCCCGCCACCACACTCCCTGCCGAAACCGTAAAGGACGCGAGCACCGGTTGCCGCGGCCACAAAGCCACCCCAGCCAATCCCAACAACGCCAGCGCCCCCCCCACCCAAAGCCCCCACCAGCCCCCCGTCTTACCCCTCCCCCCC
>JBIKOG010000010.1:0-78970 GCA_044358225.1 Bryobacteraceae bacterium | reverse complement strand
TTTTGGTTTGGGCTCTTCGACCAGGTTGGACCGACTGGGCAAGCGTTTACTTCCCTATACGTAGCAGGGGCGGAAACGTATGACCCTGCCGACGACAGCGCTGATTGGGCCAGCTCCCCAGCATATTTCCCCGAACATCGATACGCTGAGTCAGTTGTACTGCGGTCAATCTCAACCTTGCTTGAAGGGTGCGGTGAGGATGTCTCTTGGCTTGGATCGTATGTGCTGCCGCTAGCTTATGCAGCACTGGCGGTAAAGCAGGCCACACGGTCAATCCCCGCAGATGTCTGGCTGCAAGGCCGTGCTGTAAGGGCCCTCGCTGTCGGTTTCGACTCCGGTGATTTTGTCACGCTCCCGGAAATCAAAACCTAAACCCGAACAGGCGTTTCATAACCGATAAGTTGCGAAACATCGTCCGTCACACTGCAAGCAAAGGCCCTGACGCATTTCACAGGTCTTTTTCAGAATGCCCGAGATCTTACAAGAAGCGAAAACTCCTGTGAAGTCGCGATGTCGCTATCCAGCTGGTACGCGGCGCGCTGCCGTGCCATCGCGAACCATTGGCTTGGCGATGTGCTAAGTGATGTTGACGAATCTACGCCACAAATTCTGAAGTCGACGAGTTATCGACCCTAACAAAGCAATCGTCGTCGACGGCAAGGCCGATGAGATGCCAGTCGGCCGGCGTCTCCTCATTTGGCATGCTTATCTCTCGGTGCTGCACTCGGTAAACGGTCACAGCGTTATCCATGTTCGCTGCGACCAGAATCATGCAGTGGTCCCATCGACTTGGCCGTAAGGGGCGTTATGTGAATCCACGCCCGGTTCTCCGCAGACGAGGCGTGAATCTCGGCGGGCACACCGCGGCCGGGCTTTAGGCGAGCGGCGATCTTGGGAGGGAGTTCTGGCATAGAGCAATCTCACGGTGCGCCGATGGCGAAGAGGGCGGAGGCGGTGCGGATATAGAGACGCCGAGCGGCAACGGCTGGGGTGGCGTAGATGGGTTCTTCGAAGTCGTTCACTTTCAACACGTCCCATTCGGCGCCGGGCTTGAGGACGGCGGCTTTGCCTTGTTCGCTGAAGAGAAATAGCTTGCCATCGGCGGCGATTGGGGAGGCGTAGTAGCTATCGATGGCGCCGGTGACGCGGGCGGACTTTTTCAGTTCGCCGCTGGCGGCATCGATGGCCGTCAGGATGCCTCCGGTTTTGACGGTATAGAGCATGCCGTTCAGGAAAAGCGGAGAGGGTACTTCGGGTACCATGCGGGGCGTTTTCCAGGCGACGTGGGTGGCGGTGATGTCGCCACGGGCGTTGCCGGGTTTGACGGCGAGGGTGACGTTGTTGGCTTCGCGGCGGCCTCGGTAGAAGCCCCACTCGCGGGCGTCGAGAACGCCGTCGTTATTCAGATCGATGGCGGACCAGCTGCCGCCGTGTTTGAAGGGCGGGGGTAGTTCGTCGTTGGCCAGTTTGCCGTCTTTGTTGGCGTCGGCTTGCTGGATTGCCTCTTCGAACGGGGGGAGTGGTTTGGCCTGGCCGGGGTCGGCGCCGGGGGCCCAGCCGGTGGCGTAGATGGTGTCGCCATCGACCACGGCTGTGGCCTTGATTTGCCAGGAGAGGCCGCGGACGGTCCAACGCTCTTTGCCGTCTTCGAGGCCGTAGGCGGCGAGCAGGTAAGAACCGGGGACGATGACTTGTTGATCCCCGTTGGGGGCGCGGAAGAGGGATGGCGTGGCGAAACCGTGGACGACGGAGGGACGGGCGGTTTTCCAGAGTTGCTTGCCGGTGTTTTTATCGATGGCGAGGACGAAGGATTCGAGATCCTGATCGCAGACGAGGATGAGTTTATTGCCGGCGAGGATGGGGGAGGCTCCCATGCCGTGGAAGTTCGCGAAGGGCGGAAGGGGGAGGCGCCAGCGTTCGTTGCCATCGGGGGCGTAGGAGATGAGGCCGAAATCGCTGAAGAAGACGTAGACGTTTTTGCCGTCGGTGACGGGGGAGGGGCTGGCGGGGTTGTTCAGCTGATGGCGCTTTTCGACGCGGGTCTGCGGGAGGGCGCGGCGCCAGAGGATTTGGCCGTTGGCGCGGTTGAGCTTCAGGGTGAGGAGTTGGGAGTTTTCGGCGGCGGTGAGGAAGATGGCGTCTTCTGTGAGGACAGGGGAGGCGGCGCCGGGCGGGAGGGGCGTGCGCCAGACGACGTTTTGTTTGGGGCCGAATTCGGTGGGGAGGCTGGTTGCGTTGGAGACACCGGAGCCGTTGGGGCCGCGGAAGGAGGGCCAGTCGGCCGCGAAACTGGAGGCGGCGAGCAACAGGACGGTGAGGCGCATGGTGCTGAAGATTTTATCGTTCTATGAGCCGGGTTTAGGGGGGGATGGCGTAGGTAGTGGATGGAGGCATACTCTTATGCGTTCTACGTTGCTGGTGCTACTGCAGGCGGGGTTGTTGCTGTTCGGAGCGGAGACAGGGCAGAGGAAGATCACCGGCGACGGGGTGGTGCGGGAGACGGGGAACCCGGAGCGGGACGCTTCGATGGAGTTGCAGAACGGGTCGACGGTTAATTTCACGATCCCGTTGATTACGCGGGCGACGCTGTTCAATGGCGAGTTTGGGTTCTTTGTCCGGGTCCCGAATGGAGCGACGGAGCTGCGGTTGCAGTTGGTGACGACGTCGGATATTGATCTGTATGCGCGGTTCGGCGTGGACGTGGCGCTCGGCGCGGGCGGCGTGATTATCGCCGACCATTCCACGGAGTTGATCCCGAGCAAGGATTTGCGCATCGGGCTGTCGGGATCGCCCGGGTTGCGGGCCGGCACCTATTACATTGCGGTGGCGGCGTTTAACCCCCAGGACCAGAATACGGGCACGATTAAGGTGACGATCAGCAATCCGAATCCTAACCCGGTGAATGATCTGGCGGTGACGCTGGGGGCGGAGGACAACAGCAGCTGTCCGGCGACGAAGAAGATTCCGGTGACGGTGAGAGATTCGGCCGGCGCGCTGATTTCCGGGTTGACCGGGGCGAATTTTTCTCTGACGGAAGGGACGACAGCGAAGTCCGGGACGGTGACCTGCACGGGCGCGGGGACTTGCACGATGGCCTATGCGCCGACGGACCCGACGAGAAGCGCGGACATCACGGTGGCGGTGACCATCAACAACCGCACCGGGAGCGCGCGGAAGACGGTGGGCGCTTGTACGGCTACGGGCGGGGGAGGAAAGACGATTACCGGGATGCGCGTGGAGATGGGGACGGTGAACAGCGCGGGGGTATTCAGTTGGAATCTGAACGCGTGGTCAACGATTTCGACGGATTCGCATTGGACGATGGGGGTCTCGCTGCCGGACGCCGCTGCCCCGTTGCTGAACAACCCAGCGAACCGTACGGTGAATCTGCAACCTGGCACGTATTTCGTCTATGGGGAACCGGGGGCGATGGGGGCGAACGCGGAACTGACGGTGGTGTGGAGCGATGGCAGCACGGAGAAGGCGGTGTTTGCGACAGCGCCGTTGACAGCGGCTTCCACGTGGACGAGATTGAACGGGTCGACCGGGTTGAGCATGGGGTCGACGGGACTGACGACGTTGAACAAGATCGCCAGCGGACCTGGCGTAGTGGCGGGCGGAGCGGCGGATTTCGTTTTCCGGGTGGACATTAGCGGTACGGGAGGCGGTACCGGCGGAGCGCTGACGGTGACTGTGAGCGCGGAGGATAACTCGGCGTGTCCGGTGACGAAGAAGGTGACTGTGTCGGTGATTGATGGTTCGGGCCAGGCGGTGACGGGTTTGAACTCGTCTAATTTCACGGTGACCGAGAATGGCGTGACACGGCCGGTGACGCTGGTGAACTGCAGCAGTTCCGGCGGCGGTACGTCGGCCGGGAGCGGCGCGGTGGTGGCGATTGTGATTGATACGAGCGGCTCGCTGAGTTCAACCGATCTGGCGAATGAGAAGACGGCGGCGGTGAACCTGGTGAACTCACTGGGCGCGAGCGATCAGGTTGCCGTGTACAACTTTGATTCGGGCGTGACGAAGAAGCAGGCGTTCACGACGAACAAGCAGTTGGCGATCACGGCGATCAATTCGCTGGCGATTGGCGGCAGCACGGCGCTGTATCAGGCCGTTTTTATGGCCGCGACGGACATTGCCGCGGTGACCGGCCGGCGCGCCATTGTGATGATGACCGACGGTGGCGACAACCAGGGCGGCAAGACGATTGACGAAGCCATTGCGGCGGCCAAGAACGCGAGGGCTCCGATCTACGCGGTGGGCTTCGGCACGGGCATCAACGAGACGGTGATGCGGCGCATGGGCACCGAGACGGGCGGCACGTTCACGAAGGGCGCGACGTCGGCCGAGCTGCAGGCGCTGCTGCAGACGGTGGCGACCAACATTACGAGCCAGTGCGAGGTTTCCTATACCCCGGCGGACGCGACGAAGGAAGCCGATGTAGTGGTGACCGTGAACTCGAATGGACGAACGGGCAGCGGCACGCGGCGCGTGACGGCTTGCCAGGGATCGGGCGGTGGAACGGGAACCGGATGCCCGTCTTCGACGAACATTGCCTTGTCGGGAACCGCGTCGCAGAGCAGCAGTGGATTCTCCGGTCCAGCGAATTTGGGAAACAACGGTGTCATCAACGAACCGAACGGATATGGATTCCATACCGATATCGGGCCCAATCCATGGTGGCAGGTGGATTTTGGCAGTGTACGAACGATTTGCGAAGTCCGGCTGTACAACCGGGCGGACGGCTACCAGGACCGTGCGAAGACTGTTCGCGTGCAGATTTCGAGCAACGGGACCGATTTCGAGACGGTTTACAGCCACAATGGGACCAGTTGGGGCGAGACGGGCGCGCCGCTGGTGGTCCCGGTGGCATCGCGTACCGCCCGGTATGTCCGGGTGCAACTGGCGGAGACCAACTATCTGCATCTGCGGGAAGTGGAGGTATTCGGCAGCACCGGGACTGGCGGCGGAGGCGGCGGAACGGGAACCGGCGTTGGCTGGACCGTGACGCCGGGCTGCAACTACTTTGTGACGCCGCTGACGGCATCGTCGGTGGCGGCGCAGACAACCGGCATCATCCGTGTGACCACCGCGGACAACTGCGAGTGGAACGCGCACAGCGAGGTGAGCTGGATTCGGATCACGGCCGTTCGGAACGCGAACGGCAAGGGGTCCGGGGCGGTGGATTATCTGGTTTTGGCGAATCCCGATCCGGCCGTACGGAGCGGGCGCGTGATTACGGCGGCGCAGGCCACCAACGTCACGCAAGCGGCGGGCGTGTCGTGCGCAGTGACACTATCGCCGACATCGGCGCGGGTGGGACCCGGAGGGGGTGGCAGCACAGTGCTGATCAACTCCGCGACACCCACCTGCGCCTGGACAGCCAGGAGTAACGATAGCTGGCTGAAGATTACCGGCGCGGCGAGCGGCGCGGGACCGGGGCGGGTGGCCTACACCTATGACACCAACGCCACGACCAGCGCGCGAAACGCGACGATGACGGTGAATGGGCTGACGTTCACGTTGACGCAGGACGCCGGGAGCATTCCCGGTACGCCGACGGTGACGGAGAACGGCATTGTGAATTCGGCCAGCGGCATTCCGCCGTCGTTGCCGGGCGGCGCGCTGGCGCAGGGATCTTTCTTCACGATCTTTGCGACTGGCGTGGGCCCGACGCCTCCGCGGCAGGTGGAGCAGTTCCCGCTGCCGACCAACCTGGGCGGGACACTGGTGCAGATCCGCCAGGGATCGCGAACGGTGGACTGCTATCTGGTGTACACGTCCAGCACGCAGATTAACGGGATCATTCCGTCGAACGCGCCATTGGGCGACGCCGAAATGATCGTTACCTACAACGGCAACGCCAGCCGGGCCGTGGCGGTGCGCATTGCGCGGAATAACTTCGGCATCTTCGCCACCAGCCAGGGCCGCGGACCGGGCATCATTCAGAACTACATGACGCAGCTGGAGCAACCGTTGAACACCCGTTCGGCGACGGCGAAGCCGCGGCAGGTGGTGATTCTGTGGGGCACGGGAGCGGGGCCGATCACGGCGCCGGACAACGTGGCGCCACCAGCGGGGAACCTGCCGTTCCCGTTTGAAATGACGATCGGCGGCAAGCCGGCGAACCTGCTGTACAACGGCCGCGCGCCTTGCTGTTCGGGCGTGGATCAGATTGTGGCCGAGGTGCCCCCTGATGCACCGGCGGGCTGCTTTGTCCCGGTGCAGGTGAAGGCGGGCGACGTGTGGAGCAACGTTGTGACGATGGCCATCGACGCCAACGGGCAGACTTGCACGGACGCCGCGAACCCGACATCTACGCTGACATCGACGGGCGGCAAGATTGGTGTCGTTATGTTGACGCGGCTTTCGGCCACGCTCAACACGGCGACGCAGGGCGAGCAGAAGCTGGACGCCGACCTGGGTATTGCCACCTTCCCGAAGATGCAGGCGGGCGGGGATCTGGGCTTCAACATGATGACCTCTTTGCCGCCGCAGGGCACCTGCCAGGCCTACGCGGGGGTGCGGGACATCTCCGACCTGCTGGGCGGCGCGTTCGGAGGACCTCTGCAAGAGACGGGCGGGGCGACGATGCTGGACGCCGGCGTGTCGTTGAAGGTAAGCGGGCCGGGCGGCAAAACGGCCACCATGGAGCGCTCCGATAACGGCACCTATATGGGCCTGCTGGGTGGCACGCTGCCGTTGCCGGGGAACGCGGCGAACATGCCGTTGGACGCGGGCGCCTATACGGTAACCGGCAGTGGCGGTAAGGATGTGGGCGCGTTCAGCGGCAGCATCACGCTGCGGCAAGGCGTGAGCTGGACGAACCGCACGCAGTTAGCCTCGATTGATCGCAAGACACCGTTCTCCCTAACCTGGACGGGCGGAACGGCCGGCGAGTCGCTGCTGGTGCTAGGTTACGGCACCGACCAGAAGACCAAGGCCAGCAGCGGCTTCCTGTGCGCGGTGGAGGCGGGCGCGGGGACATTCATGGTCCCGGCCTCGGCCATGGCAAACCTGCCTGCGGTAAGCGCATCCGGAGACTTGAGCGATAAGTTCGGACTGCTGGGAATATTCAGCTTCCGGGCGAATGGGATCGCCGCTCCGTTCCAGGCGCCGGGCTTGGACATCGGCCTGCTGATGGGCGCGCAGTTGGAAGCCCGCACGATTGAAATCAAGTAGACGGGTGGTTCCTATCGAGTGAGCTTCCTCCTATACTCAAGGAGGAAGCTCACCGTAGGAGCATTGTCATGCCGGCGCCCGAAAACCTGACCACGCTACTGAGCGCTTTCGCGCACGGAGAGCAGGGCGCGGCCGACGAACTGATCCCGCTGGTTTACGAGGAGCTGCGGCGGATTGCGCACCGGCGGCGCTGGCAGTGGCACGAGCCAGAGTCACCGGACACTACGAGCCTGGTGCACGAGGCGTATTTGCGGCTGGCCAGCCGCGAGGGTGAAGCATGGGACAACCGTGGCCACTTCTTCTACTTTGCATCTGTGGCGATCCGCAACATCCTGGTGGATCACGCGCGGCATCTGCACCGGGGCAAGCGGGGCGGCGGGTGGCGGCAGGTGGAGTTGACGGAGACGACAATTGCCAGCGAGCAGAAGAGCGGGGAACTGCTGGAGCTGGACGAGGCGCTGGAGAGACTGGCGGCCAGAGAACAGCGGCTGGCGCGGATTGTGGAGTGCCGGTTCTTTGGCGGGCTGACGGTGGAAGAGACGGCGGAGGCGTTGGGGGTGGCGCCGGTGACGGTGAAGCGCGGCTGGGATACGGCGCGGGCGTGGCTCTTTCAACACCTGCGTGGAGGGAAGCGGAATGAAACTGGAGCGGCTGGATAGTCTGTACCACACGGCCCGGGAGATGCCGGCGGCACGGTGGGAGGAGTTTCTGGCGGGGGAGTGTGCCGGGGAGGGGGAACTGGCGCGGACGGTGTTGGCGATGTTGCGGAATGAGGGGGAGGCGTTTGCGTGGTTCGGGGCGGCGGAGAGTTCGTTGGGGCTTTTTTGGGAAGAGGTGGCGCCGGTGCAGATCGGGCAGTATCGCGTGCTGCGGGTGTTGGGCCGGGGGGGAATGGGCACGGTGTATCTGGCAGAGCGGGAGGAGGAGGAGTTTCGGCAGACGGTTGCCGTGAAGTGTATGCGCCGGGAAGGGGCAGAGGTGCTGCGGCGCTTTCTGGTGGAACGCCGGATTCTCTCGCGGCTGGAGCATCCAGGGATTGCGCGGCTGCTGGACGGAGGGCGGACGGAGTCCGGGGAGCCGTATTTCGTGATGGAGTATGTGGCTGGGGAGCCGCTGGCGGATTGGGTGGCGAAAGGGCCGGCTCTGCGGGAAAAGCTGCGGTTGTTCCGATTGGTGGGAGAGGCGGTGGAGTATGCGCATCGGAACCTGGTGGTGCATCGGGATCTGAAGCCGAGCAACATTCTGGTTACCGCCGATGGGCAGCCGAAGCTGTTGGATTTCGGCATTGCGAGGCTTCTGGATGAAACGGCGGAGACGGGGCCAGCGCCATTGACACCGCGGTATGCGGCGCCGGAGCAGCGGAGCGGCGGAGCGGTGACGACATTGACGGACGTCTATGGGTTGGGTGCGTTGCTGAACGAACTGCTGGCGGGGAAGGGGCCGGAGGGTGTGGATCGGGATCTGGCGCAGATTGTTTCGAAGGCAATGGAGCTGCGCCCGGAGGACCGGTACCGATCGGTGACGGAGTTGCTGGACGATCTGCGGGCGTATGAGATGGGGCGGCCGGTGCTGGCGCACGGGCTGGGGTGGATGTATCGGGCGTCGAAGTATGCGCGGAGGCATTGGATCGGCGTTGGATTTGTCGCGGTGTTGTTGGCTGCTTCGCTGGGCCTATGGTTGCAGACGGTGCGACTGGAGAGAGAGGGGGCGCGGGCACGGTTGGCGGCGCATGTGGTTCCGGAGCTGTTTGCCGGTGTGAGCGTGAAAGACGCATTGGAAAGGAACCTGCCTTTACTGCGGAAGAGGTGGGAGGGACAGCCATTGGTTTGGGCGGACATCCTGGAAGCGGGCGGCCATGCGAGTGCCCTGGCCGGGGAGCCGGGACGGGCGAAGGAGTTGTTCCGGGAGTCGCTTGCGATCCGGCAACGGCAATTGGGTGCGGCTCATGCGGAGGTATTGGAGACGCAGCGGCATCTGGAGGCAGTGGAGCGTTAGGGCTGTTACCCTACGATCCATGCGACGCATTTCGTTGGTCCTCGCGCTGGTCAGCGCGGCCTTTGGGCAGGGTTTGGATGCGGACTTTGCGCAGTCCGTGAAGCAGTGGACGACGAAGCCGGAATTCTCGTCGCCGCTGGTGGATCATCTGCCATTAGTGAAGGGGATTCCGACGCCGAAAGATGTGTTGGGGTATCACGTCGGCACGCCCAAGAAGCTGACGGATACGGTGATGGTACGGCGCTACTTTGAGGCGCTGGCGAAGGCGTCGAAGCGGTTGCGGATTATTGAGGTCGGCCAGACCGACGAGGGGCGACCGTGCTGGAGCGCGGTGATTGCGGATGAGGCGACGATGGCGTCGTTGGACACATACAAGAGCTATCTGGCCCGGCTGGCGGATCCTCGGGGGATGAGTGAGGCGGAGGCGCGTGCGGTGTTGGACAAGGCCAAGCCGGTGTATCACATCACCGGCGGACTGCACTCCAGCGAGACGGGCCCGCCGGAGATGCTGATGGAGCTCGCGTACAGGCTGGTGGCCGAGGACGGGGCGCTGTTTAACGGCGTTCGCAAGAACCTGATCGTGATGATTTCTCCGCTGCTGGAACCGGATGGGCGGGACCGGTATGTGGAGTGGTACCGGCGCTACAAGGTGCAGGAGGAGACGGAGGAAGACCGTCTGCCGGGGCCGCCGTATTGGGGCAAGTACATCTTCCACGACAATAACCGCGACATGAACTATTCGCAGATTACGATGCGCAACTGGCTGCGGGCCTACCTGGATTGGCACCCGCCGATCGTGCACGATCTGCATGAATCCGTGCCGTTCCTGTACACCTTCAGCGGGCAGGCGCCGCAGAACGCGAACCTCGATCCGATTCTGTACGCGGAGCTGCCGTGGTTTGCGAATTACGAGATGACGAAGTTGATTGGCTATGGGATGCCGGGGGTGTGGACACACGCGTTTGTGGATATGTGGTCGGTGGGGTATCTGGGGTTCATGGCGTCGAACCACAACGGGATGCTGCGGATGTATGAGACGTACGGGAACGGCGGCGCGAACACGATGAAGCGGAAAGTGCAGGGGGAAGGGGACCGGTTCGCGGCGGCGGAGCGGCAGTGGTACCGGCCGTTGCCGGCGTACAAGGAGGTGGAGTGGTCGCTGAGGAACAATACGAATTACATGCAGACAGGCGTGTTGTCGGCATTGGAATTGGCGGCGGCGCATCCGCGGGTGATTCTGGAGAATTTTTATAAGAAGTCGTTGCATGCGGTGGAAGACGGGGCGAAGGGCGCGCCGTATGGGTTTGTGATTCCGGCGGGGCAGAAGGACCCGACGCGCGTGGCGTGGGTGGTGAATACGCTGCGGATGCAGGGCATTGAGGTGGGGGCGCTGCAGGAGGCTTGGAATGGGTATGGGGCGGGTTCGTTCGTGGTGAAGCGGAACCAGCCGTACGGGCGGCTGGCGAAGAGCCTGTTGGAGAAGCAGGTGTTTCCGGACGCGAATTTGCGGACCTACGACGACACTGGTTGGACGATGGGGCTGACGGCGCTGATTGATGTGAAGGAGATCGCGGACAAGGCTTTGCTGGATGTGGCCGTGACCGCCGTGGAGCGGGCGGAGGTAAAGGGGCGCGTGGAGGGGACGGGAACGCTGTTGGCGGTGTTGCACAATGGCGAGCATGGATTGATTACGCTGCGATACCGGTTGAAAGACGTGAAGTTTGAGGCGGTGGAGAGGGCGTTTTCAGTGGGCTCGGTGACGGTGCCGGCGGGTTCGTTTGTGGTGGCGGATTCGGCGCGCTTGCGGCGGGAGGTGGAGGCGTTGGGGCTGCGGGCGGTGGCGTTGGAGGCGATCCCGGAGGGGAAGCGGCATGTGGTGGACGTACCGAGAATGGCGATGTTCAGCACGTGGGGGAATACGCAACCGGTGGGTTGGGTTCGGCATGCGTTGGATACCTACGGGGTGGCGTATGACCTGATTTACAAGGAGCGGGTGAAGAAGGGCGGACTGCGGGCGGATTATGACGTGCTGCTGATTCCGAGCCAGTATGGGAGCGGGAAGGGGCTTGTTTACGACATCGAGCCGGCGAAGATTCCTTTGGCGTATCAGGGCCTATACGGCCAGACGGAGGACATTACCGGCGGCATGGGTCTGGCCGGTGCTATGGAGATTGAGAAGTTTGTGCGGGAGGGGGGCGTGGTCATCACGATGGGCGCGTCGAGCTTCTTCCCCGCGGAGTTCGGCCTGACGAGAGAGGTGGAGGCGCGGCGTACGTCACCGGCGTTTTATGCGCCCGGGCCGATCGTGGAGGCAGAGGTCCTGCAGCCGGGGCACCCAGTTTTCTACGGATACGAGAAGAAACGGCTGCCAGTGCGTTATGCCGCGGGTCCGGTTTTTTCGATACCGGACAAGCAGAAGAGCAATTGGACGCTGATGAAATTCACGGGCGCGGAGTTGAGCGGGTTGCTCAAGGGAGCTGGGGAAATTCGCGACAAGGCGGCCATTCTGGACGTTCCTGTGGGGAAGGGGCGTGTTCTGATGTTTGGGACAAATCCCTGTTACCGGTGGCAAAATCATGGCGAGTTTCCGATGCTGTTCAATGCGATTTTGCACGTTCGGGCAGAGTAAGGAAACTGGAGCGTTTGCCCTACGCCCCTTCGGAAAGGCACTAAGTCAGCAGATTTTCCCTACGCATGTGGCTGTGACAGACTCAGTGAAACAACGGAATCCCCCTGGCGAACATCGCTTGAAACACTAACTTTCTTCAATATCCATAGATCCAGTCCGAAGAGGTAGATGGGCGATTACAAATTCGCCATAGATCGCACTCGAACAGGATTTTGGATATGAAACTGTCATTACTCCAGGCCAACCGATCTGCCTTAGGGCTGATCATCGCGATGGTCGGATCGACCATCCCGGCCTACGCTGTAAATCTCTTGACGGCGACACCTGGCTCCGTCACTCTTACTTGCAGCACGGCCACCGGACCGAGCACAGCTGTGAATGTTATTGTCAAACCGATCACTGCTTTGACCGGTTCCAACACGCTTATCGTATCTGCGGGCTCAATCGGGGCCGGCCTGGTAGTGACTGCACCGTCGGTGACGACGCTCAGTTCGGCGAACTCGGCTGCGGGCATCATCTTCACGGTGCGCGCTACCAACGGATGCGCGGGCCTTGCATCCGGCGCGAACGCGCCGACTTTCCGCTTCAGCACCGCCGTTAACGGCGTCGACGTAACGGTGACGGCAAACGTCACAGTTACGGTGGGCTCAAGTTCGCCGCTCACCACAGTTCCCAGTGCGATTACACTCACGTGTACTCGCACCCCTCCGACTCCCACTTACACGCCCGGCCCGGCACAAACGTTGGCCGTAAAATCGGCGACAACGGGCGGCACACCGTTCACGGTGGAAAACTCCACGTACGCGCTGCCAAGCTGGCTGACGGTGACGCCATTATCGGGAGGAACAGCCACCAGTACGGCGGTCAACTTGTCGTTTGTCGCGGCATCGGGCTGCGGCGGGTTCGCTGCCGGCACGACGAACACCTTCGCGGTTCACCTGGCCAACGCTCCGGCACCGGACAAGTTGGTCATGGTGACATTGCAGGTGGTTCCTCCGACGACACTGACAGCCGCGCCGAACCCGGCGAGCCTGTCCTATGTGAAGGGCTCCGGCACGGCCGGCAAGGTGGATGTGAGCATCACCTCTGCTTCCAACCCGGCCCCGTTCTTCACCGTGGATGCCTCTACTCTGCCCCCTTGGCTGACGGCGGACTCGCTTTCGGGCACGGTTCCCAAGAGTGTGCGATTTAGTTCCACCGTGGTTGCCGACACTATGGCGCCCGGCAACTACTCCGCAACCCTGCGAGTGAAGGTATCGGGCCAGGCGGACCTGACACTGCCAATTACGTTACAGCTGAATAATCCAGCGCCGAAGTTGACGGTGTCGGAAGGCACGTCGAGGAACATCAGTTGGACCATCGGTTCGGCGGTTCCCTCCCTGTTCGTGACAGTCGTCTCGAGCGACTCTCCGATCCCCTACACAATTGAGTCAGGCGGAACGTTAGCCCCGGTCATTCCAGCAGCCAACTTGAAAGGCCTCGCCTACAGTTTCGGTACGCCGATTCCCGTGACTTTCAATCCGAATCTGTTTGCCTCCGCGCAGCCCGGCACCACAATGGTCGGCACCGTGGCAATCACATCGGGCACACCCGCCACCACGATTACGGTTACCTTCAGCGTAAGCGTGCAAGCCCCCGGCGCGGCGATCACATCGCTGACTCCGGCCAGCCTGCCGACGGCCGCTGCCGGCCAGGCATTCACAATGGCGATCACCGGCTCTGGCTTTGTCGCCGGAACCGATCCGACGTTACGCACGAAGGTCGGCGTCGTAGCCTCCAGTGGCTTCGTGGTGGAACCGTCCATCGCGGTCAACGTCGTGAACGTCTCCAGTATCGTCCTGACGATTACGGTTCCCACCACGGCATCCGTCAACCTGCCTTTCTCGCCAGTTGGCACCGGCGGCACGGTTGTCATCGGTGTGTGTAACCCGAACGGGACGACCTGCTCCACGCCAACCGGAACGGCAACGTTTACGATCGGCTCCAACCCGATCGTCTCCGCGGTGACCAGCGCCTCCAGCTTCCTGCAGGTAACGGCGCCCACCATCCAGACCGTGGCACCCTACGAGATGTTGAGCGTCTTCGGCTCCAACTTCTGCTCGTCGGGCGGCACCGGTTGCGCCAGCACCGATGTCCTCTACGGCATCCCCGACCCCACGACCTTGGCTTATCCCATGTTTGTGAGCCCGGAAGCGGTTAGCGCCACGCAACGCAAGTTGACCGTGACGTTCCAGACGCAGGCAAGCACGCCTGTCATCCTCGGCACCGCGCCGATTCTGTTCGCCACCAACGGGCAGATCAATATCATGGCACCGGCCGCTTTGGCGGGCCAGTCAGGCAACACAATCAACATGGTGGTTAGCTTCGGCTACGGCTCCGGCGCCACGATGAGGACCAGTGCGGTGTTCCCCGTGACGGTCGCGGCCGCCAAACCCGGCATCTTCACAGTGGCGGCGAACGGACAGGGCGATGGCGCTATTCTGGCGTCGAACTACGCTCCTATCTCCAGCGCTGGTAGCGAGGCCGGTATGCGGTCCACCGCAACGGACTCCGACACGGTGCAGATCTACATGACCGGCTTGGGCGTGCCCGACAGCACGGCCAGCAATGCCAGCGCGGGTACCAGCTTTGCCTACTCCGCTGATTGCGTCAGCCCGGCCAGCTTCCTGACGTCGGTGAACAACAGCGCCAGCAGCTCGCTTACCAGCCTGGACGGCGTGATCGTCAACTCTCTCCTTCTCAACACAAGCCGTCTCGCCCCTTGCTTCCTGACGGGCGGCACCCCGCCCACGGTTACCGTTGGTGGCGTGGCCGGTGTGGTGACCTATGCCGGTTGGGTTCCGGACAGCGTCGCCGGCTTGTATCAGGTCAACGTGCGGCTGCCCGGCAGCGGCGGTGGCCCCTTCACGAACTCCGCCGGCGCCTCGGTCGCGGCGATCACCACCCCGGTGCAATTGCCGGTGGTTGTGACTGTCGGCTCGAGCACCAGCCAGGCGGGTGTAAATATGTGGGTTGCCCGTCGGTTGAAGGTCGCCGGCCCGAGCGGTGGCGGTCTGACCGGCACGGTGAACGTGGCCTGGGCCGGTTCCAACAACTCGGTCCTCGCCACCCAGGGCACTTCGCCTTACAGCTACGCGCTGACCTCCGGCGTCCTGCCGACGGGTTTGACGCTAAACGCCACCACGGGCGCCATCAGCGGCACTCCTCTGGCTGGCACGGCTGGCTCCTACGCGGTCACCGTGACCGCCACGGACTCCGCCAACTTCCCGCTGACGGGTAAGGTTGCCTTCACCGTCACCGTGGCTGGCGGCCTGGTGGTTAGTACCTCCACCGCCTCGCCTATCGCTGCAACGTATGGTACGGCCGCCCCGTCGGCCACCACGATCAGCGCTTCCGGCGGTGCCTATCCGTACACCTTTGCGATCGCCTCGGCTCCGCTCGGCATGACCATCAATACCAATACGGGTGTCATCGGCGTCAGCGCCCTCACCCCGGCTGGTACCTACAACCTGCAGATCACCGCTACCGACTCGGCCACTTCGCCGCTCACCGGTACGCTGAACATCTCGATTGTGGTCGGCCTGAATATGGCCAACACCACACTCGCGACGCTCACACAGGGTGTCGGCGGTGCGCTCACGACGGTCTCCGCCACGGGTAACACCGGCGCGGTCTCCTTCGCGCTCGACAACACCACTCCGCCTCCTGCTGGCGTCACCGTCAATTCCTCGACTGGCGTCGTCAGTGTCAGCAGCGCGGTTGCTTCCGGTACCTATACGGTCATCGTCAACGCAACCGATGCAGGTACAGCAGCCGGCGCCGCGGCGGTCGCAACCGGAGCAAGGTCGATCACCTTTACCCTGTAACCCAGCAAGCGGCTACCCTGCCGCAAGCTTGAACCAGTCGGCGGCGGAGCACACCATGCTCCGCCGCCGATTGCCTTTTGTATGAGCCGAAATAGAGGAGGCTGACCGGCTGTTAGTCAGCCAGCGTCGCCGCGATCCGCTTGGGGTCAAAACGCGTCAGAGTATTCGTCTTCAGGTTGGCCAGCCATACCGAGCCAAGCCCCGAATACACCCGCCCCGCACCCTCACCAGCAAACTGCTGCACAACTTGGGCGGTGGCCGGATTGATGCGGGTGATGGGGAATCCGGGAGCCGAAACCCATACCGAGCCGTCTCCGAAAGCGATGTTGCCGATCGCCTCGGGAATGTTCAATTCGATCGTCGCGGTGACTTTGTTCGTCTTCGGATCGATCTGCGCTACCTTGCCGTCCTTCTGCGTCAGTACCCAGATGGAGCCTTCGCCAAACGCCACCGAGCTTGGTTTCCCGGCAACATCGATCCGCTTATCCACCAGATTCGTTCGCGGGTCGACACGCAGCACTTTGTCCGCGCTGGGGCAGGTAATCCACAGCGATGTTTCAGCGAACAAAATCGAGTTGCAACCGGTGGCCAGACGAACCTCCGCCACCACCGCGCCTTCCTTCGGATCAATCCGCGACAACGTGGATTTATCGTCGGAGAGGATCCAGAGGCTATCGGTGCTGGCGGCTACCGCCGGGGAGGCGGTTCCCGCGCCGGATTCAATCGTTTTCGCGATTTTCGCCGGCTTCAGGTCCACTTTGGCGAGCGTCTTGGAGCCGCAGTTGACGACCCAAAGATTCGACAGCGCATTCAGCAACCCGCCACAGGCGTCGTTCAAACCGGCGATAGCTTCGCCGGGCTTATTGGTCTTCGCGTCGATCCGCTGCACGGTGTTCCCGGCGGCGACCAACGCCTCTGTAGTAAAAGCGACGCCCGAGGGCGTCGCTTCCAGTTTGATTTCCGCGTCTGACTTCAGAGACGCGAAGGGAATCTGGATGCCGGGCGTCTGCACGCCGGCTACCGGTTTCTTCGCGTTCTTGTTCTCTTTAGGAGCCGCCGAGGCGGCCAGCAAGCTGGCCACCGTCGCGGTCCGGAGGATGGATACAAGGTGTTTAGAATTCATAACGCAAGGCGAACTGCATCACGCGGGGAGCCATGACGCCGGTGAACTGGCCGAAGCTGGAGGGGCTTGCGGCGCTGAGGTTGGCGGTTGTGAAGTTCACGTTGTTGAAGGCGTTAAACGCTTCGGCGCGAACCTGGATGCGATGACCTTCAAAGGGCATAGTGAAAAACTTGCCCAAAGAGATATCGAAGTTGCTCATGCCGGCGCCGCGCATGATGGCGCGCGTGCCGGTACCGCCGGGGTACTGCTGCGTAAACGCATCAGCGGAGGCGATGGTGGTGCGGAACAGGCTGGGGTTGCCGTTCTGGTTGTAGCCGGGGCTGTTGGCCGGCATCGAAACGCCCGGCTTCAGAATGGCCAGCGCCGAGGTCAGGTAGTTGGTCGGGTATGAACCGCCGTAGGAGATGTTCACCGGCAGGCCCGAACGGTAGCGCCACAACATCGTGGTCTGCCAGCCGCCAAGCACCTGATTGACGAACTTGTTGGATCCGTTCAGGAACTGCTTACCTTTGCCGAAGGGCAGCTCCACGACCATGTTGGCCGTGATGTTGTGCCGCTGATCGAAGTCCGAAGAACCGCGGAAAGCGTTGACGTTGAACGTGTCCTGAATCACGCCACCGGCCGTGCCGGCCCCGGATTCGGCGGTCGACGCGAGATCGATGGAGTGGGACAGGGTGTAGTTGAAGTCGAAGCCCCAGCCGTTCGAAACGGGGCGGCGGAGAACCAACTGGCCACCGTGGAAGGAGCTGCGGCCGGCATTGCTCCAGGCAATGTTGCCGGCGTTCTGCAATGCGAAGAACGTGTTGCAACCCAGCACGGAAATGCACCGCCCGTTGGCCTGGCGTTCGCGATCCATGTCGTTGAGGGCGTCCAGATCGGAGCCGTCATAGGTGTTGTAGGTCACGTCGTAGTAGTTCTGGGTGGCCGTACCGGGAATGCTGTAACCGGCGGCTCCGGGGAACATGTTTTCGAAGAACGGGACCGGCGGGATTTCGCTCGCCTTTTTCCCCTGCAGGTTGTAGTTGCGGAGGATGGAGGCGGCCTGCGCCCAGGTCTGGCCCGACTTCGGATCCTTGAACTGCGTCAACGGCTGGAAGACGTCCATCTGCACCAGCTGCTTGCGGCCCAGACGACCGACGTAGCCGACTTCCACAGTCATCTTGCCGGGAAGCGGACGGGCATAGCTCATGTTGAGCAACATCGAGTACGGCGCCACCAGGTCCGGGAAGACGCCGGAGAAGGAGCCGAAACCGCCGACGATGGTCCCCGGGGTGTAGGGGAACTTCGCACCGGCAACGGTGGGAAGCGCCGGGAGCGAGCTGCCGTTGTAACGGAAGGAGTCGGTGAAGTTGGTGTTGCGCGGCTGGGTGACCGGAGAAGCCAGACCGGGCGAACCGGCGCGGTCGAAGTTGGTCACCATGTCCGAACCGTAGCGGTCGTACAGCATGGAGCCGCCGACACGAACCACGGAACCCTTACCGAACAACTTGCCCCAGAAGCCATCGGCCACCGGCGCGTAGGCTAGGTTCAGGCGCGGCGCCCAGTTGTTGTTGTCGCGCTGGTACCAGCCCGGGCCATTGTTGGCCGGACCGCCCAAGGCGTAGGTCAATGCGGCGTTCGGCATCGATGCGCCCGAAACACCGGTCGTCGAAGCTTTCACGCGTTCGGCCAGATAAACGTCCAGGCCGGTGGTGGAAACCACCTGCACGCCGTTCCGTTCAAAGGGCACCTGGTAGCTGCCGTAGCGGAGACCGTAGGTCACGGTCAAGTCGCGGCGCATCTTCCAGACGTCCTGCAGGTAGAACTCGTACTCGCGGGTGCCGAAGCTGCGGGCCAGCGGCTGGCCGAAGGGCACCGCGTTACCGTCGCGGCCAAAGTTGTAGGTGGCACTGTAGTTGTTGATCAGTCCGAACAAGTTGCCCATGGCGCGCTGTGTGGGCTGCGTTTCGGACAACGCCAAAGCGGAGTTGCCGGAGCGCTGTTTCACGTAGGCGTTGACGACGTCGGAGATATCGGCACCCAGACCGCGCAGCGTGTTGCGGCTGAAGCTGTAGCTGGGGAAGGAGTTGGCAAAGGAGTTGCGGTCATTCTGTACCAGGCGGAAGTTGATGCCCGCCTGCACGGTGTGCGTTCCCTTGGTCCAGGTCAGGTCGTTCACCAGGTTGGTGGTCGGGATGATGCGGCCAAAACCGCGCGCGCCGAAGGTCTGGAGAGTGGACAGGCCGTCAAAGGCGATCGACGTGCCGGGAACGCCGGACTGGGCGATGCCGAGCCGGGTGAAGCCATAGCTGAAAACGTTCACGAGCGAAGGAGTCAGCACCGCCGTGTAGCGGGCAGCCAGACCCTTGGAGTTGTCCAGAACCTTGGCGGCCGCGTCCTGGCCCGGGAACTGCGCCAGAATTTCGTTGCGGGAGTTGTCGGCCAGCGTGCCGCGCAACATCAGCGTGTGCTTGGCGGCGCGGTCGAGGTTGAAGTCCATCTTCGAAACATAGGCGCGGTCGTTGCGGGTCAACGGCGCGTTGAAGCGGAAGACACCGAAGTTCAATCCGCGATCCGAACCGGAAGCCAGATCGTTCGCCACCGGATAGGAGCCGAGAATGCTCTTCATCGCGGCGCTGTAACCAATCTTCAGCGGGTCGAGCGCCGTCACTTCGGCCGGGGTCAACTGGCCGATCGTGCCGTTGTTCAAGCGGAACTGCACAATGCCCTGCTTCAACGTTTCCGTCGGCACATTGCGCGACTGCGCGGAAGCGGAACGATCCTTGCGATCTTCCCAGTTCACGAAGAAGAAGGCGCGGTCCTTGATAATTCGGCCGCCGAGGGAGGCACCGTACTGATTCCGGATCAGCGCTTCGCGAGCGATGCCGGCGCGGTTGGAGAACCAGTCGTTGGCGGCGGTCTTCACGTTGCGGTGGAACTCATACAGCGTGCCGTGAAACTGGTTGGAACCACTTTTGGTGACAAGCGAAACCTGGCCACCAGCCGAGCGGCCCTGATCGGCGCCCTGACCGGCGATGGTCACGCGGAACTCCTGCACGCTGTCCAGCGGCACCGGCAGCGCGGCGGTCAATCCGGCGGATCCCGTGTTGGCCATGCCCGCGTTCTGATTGTCGTTCACGTCCACGCCGTCCAGGGTGACGTTGTTCTGGTCGCGCTTGGCGCCCAACACTTCACCGGTCGACGTCACGCCCGGCTGAATGCTCAGCAGTTCGACGACGTTGCGGGTCTGCAGCGGCAACTGGCGCACCTGCACCTGCGAAAACGCATTGCCGATCGTTGCGTTCTGCGTGTTGATCTGCGACATTTCTTCACTGACGTTGACCACTTCGGACACCTGTCCGAGTTCCAGCTTCACGTCCAGCGTGGAGGGAACATTGATGGCCAATCGTACATTCGAGTTGTACGTCCGGAACCCTGGGTGCTGGATTTCCACCTTATAGTTCCCCGGCGGAACCTGCAAAAAGGAGTACGTGCCGGTGGCGTTGACGATGACCTTCCGAGCCGCGGAAGTATCGGTATTGGTAATACTGACGACCGCTTCGGTAATGGCGGCCCCCTGTTGATCGGTGACTACGCCCTGCAGCGAACTGCTCTGAGCGTATAAGGACAATAGACTTGCCGCGAGAAGCAAGGTAATTCTTTTCAAGTGTTTTCCCCTTAAGATTCGTTCTGCGCGGACAGGAGCGCACGATTCTCAGACGGTGAGGGGAGCCGCATCAAGGCGGTTACTGCCTTCGTGACTAGACGAAAGTGGTTAAGGGGATCATAAGAGATTTCGATTTAAGGAGTCAAATAGAAAAGAGCTATACTCCTTATTCACCCCGCAGCGTCTGCGATTCGCCCCGTAGCCCCATCCCCGGCCCCAGTCATTAGCCGGCTTCATTTCAAGGGGTAGTTCCATGACAGGCATGCTTTGGCCGGTCGTGATCTTTATGGCCATCTCGCTGGCCATTGGTCTCTATACCTACACGCAAGTGCAGGGTTCCAGCAAACGATACACCGTTTGCGGCAAGTCCATGCCGTTTCTGGTGGTTGGAACCGCGTTGGCCGCGCAAGCCATCGACGGCAACGCCACACTCGGCAATACGTCTCTCACCTTTTCCACAGGCTTCTGGGCCGGCGCCGCCATCCCAATCGGCCTCTGCGCCAGCCTTCTCATCGTCGGCCGCTTCCTCGCCGGTCCCCTCAATCAAATGGACCTGCTCACCCTTCCCGAGTTTTTCTACCGCCGCTACGGCCGCCCGGCGGAGTTACTTGCGTCAATTCTGACCATCCTCTGCTTCATCGTCGTCGTCGCCGGCAACCTCTCCGCCGTCGCCTGGATCCTCTCGGTCGTCAGCGGCTTGAGCTACGGTCAATGCCTGGCCATCGGCACCACGGTCATTCTGCTCTACACCGTCGCCGGCGGCCTCTACGCCGCCATCTGGACCGACTTTTTCCAGATTCACGTCGCCATCATCGGCTTCGTCTGCGCCGCGGCCTACCTCTTATATACGAGGGGCTGGGGTCCCATCTCCGCCGCGCTGCCGCCCTCCACACTCAACATCAGCCAGCTCACCACCCTCTCCGGCGGTGGTCTGGCCAACTGGGCCAACATGATCTCCCTCGCCTTCGGCAACGCCATGGCGCTGGACTTCATGGAGCGCGTTTTCTCCGCCAAATCCCCGGAGACGGCGAAGAAGGCCTGCTACTACGCAGCCGGCTGGACCATGGTCATCGGACTTTCCGCCTCCCTGCTCGGTATGGCCGCCATCTCCGCCGTTGGCAAGATTGACGATCCCCGCATGGTGCTTCCCATCTTCGCCAGTACGCAACTTCCCTATTGGATCGGCGTCATGGTTTTCGTTGGCGTCATGGGCGCTTCCATGTCCACGGCCAACGGCGCCATGCTCGTCATCTCCGTCGTCATGGCCCGGAACGTGTGGCAGCGCTGGAGCTCCAAAAAGGTGACCGACGAAACCATGCTCTTCCTTTCCCGCGCATTGGCGCTCCCCACGGCCATCGCCGCCGCCTGGATCGCCTATGTCCGGCCTGACCCCGGGATCTTATTGGTCGTTGCCTTCGATATCGTCTTCGCCGGTTGCGTGATTCCGCTGTTCTTTGGCGTCTATTGGGCGCGCGCCACCCAGGCCGGCGCCATGGCCAGTATCCTCACCGGAACCATCGCCCGCGGCATTTGTTACTTCGTGGTCCCGCCCGAATGGGCCGGGCTCGACACCCTTCTCCCACCCGTATTGAGCGCTGTTGCCTTCGTTGCCGGCAGCCTGCTGACCGAACCGTCCACGGCAGAAAACAACGAGGAACTTCTATGCGATACGCCGTAATTCTCATGACCGCCGCCGCGCTCTGCGCTCAGGCCCAAGACGCTCCGAAGAAAAAACGTTCTCCCCGTCCTCCGCTCCCCGGCGTCAAAGAAGTGCAGAAGCCGATGGATCTCGTAAAGCCGGAAGCCGTGTTCCCTGTCCCCGGCGTACCGGATTGGACCATCGCCACCAAGGACGCCGTCTGGGTTTCCAATAAACCCAAAGGCACCATCTCCAAGCTGGACCCCAAGACCAACACCGTCACCGCCACCGTCGAAGTCGGCAAGCAACCCTGCAGCGGCATCGCCTACGGCTTCGGCAGCCTGTGGGCGCCCACCTGCGGTGACAAAACCGTAGCCCGCGTGGAGGAAAAGACCAATAAAGTGGTCGCCACCATCCCCGTCGGCCCGGCCAACTCCGAAGGCGGCATCACCACCTCCAAGGACGCCGTCTGGATGGCCTCCGGCACCGATGGCGACAAAGTGGTCCGCATCGACCCGAAGAAGAATAAGGTCATCGCCGAAATCCCCGTCCCCCCCGGTTCGCACACCGTCGACTACGGCGATGGCGCCATCTGGGTCACCCAGTCCAAGGGCAACCTGCTCACCCGCATCGACGCCAAGTCCAACAAGGTGACTGATAAGATCGAAGTCGGCCCCGGACCGCGCTTCTTAACCTATGGAGAAGGCTTCGTCTGGACCCTCAACCAGGGCGACGGCACCGTCTCGAAAGTAGACCCGAAAACCAAAAAGGTGGTCGCCACCATTCAATGCGGCCTGCCCGGCGGCGGCGGCGAAATCTCCGCCGGCGGCGGCGCGGTGTGGATCACGATGTTCCAGATCCCCATCACCCGCATCGACGCCAAGACCGACAAAGTGACCCATCAATACGCCGGGCCCGGCGGCGACGCCATTCTCTTTGCCCACGGCGCCGTGTGGCTCTCGAACCTGCGCGAACAGAACATATGGAGGTTAGACGTAGCGAAGATCGCTCCGTAGCGAAAGTCATGAGTGAAACTATTCTGTGGGAAGACCTGCTCCACGGCGGCCAGACTTGGTCGCATGTACTGGAACCCGGCATGGCGCTGCGGTTGACGGACACAGAGGGGGGCGCCAATGTCAGCGCCCTCTTCTATAACGCCCTCCAACCCGAAGAGCGCTACAACATGCCCGACACGCTGAAGGCGCAGCACATCGCCCGGCTCACGAAGGGCTTCGTGCTCTACTCCGACATGGGCCGCATCCTCTGCTCCATCACCGACGATTCGGTGGGCTGGCACGACCCCATCGGCGGCACTCTCACCGCCGCCCAGGTGGAAGCCAAGTACGGCGAAAAGACCTACCAGCAATACCGCAACGAATGGACCCAGGCATCCAAAGAAGGTCTGCTGCTGGAACTGGCCAAGTACGGCCTGGGCCCGCGTGATCTCACCCCGACATTGAATTTATTCAGCAAAGTGCAAGTGGATGAGACCGGCGCGATGAAGTACATCCCGGGCAACTCCAAGGCCGGCGATTTTGTAGAACTGCGGGCGGAGATGAAAGTGTTGGTGCTGTTGTCGGCCAACCACCACGCCATGGAACCCGGCGGCGCCTACGCGCCCAAGCCCGTCAAAATCACCGTGAAACAAGTGCCGCCCCCCGGCCCCGACGATATCTGCCGCGTGTCCCGCCCCGAAAACGGACGCGGCTTCGAACTGACTGCGAGGTGCTGCCGATGAGTACGATATTGGATGTTACAGTGCTGGCCGGCGACGGTTTCAGCGGTGTTGTGAAGAAGGGCCAGACGATGCGCATGATCGATCTGGAAGGCAATCAGGCCGCAGACACGCTCCTCTATAACGCCCACGATTTCACCGATCGCTACTCCGCCGTCGACACCATCACCGCCCAGGGCAACATCTATCTCACCAAAGGCACGAAGCTCATGTCGCAAAACGGCAACGTGCTCATGACGATTACCGAGGACCTCTGTGGCCGCCATGACACCCTCGGCGGCGCCTGCTCCCAGGAGTCCAACATGGTGCGCTACGACATCGGCAAGCGCTACATGCACGCCTGCCGCCAGACGTTCCTGAAGTACGGGCTCGCCGCCGGTCTCGACAAGCGCGACATCGCCCACAACATCAACTTCTTCATGAACGTGCCCGTCACGCCCGAAGGCAAGTTGACGTTCGAGGACGGCCTCTCCGCCCCCGGCAAATATCTGGACCTGTACGCCAACATGGACACGCTGGTCCTGATTTCCAACTGCCCGCAGTTGAACAACCCCTGCAACGCCTACAATCCCACCCCGATCAGGCTGGTGGTAACGGAATAATGTTTAAGAAAGTTCTCATCGCCAACCGCGGCGCCATTGCCAGCCGCATCATTCGCACCCTGCGCCAGATGGGCGTGGGGAGCGTTGCCATCCACTCTGAAGTCGACGCCGAATCGCTCTTCGTGCGGCAAGCCGACGAAGCCGTCTCCGTCGGTGGCCCGCGCGGCTATCTCGACGTCGACGCCGTTCTCGCCGCCGCCAAACAGTCCGGCGCCGAAGCCATTCACCCCGGCTACGGCTTCCTCAGCGAGAACGCCGCCTTCGCCGAAGCCTGCGAAAAAGCGGGGCTTGCCTTCATCGGGCCCACGCCGCAACAGATGATCGACTTCGGCCTGAAGCACCGTGCCCGCGAACTCGCCAGCGCCGCCGGCGTCGCGATGCTCCCCGGTACCGGCTTGCTGGAACACGCCAAAGACGCGGCCGTCGTTGGCTTCCCGCTCATGCTGAAATCCACCGCCGGCGGCGGCGGCATCGGCATGCGCGTCTGTAACTCGCGCGAGGAGTTGGAGGAGGCCTTCGAGGCCATCCAGCGCCTCAGCCAAACGAATTTCAAGCAGACCGGCATCTACGCAGAACGCTTCGTCGAAAAGGCCCGCCACATCGAAGTGCAGATCTTCGGCGACGGTAATGGCCGCGTCGTCGCGCTCGGCGAACGCGACTGCTCCGCCCAGCGGCGCAATCAAAAGGTGGTGGAAGAAACCCCCGCGCCCGGCCTGTCCAACACCGCGCGCCAGGAACTGGCCGCCGCCGCCGTTCGCCTCGGGGAATTGGTCTCCTACCGCAACGCCGGCACCGTTGAGTTCATCTACGACGAGACCCGCGGCGAGTTCTACTTCCTGGAAGTGAACACGCGCCTGCAGGTGGAACACGGCGTCACCGAAGAGGTTACCGGCGTCGATCTTGTCGAGTGGATGGTCCGCCTCGCCGCCGGCGAAAGCCCCATCCGCGAAGTC
This sequence comes from Bryobacteraceae bacterium, assembly GCA_044358225.1. GTDB lineage: Bacteria > Acidobacteriota > Terriglobia > Bryobacterales > Bryobacteraceae. The sequence goes on along the minus strand of JBIKOG010000010.1, from coordinate 53,597 downwards.
ACCCCTTGCGGCGCGTCCATCCAGGTCCGCGTCTACGCCGAATCGCCGCTCTACGACTTCCGCCCCTGCGCCGGCCCGCTCAGCCACGTCGAATTCCCCACGGACGCCCGCGTCGAAACGTGGGTCGAATCCGGCACCGAAGTGTCGACGTTCTACGACCCGCTGGTCGCCAAGATCATCGTCAACGGTGCCAACCGCGCCGAAGCCGTCGCCAAGCTCCGCCAGGCGCTCGCCGAGACCGTCATCGCCGGCATTGAAACCAACGTCGATTACCTCCGCGCCGTGGTCGGCTCGGACGCCTTCGCCGCCGGGGCTTTCCCCACTTCCCTGCTCCGCAATTTCGACTATCAAACCCGCGCCATAGAGGTCCTGGAACCCGGCACGCAAACCACCGTGCAGGACTTCCCCGGCCGCCTCGGCTACTGGCACATCGGCGTCCCGCCCTCGGGCCCCATTGACGATAAGGCCTTCCGCATCGCCAATGAAATCGTGGGCAACGCGCCCGACGCCGCCGGGCTCGAGATGTCCCTCATCGGGCCGACGCTGAAGTTCCACCACGACGCCGTCATCGCCGCCACCGGCGCCGACATGAGCATCCCGCGCTGGCAACCGCTGTTCGTCAAGGCCGGCGAGACCATTCGCTTCACCCCCGTCAACGGCGCCGGCGCGCGTGGCTATCTCGCGATCCGCGGCGGCATCGATGTCCCGCTCTACCTCGGCAGCCGCGCGACATTTATCCTCGGCAAATTCGGCGGCCGCCACCTCCGCGCGGGCGATCTGCTCCGCTTCAGCACCACCACCATCGCCGAACCCGCCCCCTGCCAAAACCCGCCCGAATACGGCAAGGAATGGCAGATCGGCGTCACCTACGGCCCCCATGGCGCGCCCGATTTCTTCACCGAAGAAGACATCGAGATGTTCTTTGCGCACGACTGGCGTGTGCACTATAACAGCGATCGCACCGGCATCCGCCTGCTCGGCCCCAAGCCGCAGTGGGCCCGCAAGGACGGCGGCGAAGCCGGCCTCCACCCGTCGAATATTCACGACAACGCCTACGCCGTGGGCACCGTGGATTTCACCGGCGACATGCCCATCATCCTCGGCCCCGATGGCCCCAGCTGCGGCGGCTTCGTCTGCCCGGCCACCATCGTCAAGGACGAGCTCTGGAAAATGGGCCAGTTGAAAGCCGGCGACACGGTCCGCTTCGTTCGCGTCAATAACGAACCCGCCATCCTCCGCGGCGAAGCCCCCGGCGTGGTCATCCGCGCCGATGGCGATCAGAATCTCCTCGTCGAATTCGGCGCCAACCAGCTCGATTTTGAACTGTCTTTCGCCGCCCACTCCCTGCGCCGCCAACTGGAAGGAACCCCCGGCATCATCGACCTCACGCCCGGCATCCGCTCCCTCCAGATCCACTACGACAACACCAAAATCAGCCGCGACGAACTCTTCGCCCGCATCGACGATGCCCAGGCCCACCCGCTCACCAGCGTGCCCTCGCGCAAGGTCTACCTGCCCCTCTCCTGGGACGATCCGGCCACCCGCCTCGCCATCGAAAAGTACATGCAAGGCGTCCGGGCCGACGCGCCCTGGTGCCCCTGGAACATCGAGTTCATCCGCCGCATCAACGGCCTCGAATCGGTGGACGACGTCTTCCGCACCGTCTTCGAAGCCAGCTGGCTGACGCTCGCCCTGGGCGACGTCTACCTCGGCGCGCCGGTGGCCACCCCCATCGACCCTCGCCACCGGTTAGTAACCACTAAGTACAACCCGGCCCGCACCTGGACGGCCGAAAATTCGGTCGGCATCGGCGGCGCTTATCTCTGCGTCTATGGCATGGAAGGCCCCGGCGGCTACCAGTTCGTCGGCCGCACCACGCAGATGTGGAAGACCCACCGCCAGCCCAAACCCTGGCTGCTGGACTTCTTCGATCGTCTCCAGTTCTACCCCGTCTCGGCCGAAGAGCTGCTGAAACTCCGCGCCGATCCGAACTTCACCCCGCGCATTGAAGAGGGCGAATTCAACCTCGCCGAGCACCAGGCGTTCCTGAAGTCCATCGAAGCGGAGACGCTCGCGTTCCAAACGAAACGCGATCAATCCTTCCGCGAAGAACGCGACCGCTGGGGCGAGTACATCGCGCCCGCGCTCGACGATCTTCCCCCGCCCCCCGAAGACGCCCTCCCCGAAGGCGCCACGGCGGTCCGCTCGCCCATCGCCGCCAGCGTCTGGGCCGTCCCCGGCGAAACCGGCCAGCACGTCAAAGCCGGTGACAAACTCATCGTTCTGGAGGCCATGAAAATGGAGCTCGCCATCACCGCCCCCTCGGCCGGTGAACTCATCGAAATGCGCTGCACCCCCGGCGCCATGGTCCAGCCCGGCCAGGTCCTGGCGGTGCTGCGATGAAGCCTCCCGTCTGGATCTCCGCGATCCCCGAAAAGCCCGCGAAGCCCGGCCCGTTGAACGGCCTCACCTTCGCCATCAAAGACAACATCGATTACGCCGGCGTGCCCACCACCGCCGGCTGCCCCGCCTACTCCAACACGCCCGAGAAGACCGCGCCCGTCGTGGCAATGTTCGAACAAGGCGGCGCCCGCGCCATCGGCAAAACGAACCTCGACCAATTCGCTACCGGCCTTGTCGGCGTGCGCTCGCCCTACGGCGCCTGCGCCAGCGTGTTTAACCCCGAATACATCTCCGGCGGATCATCCTCAGGGTCCGCCGTCGCCGTGGCCAGCGGTCAAGTGGACTTCTCCCTAGGTACCGACACCGCTGGCTCCGGCCGTGTTCCCGCCGCGTTCAACAACATCTACGGCCTGAAACCCACCAAGGGCATCCTGTCCACGGTGGGCGTCGTCCCCGCCTGCGCCAGCCTCGATTGCGTGTCCATCTTCACCCGCGACGTCCGCACCGCGCAGCGTGTTTTTGAAGCGGCCAATCCCCGCAAGGCCACGCTCGCCTGGGCCAGCGGCCCCTTCCGCTTCGGCGTTCCGACCGCCGAACACCTGCAGTTCTTCGGTGACGATGCCGCCGCCGCCCTTTACCAATCGGCGATCAAGAAGCTGGAAGCCGCCGGTGGCCAGAAAGTGGAAATCGATTACGTCCCCTTCCGCGACACCGCGCAACTGCTCTATAGCGGCCCCTGGGTTGCCGAGCGCTATGTAGCAGTGGGCGGCTTCCTCGAAGGCCACCCCAACGACGCCCACGCGGTGGTCAAGAACATCATCCTCGGCGGCAAAAACTACTCCGCCGCCGACACGTTCAAGGCCATGTACAAGCTGGAAGAGTACAAGGCCGAAACGCTGAAGACGTGGAAGAGCATCGACGTCATGCTCCTCCCCACCACCGGCACCACGTACAAGATCAGCGAGGTCGAAGCCGACCCGGTGAAGCTCAACTCCAACCTCGGCTACTACACCAACTTCGTCAATCTGCTCGATCTCGCCGCCCTCGCCATCCCCGCCGGCTTCCGGCCGAACGGTCTTCCCTTCGGCGTCACGCTCATCGGCCAGGCCCATACAGACTGGGCACTGCTCGATCTCGCCGCTCGCTTGGAAGAGGTGAAGGTCACCGTTGTCGGCGCCCATCTCACCGGGCAGCCCTTGAACAAGCAGCTCACCGAACGCGGCGCGCGTTTGCTCAAAACCTGCAAAACGGCCAAGGATTACCGCCTCTACGCGCTCGCCAACACCACGCCGCCCAAGCCCGGTCTGGTCCGTGAACCCGGCTACGACGGCCCCGGTATTGAAGTGGAAGTCTGGGGCATGCCCGCGCAAAACCTCGGTAGCTTCCTGGCGTTGATCCCGTCCCCATTAGGCCTAGGCTCGCTCACGCTCGATGACGGCACCACCGCCACCGGCTTCATCTGCGAACCCGCCGGCCTTGCCGGAGCCAAAGAGATCACCCATCTCGGCGGCTGGCGCGCCTACTTGGCGAACAAGTAACCTTCCCACTCCCAGGGCGTGACGGTGTTGCCGAAGATCCCTTCCAGCAACGGCCGGAACGCCCTTTCGCCATTCTCACTGTTCGTCAGCAGGATCATGCACGCCTTCCGCTTCGGAAAGCAGATCATGTAGTTCGTCGCGCCGTCCCCGTGGCCCTCTTTTAAGAACGCCGGCCCATAGGGCGTCTTCGTCAACAGACCCCATCCCAGTCCACACGCCAGGCCCACGCGTCCGGCCTCTTCCCCGGCCTCCGCGTCCCCGGGCCTTGGAAACTGATGCACGGTCCGTATGGGCACCACCGGCTTCGTCAACGTCTTCACGGTGCGCCCGTTCATCATCGCAACGGCATACTTCGCCAGGTTCTCCACCGTCGTGGCCATACTCCCCGCCGCCCGCGCGGGAAACCGCCGCGTCTGCGCCAGGAACTTGCCATCCGCGCCAAACCGGTCGGCGACATTCGCCCCAAACTCCTCCCGGTAAATCATCCCCGTCCGCGTCATCCCCAACGGCCCGAACACCGCCTCCTGCATCAACACATCCAACGGCCGGCCCTGTTTGGTCTCCACCAGCAATTGCAGCAAATTCAGCCCCTCCCCGGAGTACCGATACGCCGCCCCCGGCGCCGCATGCAAGTGCATCTTCTTGTCCGGTTCCAGGAACGCAAAATTGGCCAGCCCCGACGTATGCGCCAGCAGCATCCGCGGCGTCACCAACGGCCACCGCGGATCAGCCACCAGCACCGTGGCCTTGTCCGTATACTCCTTAAAACTCTCCAACGGCGCACCCAACTGCCGCCCCACCGGCACGTCCAGTTCAATCCCGCTGTGCCCCACAACGTAGTCGGCAAAGACACCCTTCGTAATCGACGCCGCCCAAATACTGGTGTCCGTCCGCATCGGCAGCGCCGGCTCCAACCGCCGCATCCCAAACGCGCGCATCCACACCACCCGGCTGCGGTCAATCACCGCCATCTGCGCCCCCGTGACGCCATTCGCGCGCAAGACCTCGGCCGCCATCCGGTCCGCCTCAACAACAGAAATCGCCGAGCCATCCAGACGCCAAATCTGGAGTGGCTCGGCAAAAGCCAGGCCGCCAACGGATAAACAAGCGGCCAAGCCAATGAGCAGGTTCATGCCGGAGACTACGGTACGAACCGCTCAAAGTTCGGAAAACTTTTGTGGCTTTGCGTCTTTCTTCTTGTTCATCTGGTCGATGATCAACCCCGCCGCCCCGCCTACTGCAGCGCCAATCAGGGCGCCCTTCACGCGGTTGTCTTTTGCGATGGTCGCCCCGATGGCCGCACCCGCGGCCGCCGTGGTTCCAACCACCGTCGCCCGTTTCTTCGCGTCTTTCGACGGCTCTTCCCCGAACACCAATCCGCTCACCAGCGCCGCAACCACCAGCAATTTCGTCACGGCATTTAGATCGCCGCCGCCAGAATCTGTTACCTAGAAATTGGTCTCCGCTTCCGCCGCCAACCCCGCCCGATTCAGAATCTGCACTTCCCTCCGGTGCAACCGAATCAACCCCTCACTTTGGAACCGCCCCAAGTTCCGGGACACCACCTCCCGCACGGTGCCCAACCGGTTGGCCAAGTCCTCATGCGTCTCCGCCATCGCAAAGGAAGCCCCATTGGCATCCGCCAATTCAACCAGTGCCTGCGCCAGCCGCTGCCGGATACTCCCAAATGTCACCCGTTCCACAAACCCCACCAGGTGCCGCAACCGCGCGCTGAACACGCTCAGAAACTTCAACGTTAGCTCTGGATTCCGGCGGCAACACGCCAGAAAATCGTCCTTCCGAATCAGCATCGCCTCGCTCGGCTCCTGCGTGATCACCGTCGCCGGATACGGCCCGCCGTCGAACACCGGCACCTCGGCCACAGTCGCCGGCGCCTCCTGCACGGCAAGTACAATCTGCCGCCCGCCCGGCGTGAACTTGTACACCCGCACACTGCCGCTCGCCACCACCCAAATCCCTTCACACGGCTGCCCTTCGTCGAACAGAGACTCCTTCGCCTCGAACTTCCGGATCACCGCCACCGACGCCAGCTTCTCGAGTTCCGCCGGCGGCAGCACAGCGAACAAGTCGATGGCGGACAGGGCCTGCAGACTCAGTTGACTCACCGTTTCATTCTACGGTGTCGCCAACGCCACAGCCCTCCGCAGACCCAGCAGCGCCAGCTCCGGAATGAACGCATCGAATAGTTTCTCCTGCGCGAAGAGCCGCCCGAATCCGCCCGTCCCCACCAGCACTGGCTCGCGCCCGTTGAACTGCTCTTCGGCAATCGCCGCCGCCAACGTGCGCACCGTCGCCATCGTGCCATGAAACAGGCCGGACTGAATACTCTCCACCGTCGACCGTCCCAGCACCGTCGCCGGCTTGCAGATCTCCACCGCCGGCAACCGCGCCGTTCGCGCATCCAGCGCCGCCATCGACATCTGCACCCCCGGCGTGATGATCCCGCCCAGGTACTCAGCCTCCGCATTCACGGCGCACAACGTCGTCGCCGTGCCGAAGTCGACAATCACCAGGTCCCTTCGCGGATACCGCCCCACCGCGCCCATCGCATTGGCAATCTTGTCCGCGCCAACCTCCAACGGGTTCCTGTACCGAATCTTCAGACCCGTCTTCGTCCCCGGTTGCAGCACGAAGGGTTCCGCCTGAAAGTACTTCAAAAAACAGTTCCGCAGGGAGTGCACAGCATCCGGCACAACGGAGCAAATCGCCACCTGCCGCACCAATGCCGGGTCCACACCGTTCTCCCGCAGAACAGTCCGGAAGAAGATTCCCGACTCATCCGACGAAGCCCGCGCGCTCCCCGTCCGCCGGAACGTGAACAGCAGCCTGTCGCCATCGTAGACGCCGCCAAACGTTTGGCTATTTCCTACATCGAGACAGAAGAGCATTCCGGTTCCTCCAGCGGCACATTATCGATCAGGCGAATTCCTTCGAGATACGCGGCGGCAAACCGGCGGCCCCAGTGTTCTTCCACGTAGTCGACGCGGAACCCCTCGGCCTCCAGCCACTGCCGTGCCGCGTCGGCGTTTGGGGCAAACCGGAGCGTTCGATAGATCTCGGCGGCCTTCTGGCGTCCGGCCGCGGTCAGCAGGGCGTTCCGGCTGCTCTCGGCTAATCCAGACGCGGTGCGAATCGTCGGACACGCAATGATCTCAGTGGGAAGGAACAGGTCGGCCGCCATGGCGTGGAGCACTTTCCATTGTTGGTAGTCTTTCTTGCCGAAGTAGGCACGGTCGGCCTGCACGATGTTGAGAAGCTTCAACACCACGGTCATAACACCGTCAAAAAAGCCGGGGCGGCTTCGGCCTTCCATCACCGTGGCCAGGCTGTCGGAGACGACGCGAAACGCATAGCCGTTTGGGTAGAGCGTGGCAGTGTCCGGACAGAAGACGTCATCGGTGCCCAGTGCCTCCAGCAGTTCCATATCTGCTTCCAAGGTGCGCGGGTATTTTCGCAAATCCGCGGGATCGTTGAACTGTGTGGGATTGACGAACAGCGTTGCGACAACGACGTCGTTCTCACGCCGGCAGCGTTCTACCAGCGAGCCGTGCCCGGGGTGGAGTGCGCCCATCGTTGGCACGACGCCAATCGTACGGCCAGCGATCGCCGCGCGCCGCGCGCGCCAGTCAGTGAGGTTCGTTGAGACCCGCATTGCAATACTCCATTCCAATAGGACTGCGCGCTGGATAGTCGACTGGTTCGCAGCACCGGCACCTCAGACAACCGAGATGCCTTGCAGAACCGGGTAGCCCGCCAACTAGGAACGCCTGCAGCCGCGCGCAGCGCGGGGAAATTTTTTTGCCCCCAGCAGAATCGCCGGGAGAGTCGACTCGCTCGCAGCACCGGCACCTCAGACACCGGAAATGCCTTGCAGAAACCGGTAGCTCGCCAACTAAGAACGCCTGCAGCCGCACGCAGCGCGGGGAAAGTTTTTTGCCCCCAGCAGAATCGCCGGGACAGTCGACTCGCTCGCAGCACTGGCACCTCAAACACCGGAAATGCCGTGCAGAGACCGGCAGCTCGCCAACTAAGAACGCCTGCAGCCGCGCGCAGCGCGGGGAAATTTTTTTGCCCCCAGCAGAATCGCGGGGAGAGTCGACTCGCTCGCAGCACCGGCACCTCAGATACCCGAAATGTCTTGCAGAACCGGGTAGCCCGTCAACTAAGAACGGCTGCGGTCGCACAACCCTCCCCGTTGACAGAAGGGTACCCGATTCCCGGCGCGAAGCGCCGCGAAAATTTTCACCGATCACGAGTAGCTCTCCTCAGCACCAGGAAACTCAGCCAGTTTCACTGCCCGGTCATACCCGGCGAGAGCCTCCAGAATCGCCGTCTCGCCATCACAGAACCGCCGCGCGAAGCGCGGCCGAAAACTGGAGTTCATCCCCAAAAGATCCTGCAGCACCAGGATCTGGCCGTTGCAACCTACTCCCGCACCAATCCCGATCGTTGGAATCCCAATCGATCCCGTAATTGTTTCCGCCAGCATCGCCGGAACGCACTCAAGAACCACCGCGAACGCTCCCAACTCTTCCAACGCGGTCGCCTGGCGCGAGATCGCCAGCGCCCCTACCGCATCCCGGCCTTGCGGCTTGAATCCCCCGTAAGCCTGTACCGACTGCGGCTGCAGGCCCAGGTGGCCCATCACCGGAACACCGCTGCCCACCAATTGCGCAATCTCTTCTTCGTGCCCGGCCACGCCTTCCAGTTTCACCGCATGCGCCCCCGCCGCCATCAGCACATGCGCCGCGTCCATAGCCGCCGGCAGTCCCTTCCGGTACGAGAGAAAAGGCATGTCGGCGACAACCAGCTTGTCCCCCGCCCCGCGCGCCACAGCGGTTACATGCATCCGCATCATCTCAACCGTCGCCGTCAGCGTGGTCTCATGCCCATGCATCACCATGGCGGCACTATCGCCCACCAGAATGCCGTCAATCGGGCTCTTCGCCAGCAGCCGGGCGAACGTATAGTCGTAGCAGGTAGCCATCGATAGCTTCCTGCCCTGGGCCTTGGCCCGTCGGAAATCGTTTGCAGTCATTATGCCTTGGTACCTGTCACAGAGTGATCAAGTCCTGGTCTTACAGAGGCGCCCGGACGGCGCCCGAAGCAGGGTGTCGCCGCGGTGTTCTGTCGGCGCACCCCAAGGATAACAATAAATCTCTCGAACTAGATGTCCAGGTTCCGTACATCCAGCGCGTTCGTTTCAATGAAGCGCCGGCGGTTTTCCACGTCTTCACCCATCAACGTCGAGAAGATCAGATCGGCCTCGACGACATCCTGCAGATCAACCCGGAGCAGCGACCGCTTTTCCGGATTCATCGTGGTTTCCCAAAGCTGCTCGGCGTTCATCTCGCCCAGCCCTTTGTAGCGCTGCACGTTGGCATCTTTCATGCCCTCTTCGCGCAGGTAGGACAGCAGTTCGTTCCAGATGTTCCGGGTCTCTTTCCGCTCGTCTTTGGCAACAACGAACGGCGGCTGGTTGTACTTGGAAATCGTCTTCGCCAGCGTGCGCATGCGGCGGTATTCCGGCTGCGACGCCATCTCGATCCCGATGTTCCGCTCCGCGTTGGTCGAATCGAAATACGAAACGCTCCAGGCTTCGTGCAGCTCATCGGCCTTCATCACGGCGCCAATCTTCAACGGCTCCAGACGCTTGAACAATGCTTCCACATTGTCCTTGTTCTGGAAGTCGATCTTGCTGTCCACCGGCAGGTCGGCATTGGTCAGAACTTCGACGACCTTCGGATCCCGTAGCCGTTTTTCCAGGTTCTTAAACAGCACCGAGAATTCGTCCAGCGAGATCAGGAAGTTCCGGAATTCCGTCCCTTCAATCTTCTGCCGCGAACCTTCCGGACCGTACTCCATCGAAAGGCCCTTGGTGGCGCGCTGCAGAATTTCTTTCGTGAACTCTTTGTCGTCTTTAATGTACTTCTCGTCTTTGCCCTTTTTGATGCGGTACAAAGGCGGCTGCGCCACGAACACATGTCCGCGCGTGATCAGCTCCTGCATGTGGCGGAAGAAGAACGTCAACAGCAACGTGCGGATGTGCGATCCGTCCACGTCGGCGTCCGTCATGATGATGATCTTGTGGTACCGGAGTTTGGCGACATCGAAGTCGTCCTTGCCGATGCCCGCGCCGATCGCGGTAATCATCGCTCGGATTTCTTCGTGGCCCAGCATCTTGTCGTAGCGGGCTTTTTCGACGTTGAGAATCTTACCCTTCAACGGCAGAATCGCTTGGAACTTCCGGTCGCGGCCGCTCTTGGCGGTGCCGCCGGCGCTCTCACCCTCGACCAGGTAGATCTCGCACAACTCGGGATTCTTTTCCTGACAGTCCGCCAGCTTGCCCGGCAAGCCACCGGAATCCAACGCGCCTTTGCGGCGGGTCAAGTCACGCGCTTTGCGCGCGGCTTCCCGGGCGCGGGAGGCATCAATCGCCTTGCCCACAATCCGCTTCATCACGCCCGCGTTCTTGTCGAAGTATTCGCCCAGTTTTTCGTTGATGAGCTGGGACACGGCGCCCGAACAGTCGCTGTTCAGTTTGCCTTTCGTCTGGCCTTCAAACTGCGGCTGCGGAATCTTGACGCTGATCACAGCCGTCAACCCCTCGCGGACGTCGTCGCCGGACAGATTTTCCTTCACGTCCTTGAACAGGCCGGCGGACTTGCCGTACTTGTTGATCGTCGAGGTTAGCGCGCTGCGGAAGCCGGAAAGGTGTGTCCCGCCGTCCACCGTGTTGATGTTGTTCGCAAAGCTGAACACGGTTTCCGAATAGCTGTCGTTGTACTGCAGCGCCACTTCCATCGTTAACTTGCCGCCGTTTGGCAGGTCACGTTCGCCTTCAAAGAAGATCGGCTTATCGTGCAGACAGCTTTTGCTCTTGTTCAGATGCTTAATGAACTCGGCAATGCCGCCCTCGTAGTGAAACTCAAGGGTATGGGCCGGTTCCTGCCGTTCGTCGGTCAGGTGGATCGTCAGCCCGCGGTTCAAAAACGCCAGCTGGCGAAGACGCGCGGCCAGAATGTCGAAGTTGAAAACGGTCGCGTCCATCACGGTCGGGTCCGGCTTGAACCGCACCTTCGTGCCCGTGCGCTTTCCCGCCTTGCCACCCTGCTTCAGCGGTGCCAGAGGAATGCCCTTGGAATACTCCTGCGTCCACGTATAGCCCTGACGCCAGATTTCGATTTCGAACTCTTCGCTCAGCGCGTTGACGCAGCTGACGCCGACGCCGTGCAATCCGCCGGATACTTTGTAGCTGTTGGAATCGAACTTGCCACCGGCGTGCAGTTTTGTCAGCACGACCTGCGCCGCGGAAACGCCCTCTTCCACGTGGAGGTCCACCGGAATGCCGCGCCCGTCGTCTTCCACCGTCACCGAATTATCGGTGTGGATGGCGACAAGGACCTTCGTCGCATACCCGGCCATACATTCGTCCACCGAATTGTCCACCACTTCGTACACCAGGTGATGGAGACCCATCTCACCCGTGGAGCCGATATACATGGCGGGGCGGAGACGGACGGCCTCCAAGCCCTCAAGCACTTTAATACTACTGGCGCTGTAATCCTGTTCGTTGCTCAATGTGTGTGTTCCTGACTACCTGGGTTTCAAATGCGCATCGGCATGACGACGTACCGGTAACGGAGGGGGGAATCTCCCACCGGACGCAACTCGCCGGCACTGCCGGCGTCTTTAAACAAAAACGAAACTTCGGCTTCGTCCCCGGCCCGCAGGAATTCCAGCAGGTATTGGGCGTTAAAGCCAATGTCGACCTTGGGGCCGTTGTAGGTGACGTTCAGCGTCTCTTCCGATTCGCCGGTGTCCGACAGCGACGAGTGCAACATCACCTCGCCATCGATGGCGCGCAGCTTGATCGCTCGTGAACGCTCATCGGCGAACTGCATCACGCGTTCCAGACAAGCCTTCAGCTCGTCGCGCTGCATCGTGATCACGTTCGGGTGCTCTTTCGGCAGCACGCGTTCAAAGTCGGGGAAATTCCCGGTCAGCTTGCGGCTCAACAGCAGGCGGTCGCCCAGTTGGAAGAACAGGTGATTGTCATCACCGCTGAACAGGAGCTTGGCGTCCGGCCCGGCTTCGCTGGAGAGCTTCAGGAGCTCGTTCATGGCCTTGCGGGGCAGGAGGGCACGGAAGGGTTGCCCGGAGCTCAAATCGATCGCCATAGGCACTTCTACGGTGGCTAGACGGTGGCTGTCGGTGGAGACCATGGTCAGCCCATCCGGTTTCACCAGCAACAGCGCGCCATTGAGCGTAAAGCGGGATTCTTCGGCCGAGATCGCGAAGATCGTGCGCTGGATCATCCCCGCCAGCAACTTCACGGGCAGTTCCGCCAGCGTGTCCGGCATCTCCGGCAGTTCCGGGAAGCTCTCCCGGCTCATACCCGCAATCCGGGTACGCGCTTTGCCGGCCGTGATCGACGCCCATTGGTTGTCGCCGAACTTGATGTTGATTTCGCCTTCCGGCAACAGGCGGACATAGTCCATCAGCTTCTTGGCCGGAATCGTGCCGCTGCCGGCCTTCTTCACCTTCGCCGGGCAGCTGCACCGGATCCCCAACTCGAGATCGGTCGCCGTCAACGTCAACCGCTCGCCATCCGCCTCGAGGAGGATGTTCGAGAGGATCGGTATCGTCGACTTCTTCTCGACAACACCCTGGGACAGGCCCAGTTCACGCACCAGATCGGATCGATTGACTGTGAATTCCATCGTCGTTGCCTTTGCCGTCCCCGCTGCCCTTCTCCGCTTCTGTTCTTCTGTGAAAGATGATTACTAAACAGGTATCGGAATAGTAGGGCCTGTGGATATGTTGAATTCTCTCTAAATTGTACTAAAACAAAGTGCTTCGCGTCATGTGCCGTTTTGGAATCGCCAGTGGGAATCGGTGGAAGACCCAGGGGGGCGAAATCCCTCCACAGACTTCCTCAGGCTATTTTGGCCCTGTCTGTGGAAAAATCCGTAAAACGTTCATAACGCGTCGGTGATGTTGTGGATAATCCTGTTCAAGTCCGCGTCACGTTGCCGCAACTTGTCGATTTTCTGCACCGAGTGCAGCACCGTCGTGTGATGCTTCCCATTGAAGTGCCGGCCGATCTCGGGCAGCGATGCCGTCGTCAGTTCTTTGCACAAATACATCGCGATCTGCCTCGGATAGGCGATCTGCTGCACGTTCGTCTTCTGCTTCAACTGCGCCGGTTGCAGGCTGAACTTCTCCGCAACCGCCTTGATGATCGATTCCACCGTGATCCGCTTATCACTTCCCGCGGAAAGGTGTTTCAGGACCTGCTGGGCCATCGCCAGTGAGATGGGGGTATCGGTCACGCTGGAATAGGCAATCAGCTTCACCAGGGCGCCTTCCAGCTCCCGCACGTTCGATTTCGTCTTCGTGGCGATATAGATCCGAACGTCCTCGGGGAGATGCACCCCATCGGCTTCGGACTTCTTGTCCAGAATCGCCATCTTGGTCTCCAGGTCCGGCGCCTGGACGTCCACCATCAGTCCCCACTCAAACCGGCTGCGCAGACGGTCCATCAACCCCGAGACTTCCTTCGGAGGACGGTCGGAGGAGATCACGATTTGCTTGCCGTGCTCGTATAACTCGTTGAAAGTATGGAAGAATTCTTCTTGCGTGCGTTCCCGGTTCGCCAGGATCTGGACGTCGTCGATCAGTAGCGCATCGGCGTTCCGGTAGTGCTGGTGGAACTGCGACATACGGTCGGTGCGGATGCTGGCGATCATTTCGTTCATGAACCGTTCGCTGGAGGTGTATACGACTTTCATCCCCTCGCGGTGATTCATCAGTGCCCTACCGATGGCGTTCATCAGATGGGTCTTCCCCATCCCCACTCCCCCATAGATAAATAAGGGGTTATACCTATTCGCCGGATGGTCCGCCACGGCCCGTGCGGCCGCGTGGGCGAACTGGTTGCAGGAGCCGACGACGAAGGAGTCGAACGAGTATTTCGGATTTAATTGGGTTGCCGGCGAAGCGAATTGGACTTCATTCGCCGGTCCGGTCTTATCGCCCGTCAAAGCGGCCAGGGCTGAGGGCCCGGCGGCGACTTCGTAAAGCACGGTGCGTACGTCCAGTTTCAGCGCGCTGATTGCCGCGGCGATCTTGTCGCCGTATTCCTGTTCCAGCCACATCTTGGCTGCTTCGCTCGGTACTCTGACGAGGAGAGTCCCGCTGAATTCTTCGCGTTGTTCGGTCGGGGCAAGCCAGTTCTGAAAGCTCTCAGCGCTGATGGTTTGCGAAAGGTGGTGCTTGATACGATCCCAAGTACTCATGGTGAAAAAAGTAGAGAAGCCTTACAGGGAAAAAGTTTCCCTCAGATTTTCCACAGGGTGTGGAAAACCGGTTGAAAACTGGCGATGTAGTGATTGTGTTCCCGAGGCAGGAATCCCGTTGTGACCCGCCAGATGACTGGGCGGACCCTTAGTCTAGCACAGGACCTGGATTAGATTACAAGTGCTATTATTTTGATAAGTCCTTTATTTTCAATGAGAAAACATTTCATCTTGAATTTGTTTCCCTGTGATTACAATCGTCACAGTGACCTTGGTCACTGCACTCAGCGGGGAGCAGCTTTAGGCTGGAAGCATGAATCGGGACCAGTGGAAAAGACGGGTCACCGCGGACGATTTCCAATGGTGGAGAGGTCTGGCGCAGGGTGTTTTCCTACTGTTAAATCTCTGGATTGGGGTCGGCTTTATCCTCTTCGTTCGGGGTTTGGAAGGGCGATGGATTCCCTGGGAAGCCAGCCGGCCACCCGGGGTGGAGGGGTGGTTGCCGATCGCCGGGATGATGAACACCCGGTACCTTCTGGAGACCGGGCATATGCCGGTCATACATCCGGCGGCGATGGTGTTATTCGTTTCGTTTGTATTACTTTCGCTGGTGTTCCGGAAGGCGTTTTGCGGGTGGCTGTGCCCGGTGGGAACGGTGTCCGAGTGGCTGTGGAAAACCGGTCGAGACGCGTTTGGGAGGAGTTTTCTTACTCCAAAATGGCTCGATTTGGTGCTCAGAACGTGCAAATATGCGCTATTTTTCGCGTTTTTTTATGCCGTTTTGCGCATGGATGCGGCATCCATCGAGGGTTTTTTGGCCTCGCCCTATGGTTTGATTGCCGATGTGAAGATGCTCAACTTCTTCCGGTTCCTGTCCCCGATGGCGGCCGGGGTCCTGGGATTTTTGATCATCGTATCGCTGTTCGTGCCGAATGCCTGGTGCCGGTATCTGTGTCCGTATGGAGCGCTGATGGGGTTGGCGGCGCTGGCGAGTCCGTTGCGGATCGGCCGCGAGGCCAGTGCGTGTATTGATTGCGGGAAGTGCGCGCGGGTGTGCCCGAGCCGGCTTCCGGTGGACAAACTTGTCCAGATTCGGTCGGCGGAGTGCATCGGGTGTATGGAGTGTGTCAGCGCCTGTCCGGCGGAAGGGGCGTTGCATGTTGGATTTGCGGGGAGGCGGGGTTGGATCACCGGTCAGTGTCTGGCGGTGGCGATTGGCGTCGTGTTTGTGGTGGTATATATGGGAGCCCGTTTGACGGGGCACTGGGAATCGGCGATTCCTTTCGATCTATATAGGGAACTGGTTCCAGTGGCGAGAGATTTGGACCATCCGCGTTAAAATTTGCAGGCGGTGAGGGGAAATCCCCAGTGAACACGCTTTTGTTAGCGTAGGCCCCATGACAGTCAGTATTCGGATCGCAGGAAAACTCGTACACGTCTCCAACACGCCGTCGCGGACGCCGTCGGTGGATGTAGGAACGGCCACGTTGTTGCGCCGTGCGCGGTTGGACCCAACGGCGATCCAGGCGCTGCGCCATTTGCTGGTGACCGAACTTGGTTCCGTAATGCAACGGATGGCGGACCCGCTGGTTGTTGAGGAAGCGGCGAAGCGCGTGGCGGCCGGGCGCTGGACGTTGGCCGTGGTGGATCTGCCGCAGATGACGGTGGGTGGCAATCAGGGTGCGTCGCAGGCTGGGGCGGGAGCGAAGAGCTCCGGTGGGAAAGATCCGCTGAAGGACTCGAAGAAGACCTGGGTGGAAGTGGAGTTGTTGGACAAGAACAAGCGTCCGGTAAAGGGGTTGGCGATCGAGATTACGCTGCCGGACGGGAGTATTGAGAAGGGCACGCTATCGGAGAAGGGATCGTTCCGGAAGGACGGAATCGATCCAGGCACGTGCCGTGTGCGGTTCCCGGATTTGGATGGGCGGGAATGGGCGAAGTCGGGCAGCTTTGCGGAGGGTTCGGCGGTGACCTTGTTCAAAGGCGCGCCGAAGATTCCGGCTGGTCCTTACAAGGTTCTACAGGGCGATCATATTGCCAGCATCGCGGCCGATGCCGGGTATGTGTCTTGGAAGACCATATGGGATGACGGGAAGAACGCAGGGATCAAGGCCAAGCGGAATCCGAATGTTCTGTACCCTGGCGATGTATTGGAGATTCCGGCGCGCCAGAAGAAAGAAGAGAGTGTTCCGACGACGGAGTATTCCACCTTCCAGCTGGTCGGCGACCCGGTGCAACTGAAGATTGTTGTGCTGGATTGGGCGGGCAATCCGGTGGTGGATACGGAGCTCGATATCCAGTTGGACGGCGGGGAGAAGATCAAGACGGCCGGTGATGGGAGCGTCACCAAGAAGACACTGGATCCGCTGGGCCAGAAGGTCGGCAAGTTGATGGTGAAGGGGTTTGAGCTGGGCTTGAAGCTGGGTCATCTGGACCCGGTGGAGGAGATCAGCGGTCAGGTGTGGCGGCTGAACAATCTGGGTTACCGTGCTGGGGATACGACGGATGCCGACGATAGTGCGTTTAAGAGCGCGGTGGAAGAGTTCCAGTGCGACTATGCGCTGGCGGTGGATGGGATTTGCGGGCCGAACACGCAGGGTAAGTTGAAGGACGTTCACGGCAGCTAAGGATGCAGGCACCGACGGCGGCATCGACAACGGTGTTTTATGACGGCCGGTCGGCGGAGATGATCTGTGCGTTTGTGGATGGGAACGGCGCGCTGTGCACGTTGGAATTCCATGAGACGCGGGCGGACACGGGCGAGGTGGAACTGTTCCGCGGGGTGGAGTGGGACAAGCGGGCGCCGGGGGGGATGGGGCTGCTGATTCCACAGGCGGGGGAGCTGTTGGCGAAGCTGGATGAGTTCTGGTGGATGTGGCGGGAGGGGAGCCTGTTGTTTGGGCAGGCGGTGCATAGCCCGCTGGTGTTGGCGGTGGTGCTGGAGGGTGGGGAGCGGCTGGTTGAACGACCGGTGATTGCGGCGAATGGGGAGCTGCATGCGTATGCGTGGCGCGGCGGGCGGTTGGTTCGGCACCGGTATGTGGCGGGGCGGGATGGGCAGCCGTCGGTTTCTGTTGAGCAAGTTTGGGAGACGGCGGCAGCGCCGTTGCGGAGCGTGTGCGCGCCGGTGCCGGGCGGGGACGGGGTGTTGATTGGGTTGGTGGATGAGACGGGGGATGTGTTGACGGCGCGGGTTTTGCTGGTGCGTGGGACGAACGTGACAGAGTTGGAGGGGGTGACGGAGGGGCGGTACCGGTTGATGGGGCGGCACCGGATGGCGGTGCATGTGGGCGTGAAGCGGCGGCCGGCGTTGGGGATGATGGCGGAGAGCCGGGATGATGGGGCGTATGCGTTGTTGGAGGCGCAGTTCGATTTGGCGAAGGGGGAGTGTGTGTGGCGGCGGACGCGGATGGAGTTTTTGGGGGCGGGGAGTTTGCAATCGGCCGGGGTGTTTTTCCATAAGTCGCAGAACGCACCGGAGGCGTTTGTATTGGCGGTGGATGGGGTTGGGGATTTGGTTTGGCTGCGGAAGCGGATTGTGGAGTTGGTGCGGGCGGGGGTTGGCGGGGATTATGGGTATCCGATTCTGACGACGATGCAAAACCGGTATGAGGCGGTGGGGGAGGGGCGGGAGACGGTGTTGCGGCGGTTTTGAGCGGTTTGGAAATGCGTGTGTGACACGGGTGTTTTGGGGGTGCGGTTTTGGTTCGGGTGCGGTTTTGTTGGGGAGTGGAGGATTGGTAGGGTGAACTGGGTGTTGGTGGGTGTGGAAATTAATGCGTGTGTGACACGGGTTTTTTGGGGACTTACAATGGGCTGTGGATGTAACGGTTATCTTGGTGTCGCCGCGGAACCCGCTTAACATTGGCGCGGCGGCGCGGGCGATGTCGAATTTTGGGTTTTTTGATTTGCGGTTGGTGCATGCGTATCGGGTGGCTCTCGATGAAGCTCGGAGTGGCGTGAACGCCGATCGGGTTTTGACCGAGGCTCGGGAGTTTGATTCCGTTTCTGATGCGATTGCTGATTGCCATTTGGTTGTTGGCACCTCCGGCCTGGGGCCTCGGGAGACGCTGCAGCCGTTCTATGGGCTGGAGGCGGGCGGGCGGAAGATGAAACGCGTGAAGGGGCGCGTGGCGATCCTGTTTGGCAGTGAGAAGTTTGGGTTATCGAATGACGATATGAGCCATTGCCATTGGTTGCTGCGGATTCCGACTCGCGAAGAACACCGGTCGATGAACCTGGGCCAGGCGGTGGCGGTGACTTTGTACGAACTGATTCGGACGGGGCAGGTGGAGTTGGTTTCGGCACCGGAGTCGCGGGCGGCTTCGGTGGGGGCGCAAGACCGGGTGGGCGATTATCTGTTGGACGCTTTGACCGAGAGCGGGTATGTGAAGCCGCCGGTGGATGTATCGACCACGCTGAAGTTGCGGCGGCTGATCCGGCGGATGAAGATGAGTGAGAAAGACGCCGGGATGTGGCAGGGGATGCTGCGGCAGATTATCTGGAGGTTGAAGCAATGAAGAGGCGGGCACTTTTGGGGGCTTTGGGCGCGGGGTTGTATGGGCAGGCGCCGTTGGATTTGGCTCGGACGTCCGAGGCGGTCGGGGCGGACGCGGCTTCGTTGTATCCGGACATCATGGGGCTGGCGGGGACGGGGGAGTTTTCGACCTCGTTTTTGCATCCTCGGTTTAAGGACGTGGCCGCTTATCGTGCCGAAGGTTTGAAGGTGATGCAGGCTGGGCTGGCGTACCGCCCTTCGCCTGTGCCGCCGCGGGCAGAGGTGGTGGACCGGCAGGATTTGGGCGAGTTTATTCGGGAAAAGGTGGTGTTTTCGACTTCGGCCCAGTTTCGCGTACCGGCGTATGTGCACATTCCGAAGAACCGGAAGGGGAAGCTGCCGGCGATTGTGGACCTGCACTCGCATGGCGGGATGTTCATTTATGGCAAAGAGAAGGTGATTGATTTTGGGGTGAATCATCCTTCGCTGGTTGAGTATCACAAAGCCAATTACGAGGGCCGGCCAACGGCGACGCAACTGGTGCGGCGTGGGTATGTGGTGATTACGATTGACGCGTTTCCGTTTGGGGAGCGGCGGGTGATGTTGGATGAGGACGCGAAGTATGGGTGGGAACGGTCGAAGTATTCGGTGGAGGACCTTCGTTATTTGAACGGGAAGTGCCGGGCGAAGGAGTCGACGATTGTGAAGTCGTTGGCTTATGCGGGGGTGACTTGGCCGGGGATTGTGGCCTGGGATGATATGCGGACGGTGGACTATCTGGCGTCGCGGCCGGAGGTGGATGCGAAGCGGATTGGGTGTGTGGGTGTTTCGTTGGGCGGGTACCGGTCGTTGTTGTTGGCTGGGTTGGATGACCGGATTGCGGCGGGGTGCGTGGTGGGTTTTATGTCCACGGTGCGGCCGATGATCCGGAAGCATATGGACACGCATTCGTTTGTCCATTTCATTCCTGGGGTGCATGCGCATTTGGACCTGCCCGATGTGGTGGCGTTGCGGGCACCGAAGCCGCTATTTGTTTTGCAGTGCCGTCGGGATGGGTTGTTTCCGTTGTCTGGGATGGAGGAGAGTGTGGCGAAGTTGGCCGCGATTTATAAGAAGGCTGGGGCGGGGGCTGCGTTCCGTTCTAAGTTCTACGATGAGAAACACATCTTCAACATCGCGATGCAGGAGGATGCGTTTGCGTGGTTGGATTCGGTGTTGAAGGGGTAGTGGTTTTTTTTTGGGCGTTTGCGGGCTTGTGTCGCGTCTGGGGACACCCGGCCTGCGGCCCGCGGGTGTCCCCGTGGGTGGTTCGCTGCGTGGTGGGCGGCGGGCTTGTGTTGAGTCGGCGGGTGTTTTGCTGCGTGGTTGGTTACGCGCTTCTGCCAGGGGGTGTGGGCGAGGTGGCGTCTGGGGACACCCGGCCTGCGCGCTACGTGCTGCGGCCCGCGGGTGTCCCCGTGGGTAGTTCGCTGCACGGTTGGTGGGGCGATTTGGCTTGGAGCTGGGGCTGGTGTTTTGCTGCTTAGGCGATGCCGCGGGATTTGGCGAAGGCGTGGATGGTGGCGAGGGGTTCGATGATGGCTTCGTGGCTGGGGACGAATAACACCGTTTGTTCGCGGCGGGCGAGGATGGCGCTGGCGACGAGGGCGCGCATGAGCCAGATGGCGGCGTGGACCTCGTCGCATTCGAGGCCGAGCCAGCCGGGGTAGGTGTGCTGGGATGGCGTGAGACCGGTGGCGTGTTGGATGGCTTGGGGGAGTGATGGGTTGGATTCGGCTGGGGGGTGGAGGAGCGCGCCTTGCTTTTCGAAGAGTGCGGCGATTTCGCGCTGCTGGGCGGGCCAGGTGTGTTGGTCCCAGTAGTGGAACGTTTTGGCGGTGGACGTGATGACGTTTTTGACTTCCTTGGCGATGCGGTAGTGGGGGCCGGCCGGTAGGAAAAGATCGGCGCCTTCGGCGCGGGCGGAGACGTTTTCCATGACGATGGCGCGGGTGAGCCAGCCGGCTTCGGTGGGATTGGCGCAGGTGACCTGGATCCAGCCTGGTTGTTGGGACGGGCCGGCTTTGAGGGTTGTGACGAGTTGGATGCCACGGCAGATTTCGGCCGCGATTTCGGAGTATTCGGCGGGGTGGGATTCGATTTCGTCGGGGGTGGCGGGGAGTAGGAGCGTCCCTTTGTGGGGCGGGCCGCCGGCCATGGCGAGATCGCAGAATGACCCCCAGATTTCGTTCCAGGCCACCTTCCCATCCGCACCGTACTTGAGGCCCGCGGAGCCCATGGAGACGGGTTGCACCTCTTCGTAGCAGTCCTGGTAGCGCTCCGGGAGGATGGCCTTGATTCTCTGTTCCAGGAGTTCGATTGTGGTGACGGCTTCCATCCTCTTTAGCGTAGCTGGGATGGTACTAAGCTGGAGGGATGTCGAAATGGTTTGTCCTACTGGTGGTTGTTCTGGCGGGTTGTGCGAAGGCGCCGGAGACTGCCGCGCCGGTTCCGGTTGCCGCCGTCACCGACGCCGCGTCGCCGAAGTATGACGGAACGTTTTGGAAAACATGGGGCGACGGGTTCGCGGAGTTGACCAGTTACGACCTGCAGTATCCACGGTATGGTTCGAAGCGGCCGGGGACGGCGGTGTCTATCTTCGTGGCGGAGACCTTTGCCAATTCTCTTCGGGTGAAGAGTGACCCTGGGGTACGGGATAAGAAAGACGAGTTTTCCGTGATGAAGCTGAACCTGGTGGAGGATTTTCAGACGGGCGTGTATGACTACAACCTGATGCTGCAGACCTTCGTTGCTGTGGACGGTGTGAACGGGCGGCCGGCGGGGGTGACGACGAAGGTGGCTTGGAGCAGCCAGGAGTGGTGTGGGAATTTGTTCAAGACGGCGCTGTTGGACAAGGACGTTTTGCGGGTGACGAGCCATAGCTATTTTGACGGGGAGGGGGACCAGGCGCTGAGCGAGGCGACGCCGGCGGCGGCGGTGTTGAGCGAGGACGCGCTGATGCTGTGGGCGCGGGGGATGGCGTGGCCGGTGTTGAAGGGTGGCGAGACGCGGGAGGTGCCGGTATTGATGTCTATGCAGTCGGCGCGGTTTAAGAAGGGCCCGCGGCAATGGGGGAAGGCTGTGTTGTCCCGGGATTCGACGGGAGAGGTGGACGTATACCGGGCGAAGTTGAGCGATGGGCGGGAGCGGGTGTTTGCAGTGGAGAAGACGGCGCCGTTCCGGGTGGTTAAGTATTCGGGGAGTGACGGGCTGGAGGCGACGCTGGTGGCTTCGGAACGGATGAAGTATTGGGAGTTGAACAAGGCCGGGGGCGAGGCGGCGTTGGAGAAGTTGAAGTTGAAAGTGCGCGCGGCGAGGACGATGTAAGTCTGGTATGGCGGACGAACAGATAGACGTACTGTATCCGCAGTTGCGGAAGATAGCGGCGGGGTTACTGAGGCGGGAACGGCCGGGGCATACGTGGACGCCGACGGTGTTGGTGCATGAGGCGTACATGCGCGCGTTGCGGGCGGTGCCTGTAACGCAGGGGATGACGGAGCGGCACCTGTGTGTGTTGGCGGCGAAGGCGATGCGGAATGCGCTGGTGGATTATGCGCGGGCGCGGATGGCGCGGAAGCGTGCGCAGGTGGATACGCCGGAGCTGAATGAGCCGATTCGATTGGACGAGATGATACACTTACACCTCGCATTAGATGAGCTGTCCGAGTTGGATCCGCTGGCGTCCGAGATTGTCCATTTGCGGTACTTTCTTGGGTACTCGTTAGAGGAGACAGGGGAGCTGGTGGGGCGACAGGTGTATGAAGTTCGGAAAGAGTGGGATTCGGCTCGGATTTGGTTGCTTCGTAAGTTGCGCGGTTAGCGGGCTGCTGTTTGGGCAGCCGTATTCACTGGAACCGGTGACGGCGGAGTGGGTCCCGATGGCGGAGGCGTATGCGGACGCTCGGACGGCGCCGTTGGGGGTGATCCAGTCGATTGCGACGGGGGCGAATGGGGACGTCTATCTGTTGTGTTCGGATCTGCGGCGGGTGTTTCGTTTGGACAAGAGCGGGCGGCTGGAAGTGTGGGCGGGAACGGGGCAGTTTCCGACTAAACGGGTGCTTGAGGCGGGGGATGCGCGGAAGGTGGGATTGCGGAGTGCGGAGGGTTTGGCGTGGGACCCGAAGGGGCGATTGATCATTGCCGGCCGAGGGGACATCTACGCGGTGGATGGGCAGCGGAGGCTGGCTGTGGTTGCCGGCAATGGGCGAAGTAAACCGCTGGTGGATGACCGGCCGGCGTTGGAGGTTTCGGTCCATCCGATTGGGCAGATCACGATGGGGCCGAAGGGTGAGATCGTATTTTTTGATTCGTTGACGACGTCGATCCGCGAGGTTGGGGTGGATGGGATGCTGGGGACGTTTGCGGGCCAGGAGCCGCAGACGTCTCCGCGGGTGATGCATAGCCGGGTGGGTGTGGCGGTGCCGATGACGGTAGGGCTGAGCATTGATGCGGGCGGGGATGTTTGGTTTGCGGAGCGGAGACGGTTGCACCGTTTGGGTTTTGCGACGGGGAAGAAGCATGACGAGACGGGGTTGGCGGAAGAGCCGGATTGTGTGGTTTCTTCGATTGCGCATCACGGTTCCGGGGCGATGGCGGTGAGTTGTGAATCGGCGGGAGAGTTGTGGCTGTATGGGCGACTGGACGGGAAGGCGCGGATGTTGCGGCGGCATGTATCGGTGGTGCGGTTTGATGAGGGGGGAGCGGTTTGGTTTGCGGAGGGGAACCGTTTGTACCGGATGGCCGATTGGCAGAGTGAGCCGGTGCATGTGGCGGGAGCTGGCTTCTACGGCGACGGGGGGCCGGCGGGAAAGGCTTGGTTTCATTGGCCGCACGGGGTGGGACGGGATGCGGCGGGGAACCTGTTGGTGGCGGATCGGTACCATCATACGGTGCGGCGGATTGGGCGGGACGGGATGATTGGCACGTTGGCTGGGAATGGAGAGGGCGGGCATACGGGGGATGGCGGGCCGGCGAAGGAGGCGCGGTTGTTCGAACCGACGGGGGTGGTGGGCGGTCCGGACGGAGCTGTGTACATTTTGGAGCGGGATCCGGCGACGATCCGGCGGGTGGATGTGGATGGGAGAATATCGACGCTGTTTCAGGACGGAGGGTCCGGGGCCCCGATTCTACAGCCGTTTGCGTTTGCGCAGGAGCGGAGCGGCCGACTGATTTTCAGCGATGAGGCGAGCGGGCGGATATTCGGCGTTTCGGCGAATGGACAGATGGAGACGCTGGCGGGGACGGGGCACCTGAGCAAGAGTGGCGCGGAGGGGGATGCGCTGACGACGCCGATGTGGCGCGTTTCGGGGCTGGCGCCGGAGCCCTCGGGTACTTTGTTGTTTACGCAGTGGGCGGGGAGCAATCTGGTGCGGCGACTGACGTTGGATGGCCGGTTGGAGAATGTGGCTGGGAATGATGAGGTGGGGTCTTTGCAGTTCGGGGAACGGGACCCAAAGGATGTGGGCTTGCAGACGCCGGGTGGGTTGGGGTTGTTGCCGGGTGAGGGGACGCTGATTTCGTCTTCGTTTGAAGTGCTGATTCACCGGGTGGATGGGAAGGTGGCTTTGTATGCGGACTCGAGAGATTACAACCAAGCTTATGCCGGGATTTATGTAGACGAGTTGAAGAATGCGTACTTGGTGGACTATTCGGTGGGGGCGTTGCGAGTGATACGGCGTAGTGGGGGATTGGCGGCTTCGCCATTGCGGATGGCGCGCAATAGCGGGCCCTTGCGGATGTTTGGGCGCACGTTGAGTGATCTTTGGGATTTTTGGCCGTTGGGGATGTTGGCGCTGGGTGCTTTGATCCCGTTGGGTGTGCGGCGGTGGCGGTACTGGCGGCAGAAGGCGCGGCTGTTGCGGGGTGTGGATTCGGACCTGTCGGCGGTGTTTTCACCGGGGGCGGGTTCGCCTTCACCGCGAGCGGCGGTGGACGGGGTATTGGAGGGGCGGTACCGGATTGTGGAGTGCGTGGCCAATGGCGGTAGCGCGGTGGTGTACCGGGCGGAGGACCTGCGCAACGCGGGGCGGATGGTGGCGGTGAAGGTGTTTGACCTGCCGGACGAAGATCCGGTGGCGGTGCAGCGACGACTGCTGCGGGAGTGTGTGGCGAGCAGCCGGGTGCGGCATGTGTCCGTTGCGCCGATGTTGGACGTGGGGATGACCGCGGAGGGGCAGCCGTTTTTGGTGATGGAGTTTGTGGAAGGCGAATCCCTGCGGGCGCTGTTGCGGCGGGGTTTGATGGACCGTGACGTGGCGGTGCGGCTGCTGGGTGAGCTGGCTGATGCCGTTGCCGCGATGCACGCGCAGGGGGTTCTTCACTTGGACATTAAGCCGGAGAACCTGATGATGCGGGCGGAGAACGGGCGGCTGGTGTTGATTGATTTTGGGCTGGCGGCGGTGGCGGAGGCTGGCGCCTTGGCGACCCATATGAGTTCCGTTGGCGGCACGTTGGATTACATGGCACCGGAACAGTTGTTGGGGCATGTCTCGGCGGGCGCCGATATCTACGCCTGCGGGGCGGTGGCGCTGGAGATGCTGGCGGGGAAGCGGGTGGCGGAGTTGGAACTGCCACCGAACAACCAGGACCTGGCGCTGACGGCGGCGCGGGTGCGGGCCGCCGTGACGGGAGTGCCGGAAGAGGCGGTGGTGGTGCTGGCGCGGATGCTATCGCTGCGGCCGGAGGAGCGGCCGACGGGATTGGCGGAATTGGTCCGGGCGCTGGGCTAGTATTCGTAGGGCCAGTGGGGCTTGGCGAAGAGGCCGCCATCGACGTAGAGGGTTTGGCCGGTGACGAAATCCGACAGTTCGCCGCAGAAGAATACGACGGCGCGGCCAATATCCATGGGGGTTCCGACGCGGCCGAGGGGCGTGACTCCCGCCCAGGTGCCGGCGTAGTCGCCTGCTTCTTCCTTGGTCCGTTCGATCTCCACGGCGCCGGGGGCGACGCAGTTGACGCGGATGCCGTACTTGCCGAGTTCAACTGCGGACACCTTCGTGAACTGCTCCATACCGCCCTTGGAGGCGGTGTAGTTGACCAGGCGGGGGAAGGCGACTTTGTTACAGCCGGAGCCGATGTTGATGATGCGGCCGCCGCCGTGATCCTTCATGATGCGGGCTGCCTGCTGGGTGCAGAGGAAGCAGCCCTTCAAGTTGGTATCGAGGACGTGGTCCCACTCGGCTTCGGAGAGCTCGAGCAGCGCTTTCCAGGTTTGGACGCCGGCGTTGTTGACGAGGATATCGAGGCGGCCGAACTCCTTCATTACGGTCGCGAACATGGCTTCCACTTCGGCGGCGACGCTGACGTTGCCCTGTACGACGATGGCCGCGACGCCCATGCCGCGGATCTCTTCGGCGGTGGCTTCGGCGCCTTTCTGGTCCGAGTTGTAGTTGACTACGACGTGGGCGCCGTGGCGCGCGAGCTGGAGCGCGACTCCTTTGCCAACGCCTTTGCTGGCTCCGGTGACGAGGGCGACTTTGCCGTGGAATTCCTTGTCCATGATGACCAGTTTAATAGGCGCGGGGGATGAGCTTGTCGAGATCGTCGATGGAGAAGTCCGGGGACTTGCAGCAGGCGATCATGGGGCGCTCTTTCTCTTCGATTTCGAGGGCGCGGGCGTAAACGTGTTCGGCGATTTCTTTGGGGATCAGGGCCGCGCCGTGTTTGTCGCAATGGAGCAGATCGTCGGGGTGGACGAGGAGGCCGAAGACTTTGACGGGCCGATTGAACTCTTCCAGATGGGCGTAGCCGTGGGAGACGTGGAGGCCGCTCGAGAAGAAGTGGAAGCCGAGGGGTTTGACTTCGTCGATATCGCGGACAGAGCCGTTGGTGAGGAGGCCTTGGGAGCCGAGAGCTTTATGGATATTGGCGTTGACTTCGCCCCAATAGGCGCCGCCGGAGACGGGGCTGAGGTCCTGGATGACAGTGAGCTTGGGGCCTTTCGCGTCCCGCGTGTATTGCCAGTAGTGCTTGCGGTCCACGTTGCGCGGGTTGGGCGCGGGCTGGCCGGAGTGGATGGTGGCCGTGCAGGCGTAGCCGACCATGGGGCCGAGATCGGGGAAGACGCAGTGGACGCCGGGGCCGGTGTAGGTGAACTCGCGAGGCATGACCTCGAAGGTTTCGACGGCGTTGGCTATGGTGCAGGAGTTAAAGCGACGGAGGGAGAGGGGGTCCATTTTTTGGTTCCGATGTAGAGGAAGATGCCGAAGGCGAGATAGATGACCGAAGTGGCGCTGAGGCAGGCGGCCATGCCGTAGTGCTGCGACGCGGAGGCGATGGCGACGGGGGCGATGCCGCCGCCGAGCCAGCCGAGGGAGTTCATGGTGCCGACGGCGGAGGCGCGGCGTTCGACGGGGACGTAGTCGTAGAGGGTGGCCCAGATGTTGGCGTCGTAGAGGCCTTTGCAGAAGCCGAAGCCGACCATGGCGATGATGAGGATCGTCACGTCGATGGTCCAGCCGGTGAGGAACAGGAACGGGACGCCGCCGAGGAGACCGATGGCCTGGGTGAGGGCGCGGCCGCCGAGTTGTTTTTTGGCGAAGCGATCGGCCAGCCAGCCGCCGAAGAGGACGCCGAGGACGCTGGCGATTTGGAGGAATGCCGTGGCGGAGAAGCCGGCCATGGTGAGGGAGAGTTTGAAGGTGCGGAAGAGGTACGTCGGCATCCAGGTGAGGAAGATGAGGGCGACGAAGTTGGCGCCGATGAAGGTGAGCGTCAGCACGTAGACCATGGGGTGGGAGAAGATCTCCTTGAACGGGACGGGGGCGGCGGCCTTTTCCTTGGGGGCTTCGGGTTCGCGGAGGAACTTCCAGAGGCCGAGGCCGAGGAAGACGCCGAGGATGCCGAACGTATAGAAGCCGGCGCGCCAGCCGTAGTATTGACCGAGGTACCCGGCGAAAGTGCCACCGGCGATGGTGCCGGCGTAGACGCTGGACTGATGGAGCGACATGGCGCGGGAGCGAGTGTCGGGCCCGTGGAAGGCGCTGACGAGGGCCATGGAGGCGGGGAAGTAGAAGGCTTCGCCGAGGCCTTCGAGGGCGCGGAAGATGACGAGGTGGGCGTATTGGGTGGAAAGCGCGGTGGCCACGGTGATGAGGGACCAGGCGATGAGGCCGCCGAGGACGACGGTTTTGCGGGAGAGGCGGTCGCCCACCCAGCCGGCGAAGGGGCCGGCGGCGGCGTAGACCCAGGTAAAGGCGCTGCCGACGATGCCGAGTTGGACATCGGAGAGGTTCATTTCGCGACCGAGGAGGGGGAAGACTGAGAAGATGGCCTGGCGGTCCGCGTAGTTGAAGAAGCAGACGAACCAGAGCATGGCGACCAGCCACCATTTGTAGGCGGAGTTTTGCATGGAATTTTTGATTGTAGTGGGTGTAACGATATTTCGCTTGCCGGGGGGGCAGGTTTCTGCGCACACTGGAATTTTTCGGAGGCCTCAGTACGTTGAGTTTGAAGATGAGCGATTCCCCACAGAGACTAGAACCAGCAGATCGATGGACGACCACTGAAGCGTCGGAGATGTACGACGTTACGGCTTGGGGGAAAGGGTATTTCTCCGTGAGCGCCGAGGGGCATGTTTGCGTGCACCCTGGGAAAGACCCGCTGCGGAGCGTGGACCTGAAGAAGCTTGTCGACACGCTGGTGTTGCGCGGGATTAACCCTCCGATTCTGATCCGCTTCGGGGAGATTCTGCAGAACCGTCTGGCCGAGATGGCCGGGGCGTTCAAGACCGCCATCACCGAGCACAACTACAAGGGCGAGTACCAGTGCGTGTTCCCGATCAAGGTGAACCAGCAGCGCCAGGTGGTGGAAGAGGTTTTCGAGTACGGGCGGCCGTTTCATTTTGGGTTGGAAGCCGGGTCGAAGCCGGAGCTGATGGCGGTGATGGCGATTGCCGATAACGAGACGCCCATCCTCTGCAACGGTTTCAAGGACGACGAGTACATCGAACTGGCGATGATCGGGCGGAAGATTGGCCGCAACATTACGCCGGTGGTGGAGAAGTACACCGAGCTGGAACTGATTTTGAAGCACGCCGAGAAGATGGGCGTGAAGCCGACGATCGGCGTCCGGTTGAAGCTGGCGAGCCGGGGGTCCGGGCGTTGGAAGAGTTCGGGCGGGTACCGGTCTAAGTTTGGTTTGACGGTGACGGAAGCCATGCGGGCGCTGGAACATTTGAAGGCGCGGGGCATGGGCGATTGTTTGAAGCTGATCCACTTCCACTTGGGCAGCCAGATTACCAATATTCGCCAGATTAAGGGCGCGGTGATCGAGGCGGCGCGGATTTATGTGGAGTTGAAGCGGGCGGGCGCCGGGTTGGAGTATATCGACGTGGGCGGCGGGTTGGGCATCGACTACGACGGGTCGCAGACGGACTTCGAATCGAGCGTGAACTACACGTTGCAGGAGTACGCCAACGATATCGTTTATCACATCCAGAACGTTTGCGAAGAGGCTGAGGTGCCGACGCCGAACATTGTCAGCGAGAGCGGGCGCGCGGTGGCGGCGTACCATTCTTTGCTGGTGTTCAATGTTCTGGGCGTGAGCGGGTTTGGCGATGAGCACGTGCCGACGGCGCCGAACGAGGATTGGGAACAGCCGGTGTTGGATCTGTATCAGTCCATGCATTCGGTGTCGCAGAAGAATTTGCTGGAGAGCTATCACGATGCGCAGGGCGCGTTGGATTCGGCTCTGAATTTGTTCAGTCTTGGTTATTTGTCGCTCGAACAGCGGAGCATTGCGGAGAACATGTATTGGCATGTCTCGCGCAAGGTGCTGAAGATGGCGAAGGAACTGGATTACTTTCCTGAGGAGTTGGAAGGGTTGGAGAGTATGTTATCCGACACGTACTTCTGCAACTTCTCTTTGTTCCAATCGATGCCCGATAGCTGGGCGGTGAAGCAGTTATTCCCGGTTATGCCGATTCACCGGTTGGAAGAGCGGCCGACGCAGCATGCGGTGCTGGGCGATATCTCCTGCGACAGTGACGGGAAGATCGACCGCTTTATCGACCGGCGCGATGTGAAGAGCACTTTGGAACTGCACCGGTTCAACCCGGGCGAGCCGTATTTCCTGGGGGCGTTCCTGGTGGGCGCGTATCAGGAGATCCTGGGCGATTTGCACAATTTGTTCGGCGATACGAATGCCGTGCATGTGATTCTGGACGAGAATGGCGAAGTGGTTTTGGACCACGTGATCCAGGGCGATACGGTGCGGGAAGTGTTGGACTACGTGCAGTTCAATTCGCGTTCGCTGGTGGAAGCGTTCCGTAAGGACGTGGAAGTGGCGGTGCGTGAGAATAAGTTGGGTTACGAGGAAGCGGGCCGGTTGGTTCGGTTCTACGAAGACGGGATCCACGGTTACACGTATCTTGAATCTGTCGAATAATGCAGCTGCTCGTTTTTTCAGATATTCATAACGATAAGAGGGCGCTGGAGAAGTTGCTGGCGGTGGACGCGGATATGTACGTGTGCGCCGGCGACTTAGTGACTTGGGCGCGCGGTTTGGACGAGATGGCGGAGCTGTTGAAACCGCGCGCGGATAAGATGTATATGCTGCCGGGGAATCATGAGTCGGAGAGCGACATTGCCCGGGTGTGCGAGAAGTTTGGGTATCAGAACTTGCACGGGCGGTCCGTGGAGGTGGCGGGCGCGCATGTGGCCGGGTTGGGGTATTCGAGTCCCACGCCTTTCAACACGCCGGGCGAGTATACGGAGGCGCAGATGGCGGACCGGCTGCGGCCGTTTGCCACGCTGAAGCCATTGGTTTTGATTTGCCACTGCCCGCCGAAGGATTCGGACTTGGATGGGTTGAAGGCTGGCGCGCATTTTGGGAGCACGGCGATTGCGGAGTTTATTCAGGCGTACGAGCCGGTGCGATTTTTCTGCGGGCACATTCACGAGTGCGAAGGGCGGGACGTGATGGTGGGCCATACGCGCGGGGCGAATGTGGGCAAGCGCGGGTATTTGCTGGATCTGGCTGCGTTGGAAGCGTGAGTTTCGGCCGTGGGACGGCTAGAATGGTCTCTATGACGTTTGACGAACTCACGCGGGAGTATGAACCGCTCCGCCAGCAGGCTATCGCTGTGCGGAGCTATCTTTGACGCGTCAAAGAAGCGGCTTGAGCTATCCAAGACGGAAGAGCTGATCTCTTCCCCGGATTTTTGGAACGACTCCGAGCGCAGCCAGAAGCTGATGCAGGAGCGGAAGCGGCTGGAGAAGGGCATCGCCGATGACGCCGAAGTGAGCGGCATGACCGAGGATTTGGATACTTTCCTCGAGTTGATGCGCGAAGGCGAGGCGGTGGAGGCGGAGATCGTTGGCGGGTTGGCGAAGCTGACGGCGCGGTTGGAAGAGTTGGAAACGGGCATGTTGTTGTCCGGGGAAAACGATTCGAAGTCGGCGATCCTGACGATTCACCCCGGTGCAGGCGGGACCGAGAGCCAGGACTGGGCCGAGATGCTGCTGCGTATGTTTTTGCGGTGGTGTGAGCGCAACAACTATCAGGCGGAGATCACCGACCGGCTGGAAGGCGACGGCGCTGGGATTAAATCGGCGACAGTGGAAGTGAACGGCGAGAACGCCTACGGGTTGTTGCAGAGCGAGATCGGCGTGCACCGGTTGGTGCGGATTTCGCCCTTTGACTCGGCCGCGCGGCGGCATACTTCGTTTGCGTCGGTATTTGTGATTCCGATGATTGATGACGATGTGAATATCGACATCAAGCCGGACGAATTGAAGATCGACGTGTTCCGGGCGAGTGGCGCCGGCGGGCAGCACGTGAACCGGACCGAATCGGCTGTGCGGTTTACGCATCTTCCGACGGGGCTCGTTGTGCAGTGCCAGAGCGAGCGTTCGCAGCACAAGAACCGGGCGACGGCGATGAAGCAGATGCGCGCGAAGCTGTTCGAGTACGAGATGAACAAACGGCGGGCGGCGGAAAAGAAGTTGGAAGATTCGAAGATGGAGATCAACTTCGGGAGCCAAATCCGCAGTTATGTTTTGGCGCCGTACCGCATGGTGAAGGATCATCGGACGAAGATGTCGATCGGCGATGTGGACCGGGTTTTGGATGGCGATTTGGGCGGGCTGATGCACGCCTTTCTAGTGTTCAAAAAGACCGGCAAGACGGCCGGCGACGATAAAGACCTTGACGACTAATCTGGATTTGGACCAGGCGGTGGTGCTTTTGAAGGCCGGCCGTCTGGTGGCGTTCCCTACGGAGACCGTGTACGGGTTGGGCGCGAATGCGCTGGACGCCGTCGCGGTTCGACGTATTTATGAGGCGAAGGGACGGCCGTCGACGAGTCCGTTGATTGTCCACGTTTCCAGTGTCGCGATGGCGAAGCGTGTCGTGGCGGAGTGGCCGGAGGCGGCGGAGAAGCTGGCGGCGCGGTATTGGCCGGGGCCGTTGACTCTGGTTTTGCCGAAGGCCAAGCGGGTTCCGAATGAGGTGACGGCGGGTTTGGGGACGGTGGGCGTTCGTATGCCGGCGCATCCGTTGGCGTTGGCGTTGATTCGGAAGTCGCGGTTGCCGTTGGCGGGGCCGAGCGCGAACCGGTTCACGGAGTTGTCCCCGGTGACGGCGGAGCAGGTTCGGAAGGGGTTGGGACCGGCGGTGGATATGGTGTTGGACGGGGGGCCGTGCCGGGTGGGGATTGAGTCGACTGTGTTGTCTTTGGTTGGGGGGCGGGCGGTTTTGCTGCGGCCGGGGATGGTGAGCCGGGAGCAGATTGAGGCTTTGATTGGTCCGGTGGAGTTGGCTGCGGCGGTGGTTGATGGGGAGGCGCATGCGGCGCCGGGGCAACATTCGAAGCACTATTCGCCGAAGGCGCGGTTGCGGTTGGGGAGCCCGGACGAGGCAAAGGGCAGCGCGTATTTGTGGTGGGCGGTGGCGCGGGAGGCGGAGTTTTCCGTGCGGATGCCGAAGGATCCGGACCGGTATGGGGCGATGTTGTACGACACGTTGCACCGGGCGGATTCGTTGGGTGTGCGTGAGATTGTGGTGGAGCCTGTGCCATTTGGGGGGGATTGGGACGGGATTCGGGATCGATTGGCGCGGGCGGCGGTGGAATAGGTTCGGCGTTTTTGGTGTTGGTGGCGTCTGGTATTGGGATGACAGACGCGGTGTTGGGGTGCTTGCTGGGGACGGCGGTCGGGGATGCGATGGGATTGCCTTACGAGGGTTTGCCTCGGCGGCGGATTCCTGTGGGGATTTTGGGACACGGGTGGTTTTTGGGCCGGGGGATGACTTCGGACGATACTGAGCATACGTGGATTGTGGTGGAGGCGTTGTTTGCGGCGCGGGGGGATGTCGCTGTATTTGAGCGGGAGTTGGGGAGGGGGTTGCGGCGGTGGTTTTTGACGATGCCACCGGCTTTGGGTTGGGCTACGTTGCGGGCTTGTTTGAAATTGGTTTTGGGTTTTGGTCCGGGCACGTCCGGGGTGTTTTCGGCGGGGAATGGGCCGGTGATGCGGAGTTCGGTGATTGGGGTGTGGTTTCGGGACGACCTGCACGCGATTCAAACGTTCGTACGAAGCTGTGCGCGGGTGACGCATACGGATCCGAAGGCGGAGTACGGGGCGCTGGCGGTGGCGTTGGCGGCGGCGGGGCGGTTAGACGAGTTTGGGGCACTGTGTCCGGATGGGGAGTTTGTGGAGCGGGTTCGATTGGCTGGGGAGGGGGTGTTTGACCCGGGGCGCGGCGTGAGCGGCTATATATATGACACGGTGCCGGCGGCGTTGGCGGTTTGTTCGCGGCATGAGGATGACTATCGGGCGGCGGTGTTGGAGGCGATCTCGTTCGGCGGGGATACGGATACGGTGGCGGCGATCGTTGGGGGGATTGTGGGGGCGAGGGTGGGGGAGGCGGGGATTCCTGGGGAGTGGGTGGATGGCGTTTGCGATTGGCCGCGGAGTGTGGGGGCAATGCGGCGTTTGGCGGGTGGCGAGCGGGTGCGGTTGGGGTATTTCGAGTTGGTGGGGCGGAACTGGGTTTTCTTTGTGATTGCGCTTTGGCACGCGGTTGTTACTATCCTAAGGCGATGACGGCAGCGGGAATCGACGGCCACCTGATTAACTGGTTGGGACATGCGGGCGGGGCGTTGGTGTTTGGGATGTTCCTTGCGCTCCTGTTGCGGGACCGGAGCCCGGGGCGGAACAAGGCGCTTGGGGCGGCGGGGATCGCGTTTTTGTGGAATGCGGCGGAGTTGGTGGGGTTGTGGTTGGGGAGCGTGGGCCCGTACCTGGCGGCGTTTGAGAGTGCGGCATTTAGTTTTTTGCCTGCGCTGCTTTTTGACTTGGTAGTTGGGGGTGCGCCGGTTTGGGCTGTTCGTGTGGGGTATGGGTTGAGTGCGGCTGCAACGGCGGTGCATTTGGCTGAGCTGGTTTCGGACTCCGAGGTTTTGCATGGTGCGGGCCTATATATGGTGGCGGCGGGGTTTGGGGTTCTGGCGGTGTATGCGGCGATTCGGCGCCGGCAGCGGGCGTTGCCGGCGTTGGCTCTTTTGCTGCTGTCGCTATCGATCCTGCATTTCGCCGAGGATGAGCAGCATACGGCGTGGTGGGTGGAGTTGTTGGTGCACCATGCGGGGATCCCGCTGGCGATGTTCGTTCTGCTGCAGGACTACCGGTTTGTATTTCTGGACGCGCTGATCCGGTTTTTGGCGAACATCTTGGTGGCATTGGTTTTTGCCGGTGCGGCGCAGGCTTGGATGGCGAAGTGGCCGTCGACGGGATTGGTGGGCGTGGCGGGTTTGTTGATTTTGTATGCGTTTGCCCGGACGCGGGTGCAGACACTGCTTACCCGTTTGGTGTTTCGGCGGGAGGAGCTGTCCGGGTTCTTGGATTCGCTGCGGGGGGCGGGGGATGAGGCGGTGTTGTTGGAGCGGGCGGAGGAACAGCTTCGGCTGTATTTTGGGGCTGGGGTGGCGGCGGTGTCCGGGGAGGATGTTGGGGAGGGGCCAGTTTTGATGGGGAGCGGGATGGAGGCGGGGTTGGGTGTGAAGGTTAGCGGTGGGCAGATTCGGGTGATGCGATTCGGGCGGCGCGTGGGCGGGCGGCGGTATTTGAGTGAAGACTTGCAGGCGTTGCGGGTGGCGGGTGAGCGGATCCGGGAGGAGTTGGAGCGGTTGCGAGAGGCCGGGATGCAGCGGTTGGTGGCGCAGGCGGAGTTGCGGGCGTTGCAGGCGCAGATTCATCCGCATTTTCTGTTCAATGCTTTCAACACGTTGTATGGGATTATCCCGAAGGAGGCGAGCGGGGCGCGGCGGACGGTGCTGAACCTGGCGGATATTTTTCGTTATTTTCTGGAGACGGATCGAACGTTCGTTTCAGTTGAGGATGAAGTTCGGATTGTCCGGGCGTATTTGGAGATTGAGGCGCTGCGGTTGGGCGGGAAGTTATCGACCGAGTTGGATGTGGAGCCGGCGGTGATGGGGGCGCGGATTCCGTTGTTGTCGTTGGAGCCGTTGGTGGAGAACGCGGTGAAGCATGGAGTGGCCGCCAGGACGGAGGGGGGGACGGTTCGGCTTCGGGTGTGGCGGGACGGGGAACTGCTGCGGGTGGCAGTCTCTGATACCGGGTGCGGTTTTGGGGAGAAGGCGGCGGCGGGTGGCGGCGTGGGACTGGATAACGTGAGGCAGCGATTGCGATTATGTTATGGACCGGAGGCGGATTTGGTGATTGCCAGTTCGGCGGCTGGAGCCACGGTTTCGTTCGCAGTTCCCTTCCCTTTATGAGAGTTCTGATTGTTGATGATGAGCCGATTGCACGCCAGGTGATGCGGGAGT
Source organism: Bryobacteraceae bacterium (assembly GCA_044358225.1). Taxonomy (GTDB): domain Bacteria; phylum Acidobacteriota; class Terriglobia; order Bryobacterales; family Bryobacteraceae. The sequence continues at coordinate 18,011 of JBIKOG010000010.1, read as the reverse complement.
ACCTGGAGGATTTGGCAGGTGTGGAGATTGCCGGGGAGGCGGGTACGGGCCGGGAGGCGGTGGCGCTGGTGGAGCGGACGAGACCCGATGTCGTTCTGTTGGATTTGCAGATGCCGGAGATGGATGGGTTTTCGGTGGCGCGTAGTTTGGGCGGGCGGAGCGTGCCGGTGATCATTTATGTGACGGCCTTTCAGCAGCATGCGTTGGAGGCATTTGAGACGGGGGCGGTGGACTACCTACTGAAGCCGGTGCGGGAGGAGCGGTTGGCGGAGGCGTTGGAGAGGGCGCGGACGCGTTTGGCGGGGTTGGCGAGTGAGGTGCGGAAGATCGTGGGGCGGATGGGGGATCAGGTTCGGTTGTTCGATCCCGGTGAAGTGGTGGCGTTTCAGGCGGATGGCGAGGTGGTTTTTATCCTGACGGCGCAGGGGCGCTATTTTGCGAGCGGGTCGCTGCGGGCGATGGAGGAGCGATTGGCGGGGGGGCCGTTCCGGCGGGTGCATCGGAAGACCCTGATCAATCGGGATCACATTCGTACTGTTTCGCCGTTGAGCAGTAAGCGGTGGTTGTTGAAGATGTCCAACGGGTTGGAGGTTGTTGTGAGTAAGCGGCTGGCGGGGTTGGTGCGGGACGAGACGAAGGGGTGATGGGCCTGGGATGATTCTGTAGAGCCGGGGAAATCCGGGGTGCGGATGGCGTCGGTTGCGACCCCTCAAAGGAGGGGAGTGTTGATCGAACTATAATTGCGGGATGCCCTCCGGCCAGTCCCCTCTTCCACAGACCCGTGTTCGTTGGTGGATTCTGTTCCTGTTGTTCCTGGCGACCACGATCAACTACATGGATCGGATCGCGTTCGGGTTCCTGGTTCCGGAGATCCGGAAGGACATGGTGTTGGATGAGGCCATGTATGGGCGGATGACGCTGGCGTTTGAAATGGCGTACATGTTCGGGTTCTTGGCGATGGGGAAGTTGATTGATCGCTACGGGACGAAGATGGGGTACGCGGTGGCGATCGCGTGGTGGTCCGCGGCGGCGTTGTTCCATGCTTTGGCGCGGACGCCGATGACGTTGGGGCTGAACCGGGCGTTGTTGGGATTGGGCGAAGCCGGGAATTTCCCGGCGGCGATTAAGAGTGTTGCCGAGTGGTTCCCGAAGAAGGACCGTGCGTTTGCGACGGGGATTTTTAATGCCGGGTCGAACGTGGCGTCGATGGTGGGGCCTCCGTTGTTCGCGGTGATGGTGATGAACTTCGGATGGCGCGGTTGTTTCCTGATTACCGGTAGCTTGGGGTTTGTTTGGTTGGTGTTGTGGATGATCACGTACCGGAAGCCCGAGGACCATCCGGGGGTGAACGAGGCGGAACGGGCGTACATTCTGTCGGACGAGGATGGGACGAAGGAGCCGGAGATCGGGTGGATGGCGGCTTTGAAGTACCGGGAGACGTGGGGGTTTGCTGCGGGGAAGTTTTTGACGGACCCGGTTTGGCGGTTCTACAGCTATTGGTTGCCGATTTATCTGTACGATGTTCGTGGTTTCGATATGAAGAAGGTTGGATGGGTGCTGCCTTTCATTTATTTGATGGCGGATTTTGGGAGCGTGGCGGGCGGGTGGCTTTCCGGGTATTTCCTGCGGCGTGGGTTTGACGTCGGGAAGTCGCGGAAGATGGCGATGGGTGTGTGCGCGGCTTGTATGCCGTTAGCGGTGACGGCGGTGTTGTTTGATAACCCGGTGACGGCGGTTTTGCTGATGAGTTTGGCGACGGCGGCGCACCAGGGGTGGTCGGCGAATCAGTTCACGACGGTGTCCGATGTGTTTCCGCGTCCGGCGGTGGCATCGGTGACGGGGATAGGTGGTTGCGCCGGTGGTTTGGGCGGGGTGATGTTTGCCACCTGGTTGCCGGGCTTGTTGATTCCTGTGATTGGGTACAAGCCAATCTTTTTGACGTTCGGGGTGTTTCATTTGACGGCGTTGCTGTGTGTCCACCTGCTTATGCGGGATCTGAAGCCAGTACGTTTGCAGGAAATTCCCGAGGGTCGGGTCAGCTAGTACTCCGGACAATCTGAGGCGACATTCTCTTTGTTGTAGGGCACACTGAGGGCGATTATGTCCTCATCACAGTTGGCGCTTCCGTTGATGCCGGAGGATCGGCAGGAGACACGGTTTGACGGCCGGTATGCTGCCGAGCTGGAAAAGACCGTGCGGTTTGGGTTGCGCCGGCGCGACCTGCAGGGGATTTTGCCGAGCGGATCGGTGACGGTGGATGCGGCGTTGGGTGTGGGTGGGTTACCGCGGGGCCGGATCGTGGAGTTGTTTGGGCCTCCGGCGGTGGGGAAGACGACGTTGGGATTGCAGGCGGTAGCGGCGGTACAGCGGGAGGGAGAGACGGCTGCGTTCGTTGATGTCGAACGTTCGTTTGATCCGGCGTATGCGGCGCGGATGGGTGTGGATTTGGATGCCCTGATTCTGGCGAGGGCGGAGGACGGGCAGCAGGCGTTTCGGATATTGGAGAAGTTGGCTGGGTGTAAGGCGGTGGATTTGATCGTGGTGGATTCGGCGGCGGCTCTGGTGCCGCCGGAGGAGCGGGAGGCGGCGTTGGGCGAGGCGACTCCTTTTGCCCAATGCGAGTTGCTGGCGAGTGGGTTACGACGGTTGGCGCGGGCGCTGCAGGGCAGTCCGGCGTGTGTGGTGTTTCTGAATCAGGTTCGGAGTTACCAGGGGTTTGGGTATTCGGAGACGAGCGCCGGGGGATGGGCGCTGAAGTTGCATGCCGCGGTACGGGCGGATTTGCGGGAGCGGGCGGAGCTGCGGACTGGGAAGCGGGTGCAGTTGCGAGTGATCAAGAACCAGTTGGCAAGGCCGCGGCAGACGGAATTCGATTTTGAGGGTGGCGTAGGGGTGGTGCGAGAGGCGGAATTGGTGGACAGAGGCGTGGAGTCGGGCGTGATTGTGAGCGGCAAGGCCGGTTTTGTCTATGAAGGGCAGGTGATTGGACGGAATCGGTTTGAGGTTTTGGAGCGTTTGGCGCAGCATACGACGTTGGCGGCGCAGATTCATACAGACGTTCGAGTGGCGCTTGGATTGACGCAACGGCGGCCGATGGGTCGCGAGGGGCGGGCGACGGAGGCCAAGGCGAATGGGGTGGCGAACGGTTAGAAGCCGCCGGCCTGGCGGCAGGCTGCGATCTGGTCGTTTATGGCTTTGGGAAGGTGGCGGTCTTCGTCGGTGAGTTGGTTGCGGTTGGTGATATCGGCAAACAGGAGGCGGGCGCGCTGGAGTTCCGCTTCGGCGGATTTCCAGTTTGCGGGTTGATTGGCGCCATTTGCTATCGAGCGGCCGAGGATCCATTGGGCGAAGGCGCGGTCCCGGCGGAAGAGGGTGTTTTCGGGTTCCTTCTCCAGTAGCGAATCGATGATGCGGATGGCGGCGCGGGTGCTTTGGACTGCCGTATCGGAATCTTGGACTTCGGCGAGTTTCAGTTGGGCGGTGGCCAGCATCTGGTTGGCGTAGGGGTTGGCTGGGTCCCGTTGGATCCAATCCCGGGTGGATTGGAGAAACTCGCGGTAGCTGTTGGTTGCTTCGGCCGTCTTTCGAGCTTTGGCGTAGGCGTTGCCTTGGCGTTCCCAGGCGATGGCGAGATCGCGGCGGGCGAGGATGTTGGCGGGGTCGAGCGCGATGAGTTGGCGGAAGGATTCGATGGCGTCTTCGGTGGACCCTTGTTTGAGGAAGGCGTAGGCGAGGTCGCGACGGGCCTGGAGATTTTGGGGATCGGTTACGGCGAGTTCGCGGCGGAGTTGGAGGGCCCGTTGGTAGAGCGGTGCGGCGGCCGGGTTTCCCGTTTGCGATTCCAGTTCGGCTAAGCTTTCCAAGGCGAGTGAGAGATCGCGCTTTGGTTGGGCGTTTAGGGGCGCGGCGGCGGTGAGTTGTTCGTAGAGTTTGACGGCTGCGCGGTAGGAGTCGGCGGCGGCGGGTTGATTTCCGATACGTTGGAGAACGGTCGCGAGTTGGGTCTGGCTCTGGGCAAGTTGGCGGGGGGCAGTGGGTCCGGTGAGCGCCATTGCGAGTTGTTGGGCTTTGCGGGAGAGCGTTTCGGCCTCGGTTTTAGCGGTGGTGGCGGCGAGCGCGATGGCGAGTTTGTGATAGGTCGGTATCTTGACGTCGTTGGGGGCGTTGGCGGTATCGCGGTGTTGGACGGCGGCGCGGAGGGACTGGATGGCGCCGGCGGAGTCGCCGTTGAGGGTGAGCATATCGGCGACGGCTTCGTTGGCGGTGGCAAGGTCGTTGGCGATCTGGGGGTTTTTCGTTTCGCGGGTGGCGGCGGCTTGGAGCAGGTTTTGGGCGTTTCGATAGCTGTTGAAGGCGCCGGCGGTGTCGCCTAGGTTCGGGAAGTTGGGGTTGCCTTGGAGATTGCCGACCCGGAGGTAGCCGGCGGCGAGGTCGCGTTGGAGCGGGGTATCGTTGGCCGACTCCTTGGAGAGAGCGGCGAGGTATTCGAGTGCTTTGTTGACGAGGAGGCGGCGGGCGGGGGTGGTGCCGGGCAGGGGGGCGAGGGCATCTTGCATGTCATAGAGAACCGCGTTGGAGAGTTTTCGGACTTCGGTGAATCGGGCTTCGGCGCGTTGATGTTCGGTACGGGCGCGGTAGGCTTGCCAGAGGGCGAAGACGGCGATGAGGATGAGGAGTGAAAATGTCGCCGCGGCGGCGAGGCTGGCCGCCATGTTGCGGCGGAGGAAGAGGCGAAGGCGGTAGGTGGTGTTGTCGGGTACGGCGGAGACAGGTTGGTGATTGAGGTGACTGCGAAGGTCGTCGGCGAATTGGGCGGTGGACTGGTAACGCTGTTTGGGGTCGCGGCGGAGGGCGCGGAGGAGGATGGCGTCGAGTTCGCCTTTCAACTGTTGGTTGAGGAGCCCTGGGTTGCCGTCGCGGATTTGACTGACGAGGAGTGCGTTTCGAGTGACTTGGCGGCGGCCATCGGGGAGTTGGCGGTCGATGGTGCGGAAGATGGCCTGGCTGGGCGGCTGGGGTTCTCCCTGCGCGAAGGCGCGAATGGCTTCCAGGGGAGCGTCATCGGTGACCTGGTACGGGCGGTGACCGGTTAGCAGTTCGTAGAGGACGATGCCCAGGAGATAGACGTCGCTGGCGGTGGTGACTGGTTCTCCTTTGATCTGTTCCGGACTGGCGTATTGCGGCGTCATCAGGCGCATGGATGTGGCCGTTTTATCGACTACGGCTGACCCGGGTTCCGGGGTCATGAGCTTAGCGATGCCGAAGTCCAGGAGTTTTACGGTGCCGTCCGGGCGGACCATGATGTTGCCGGGTTTGATGTCGCGATGGATGACCAGATTCTGGTGGGCGTAGTGGAGGGCGTCGCAGACTTGGAGGAATAGTTGAACGCGTTGGGTGGTCTTGAGTTTTCTTTGGTCGCACCAGGTGTCGATGCCGACGCCTTCTACGTATTCCATGACGATGTACGGGCGGCCGTCGTCGGTGGCGCCGCCGTCGAGGAGGCGGGCGATGTTGGGATGATCCAGGGACGCGACGATTTGGCGTTCGCGACGGAAGCGTTGGATGATGCGATCCGATTCGATGCCCTTATGGATGACCTTGATGGCGACTAGCTTGTTGTAGGTTTTGTCGGCGCGGGAGGCCAGATAGACTGCGCCCATTCCGCCGCTGCCGAGGAGCTTTTGAATGGCATAGGGACCGATCTGTTTGGGCATCGGTTCCTGCATTTCAGCAGCTGCATCGGCGAGCACTTTTGAGAGGGGCGTGACGGCGGGTTTTTCGAGGAAGTTCTCGGAGGTCGAATCGGATTGGAGGAGTTCGCGGACTTGTGCGTAGAGTTGGCGGTCCGCTCCGCAGGCGCGTTCGAGGAAGGCCGGCCGTTGGGGGAGTGGCTGTTCCAGGACGAGTTGGAACAGACTTTTCACCTGGCTATATCGTTCGGGGGTCACGAGTGGTCCGCGAAGTTAGTATGCCGCAAATCAGGGGCGCGTGGCTGTGTAGGACATGGACACGGTGCGAAGGCGGAACTGTGTGCCGACGGCGGGGCGGTCGAGTGATGTGGTTGGGAGAGCGTCGGTATCGAGGAGCGAGAGGGTTTGGGTCAGAAGGTCAGGATCGTGAGCGAGGTGCGTGCGGAGGAAGGGTTCGCGTTGTTCTGGTGGATAGTCCAGGGCAAGGCGGAAAGCGGATTTGACCTGTTGGTAGCGATAAGGGGTCACGGATTCACCAGGATGGCGGGGCCCGTGTTCGGGCCCCGCCGCCTCCGATTGTCTGCGGGAACTTTCCTTCAATTCCTCGTCACTAGATAGCGCGTATTCCCTGAGGAAAAGGCATCAAGGATTTTTCGGGCGGTCCGCAGTGAGCTGGTGATGCAGCCAGGCGCGAGCCATTCGCCATTCCCGTTCGACGGTGGCGGTGGAGATGCCCATTACTTCGGCGGCCTCTTCGACGGTGAGACCGCCGAAGAAACGGAGCTCGACTAGTTTGGCCTGATCGGGATCGAGGGCTTGCAGGCGGTTGAGAGCTTCGTCGAGTTCGTCAAAGGCAACTTCGGGGATAGAGGCGATGCCTATGTTGTCTTCGATCGATAGGACTTGCGCGTTGCCGCCGCGTTTTTGAGCGCCCTGGTTTCGGGCGTGGTCGACGAGGATGCGGCGCATAAGTTGCGCGGCGACTCCGAAGAAGTGAGCACGGCTCTGCCAGTTGACGCGTGTCTGATCGACGAGCTGCATGTAGGCTTCGTGGACGAGCGCGGTTGCTTGAAGGGTGTGGTCGGCGCGTTCGCGGCGCATGTAGTTCGCGGCGATACGGCGGAGTTCGGTATAGACGATCGAGAAGAGCTGATCGTGGGCTCCGGGTGCGCCTTGGCGGGCATCGGAGAGGAGTTGGGTGACTTCGCCGCCGGGTTGTGGGGTCACGTATTTTTCTTCCAGGGAGGGGTGGTAGGGACGGGCAGAGTCGAACTGCCGACCTGTCGCTTAGGAGGCGACCGCTCTATCCATACTGAGCTACGTCCCCAAAACCTTCCTCATTCTACCAACGCTTCAGGCCCTTTGTGCCGATGTCTTTTCGGAATTGCATGCCCGCGAAGTGGATAGGGGCGGCTGCTCTGTAAGCGCTTTCAATGGCTTCGGGCAACGTGGGAGCGGAGGCGGTGACGGCGAGGACTCGGCCGCCGTTGGAGACGAGTTGGCCTTGTTCGTTGGTCTTGGTTCCGGCGTGGAATACTTTGGCGCCGGTGGCTTCAGCGGCTTCGATGCCGGTGATGACATCGCCGGTGGCGGGTTTGCCGGGGTAGCCGGCGGCGGCGAGGACGATGGCGACAGAGGGGTCTGGGGACCATTCGAGGGTTGAGGTGTGCAGGTTTCCGGTGGCGCCGTTGTAGAGAACTTGCGCGAGGTCACTGCGGAGACGGTACATGATGGGTTGGGTCTCGGGGTCGCCCATGCGGACGTTGAACTCGAGGGTTTTGGGGCCGTTGGCAGTCATCATCAAGCCGGCGTAGAGGAAGCCGGTGAAGGGGGATCCTTCTTTTCGCATGCCTTCGATGGCCGGGCGCATGACGGTTTCCATGACGGTTCGGGTTTGGTCGGTCGTGAGGATGCGTTCGTCGACGTAGGCGCCCATGCCCCCGGTGTTTGGGCCCTGGTCGTTGTCGAAGATGTTCTTGTGGTCCTGGGACGGGAGGAGGGGCAGGATGGTGGTGCCATCGGAAAGGGCGATGAAGCTGACCTCTTCTCCGACGAGGAATTCTTCGATGACCAGGCGTTGGCCGGCGGCGCCGACGAGTTCTCCCGCCATGAATTGCTTGACGGTGGCGCGGGCTTCCGCCATCGATTGGGCGATGACGACTCCTTTCCCGGCGGCGAGGCCGTCAGCTTTGAGGACGACGGGTGCTTCGTATTCTTCGAGGGCTTTCAGGGCGTCGGCTTCGTTGGTCGCGGTGTGGAACCGCGCAGTGGGGATGTTGTGACGTGCGAAGAAATTCTTGGAGAAGATCTTGCTGCCTTCCAATTGTGCGGCGGCTTGGACGGGGCCGAAGATGGCGCGGCCGGCTTGGCGGAATTGGTCGACGACGCCATCGATGAGCGGGGCTTCGGGGCCGACGACGGTTAGGTCGATGCCGTGGTCCGCGGCGAGTTGGAGGTAGTTGTTGCCGGAGAGGCAGGTGGCCGATTGGGCGATGCCGGGGTTGCCCGTCGCGGCATAAACCTTATTCACGGTGGGGCTCTGGGCGAGGCGCCAGGCGAGGGCGTGTTCACGGCCGCCGGATCCGATGACTAGTACGTTCAACGAAAAAATCTCCTCCAGTTAGAATAGAACAGGCTCTATTTTGGCTTTGCAATATGATGTTGTCGTAATTGGCGCCGGTCACGCGGGCTGTGAGGCGGCGCGGGCGTGTGCCCGATTGGGATTGAAGACGGCGATGATAACGATGAATATCGATCTCATCGCGCAGATGTCCTGCAATCCGGCAATCGGCGGGATTGCCAAGGGGCACCTGGTTCGCGAGATTGATGCGCTCGGTGGGGTGATGGGCGAGGTTGCTGATGCCGTTGGGATTCAGTTTCGGTTGTTGAATACCAGCCGCGGCCCGGCGGTGTGGTCGCCTCGGGCGCAGTGCGACAAGAAGCAGTACCGGATTCGGATGCGAGAGGTTTTGGAGCAGGAGCCGAATTTGCGGATACTGCAGGCGGAAGTGGCGGAGTTGGTGATCGATCCTGCCGCGGTTCCGGGCGGGCGTCGTCGGATTCGCGGGGTTTTGTTGCGGGATGGGCGGCAGGTTTCGTGTGGTGCTGTGGTGATTACGACGGGGACGTTTTTGAATGGGTTGGCGCATGTGGGGGAAAGCAAGTACAACTGCGGGCGTAATGGGGAGGCGCCGTCGAACTTGCTTGGGGATCAGTTGCGGCAGTTGGATTTGAATTGGACTCGGTTGAAGACGGGGACGCCTCCGCGGTTGGATGGGCGGTCTTTGGATTGGACTCGGTTCGATCCGCAGCCTGGGGATGCGGTTCCGACGCCGTTTTCGTTCATGACTGGGAAGATCGAGCGGGAGCAGATTCAGTGCTATATAGCATTTACTTCTGAGGAGACGCACCGGGTATTGCGGGAGAACATCGGGCGGTCGCCGTTGTATAGCGGGGATATTGAGGGGATTGGACCGCGGTATTGTCCTTCGATCGAGGACAAGGTGGTTAAGTTCCCGGACAAGACGCGGCATCAGATTTTCCTGGAGCCGGAGGGATTAGACACGTATGAGGTGTACGTGAACGGGATGTCGACCAGTATGCCGGTGGATGTGCAAACGGCGATGATCGCTTCCGTTCCGGGATTGGAAGATGCTGAGATGATTCGGCCGGGTTACGCGATTGAATATGACGCGATTGACCCGCGGGAGTTGGATCATAGTTTGGAAGTGAAGAAGGTGGAGGGGTTGTTTTTGGCCGGGCAGATTAATGGGACTTCGGGGTATGAGGAAGCTGGCTGCCAGGGTCTAATTGCCGGATTGAGTGCTGCGTGCAAGGTTGGCGGAAACGCGCCGTTCTTGATTCCGCGCTCGGAGGGGTATGCGGGGATTTTGGTTGATGATTTGATCACCAAGGGCGCGGATGAGCCGTATCGGATGTTTACCTCGCGGGCGGAGCATCGTTTGCATCTTCGGATTGATAACGCTGATGAACGATTGACGCCATTGGGGCGCCGATTGGGGTTGGTTGCTGCGGACCGGTGGGCACGATATGAGCGGAAGCAGGAGCAGAAGGTTCGGCTGGAGAAATGGTTGGCTGGGACCCGTTTGAGTCCTTCTGATTTCCCTGGAGTTGGAATGTCAGCTGATGATCGGCCGTTGTTGTCCGTCTGGCTTCGGCGCCCCGAGGCCCGTTTGTCGATGATTCATGCGCATATGGAAGCCGCGATTGGTGGAGCGCCGGAACGGGGGCTTGTTGAAACTGTTGAGACGGCGATCAAGTACGGTGGCTATTTGTCGCAGCAGGATCGGCAGATTTCTCGCTTAAAAGAGTCTGAGAGGCGTTCGCTGCCCGATACGCTCAATTATTCCGGGATCCCCGGGCTATCGCGAGAGGTGTCTGAGAAGCTCGCTCGGGTTCGGCCCGCTACTCTCGGCCAGGCCGCCAGGATCCCCGGCATCACCCCGGCAGCGGTTGCAATTCTCGACATCTATCTTTCAAAGGGCGATTAGGTGTTCCACGTGGAACATCCGGCGCACTTCGCTCAGGCTTTTTGGATCACTCAGTGTTCCACGTGGAACATGTTTCGGGAAGTGTTCCACGTGGAACATCACATTGGAGCCGGATTCTAAATCTCCCGTGATAGCATCGTGAAAGGGATACAACGCTTGGCCAAAATCATAGCGATAGCGAATCAAAAAGGCGGTGTAGGGAAAACTACTACCGCCATCAATCTAGCGGCCTCGCTAGCGGCGAATGAGTTTAGGGTGCTGTTGGTAGATGCAGACCCGCAGGGAAACTCCACAACGGGTCTCGGCGTAGGGAAGGATCCAGAGAACGCGAGTCTGTACCATGTCCTAACTGGGGAGAAGACGGCAGCAGAAGCAATTGTAAGGACCGAGTGTGAGGGGTTGGATCTCCTGCCAGGTGATCGTTCACTCGTTGGGATTAACGTCGAGTTGATCCAAATGGAACATCGGGAGGCGAGCCTGAAAGCGGGCCTGGCTCCGGTACGCGAACAGTATGGTTATATCCTGATCGACTGCCCGCCGGCTCTGGACCTCTTGACGCTCAACGCACTTGTTGCCGCAGATTCAGTGCTCATCCCGATTCAATGCGAGTTCTTCGCCCTGGAAGGCATTTCGCAGCTCATGGATACGGTCGAACGCATCAAAGAGTCCTTCCAGCACGATCTTAAGACGGAAGGGATCTTGCTGACCATGTTCGACGACAGAACGAATCTCACCCGCCAAGTGGCACAGGACCTAAAAGAGTTCTTTCAGGACGAGGTCTTCAAAACCATTATTCCGCGCAATATCCGCCTCGCCGAAGCACCCAGCCACGGCAAACCAGTATTGCTTTACGACGTGAAATCAAAGGGAGCCGAATGCTACCTGCAACTCGCGAAGGAGATCATTCAGAATGAGCAACGCGCCAGAGAATCCGCGCAAAGCGCTGGGTAAGGGACTCTCCTCTCTTCTCCCTGGCCGCCCTGCCACCCCTGCTGTGGCTGCCGCACCGCCGCCGCCGCCCGTTCCGGCGGTTGAAGTGCCAATTAACAAGTTGCCGATTCACGCGATCGAGCCAAATCCAACGCAGCCTCGCTCCGTTTTCGATGCGGCCAAACTTGCGGAACTTTCTCAATCGATCCGTGCGAATGGCATCATTCAACCACTGATCGTCCGAAAGATTGGAGAGACCTTCCATCTAATCGCCGGCGAACGTCGTTGGCGCGCCGCGAAAATGGCCGGCCTGGCTGAAGTTCCCGTGGTTGTCCAGGAGCTCTCCGACGCCAAAGTGATGGAAGTCGCGCTGATTGAAAACATCCAGCGCGAAGATCTCAATCCGATCGAAATCGCAATCGCCTTCGAAAAACTCGCCGTCGAGCTTGGACTCAGCCACGAGGAGATTGGGCAACGCACCGGCAAGGATCGGTCGACGATCACCAACATGCTCCGGTTGCTCCGCCTTCCTGGCGATGTGCAAATCATGCTGGCCGAGCGCCGTCTCTCCATGGGGCATGCCAAGGCAATTCTCTCGCTCCCGGAGGATGACCTTCAGCGCGAAGTCGCCGAGAAAGCCGCCGCCCAGGGAATGAGCGTCCGCCAGGTCGAACAGCTCGTCCAGAAGATGACACAGGTCCGCGATCCGAAAAAGCAGTCCGAACCGGATGTCGATCCCAACGTCAAAGCCGCGATCCGCGAGCTCGAAAACTCGCTCGGTACTAAAGTCCGAATCATCGAACGCGCACCCGGTAAGGGGCGGATCGAAATCGACTACTACTCGAATGATGACCTGGATCGAATCTATTCGGTCATCGTGGGCGAGGCACCCTGACGTCTAAGTCTGGTGCCGGCGGTAGGACTCGAACCTACGACCTGCGGATTATGAGACCGCCGCTCTAACCACCTGAGCTACACCGGCAACAAGTCCAGAATAAACAACAACTTGCAATCATGTCAATGCCTGCTGCTATATAGCATTCACTTCTCACTCCATTGCCAACCCTATCGACACCCCCGGTTATCCAGTTCTCCGCCGTCTCCAAGAGCTATCCAATCTACGATGCTCCCAGCGACCGCCTCAAAGAACTCCTCACCCTCAATCGCGTTTCCTACCACCGCGATTTCTGGGCTCTCCGCGACGTTTCCTTCGACGTGAAACGCGGTGAAACCTTCTGTATCATCGGCGAAAATGGATCCGGAAAAAGCACTCTCCTGCAGATCGTCGCCGGAATCCTGCAGCCCACAACCGGCACCGCACAAACCAATGGCCGCGTCGCCGCCCTGCTCGAACTTGGCTCCGGCTTCAACCCCGAGTTCACCGGTCGGGAAAACGTCTATCTCAACGCCGCCATCCTCGGTCTCAGCACCGCCGAAATTGACGCCCGCTACCCCGAAATCGAAGCCTTCGCCGAAATTGGCGACTTCATCAATCAGCCAGTCAAAACCTATTCCAGCGGCATGACCGTCCGCCTCGCCTTCTCTGTCGCAATCCACGTCGATCCCCAGGTCCTCCTAGTCGACGAAGCCCTCGCCGTCGGCGACATCTATTTCCGCCAGCGCTGCATGCGAAAGGTGCATGAACTCCGCGCCAAAGGCGTGACCATCCTCTTCGTCTCGCACGCCATCGGCGACGTCAAAGCTATCGGCGACCGCGCCATGTGGCTCGACAACGGCCACGTCCGCGAACTCGGCGAAACCGAACTCGTGATATCCAAATACCTGGCGTACATGGTCGAAAAGGATTCCCAATTCCTCGGCCTCGCGCGCGCCGAAAACACAACGCCCCAACCCGCCGCCGCCACGCAGGCCCCCGAACTCGTCACCAGCATTCCCAACATCGATCACCGCTACGGCGACGCCCGCGCGCAGATCATCGGCATCCAGGCCACCGATCCCGACGGCCGCCCCCTCCACCTCCTCGAACCCGCCTCAAAAATCGTCCTCCGCATCAGCGCGCGCGCCAGCGAACCCATTCTCAACCCCAACATCGGCTTCATGCTCCGCAATCATCTGGGCGTCGATTTCGCCGGAACTAACACCCTTCGCGAAGGCCATCAGCTCAGCGAAATGTGGCCCGGCGACACCACCACCGTCGACTTCCACATCACCCTCCCCGAGCTCTACCCCGCGTCCTTCTCCTTCTCCCCAGCCATCGCCGACGGCAACCTCACCGAGTATAAAATGTGCGATTGGATCGACAACGCACTCACCCTCCAAATGGGCCACAGCGAAGGCCAGGTGTACGGCTACCTGCACCTGCCCTGCCGCGTCGAAGTCAACAGCCGCCTGCAAGCACAACCGGAGGCCGCTCATGAGCACTGAGTTCACCGGCGAACGCGTCATCCCCGGCCAGGTCGACATCGACCTCTGGAACGAACATCTCTCCCGCTACGCCTTCGCCGCCCGCCTCGCCCGCCGCAAGCGTGTTCTCGACGTCGGCTGCGGCGCCGGCTACGGCTCCGCCGAACTGGCCAACACCGCCGCCACCGTCACCGGCATCGACATCAGCGCCGACGCCATCGCCTACGCCGCCGAACACTACGTTCGCCCTAATCTGATATATCAGCAAGCCGGCGCCGCGCAACTTCCCTTCCCCGATGCAAGCTTCGACCTCGTCGTCGCCTTCGAGGTCATCGAACACCTCACCGACTGGGAACACCTCATCGCCGAAGCCCGCCGCGTGCTCTCTCCCGGCGGACAGTTCGTCGTCTCCACGCCCAACAAAGCCTACTACGCCGAGACCCGCCAGCAGTCCGGCCCCAACCCCTATCACGAACACGAGTTCGAATACGAAGAGTTCAAACAGGCCCTCGAGCAGCACTTCCCCCATACCCTCCTGTTCACCGAAAATCACGCCGATAGCATCGTCTTCCGCCCCATCGCCGATGGCCGCACGCCGTCCGCCGATGTGCGCCTCGATGGCGAAGCCGCCAATGTCGACGAAGCCCACTTTTTCATCGCCGTATGCGCCGGACAAATGATGACCGGCACCCCCGCGTTCCTCTACGTCCCCACTGCGGCCAACGTCCTCCGCGAGCGCGAAAAACACATCCATCGTCTCGAAGGCGAACTGGCCACGAAGGACGCCTGGCTCAACGAGTCCCAACAAAAACACGCCGAACTCGTCGCCCTCCACGACCAGCAAACCAACGAACTCAAAGCCCGCAACGAATGGGCGCTGCAACTCAATCAACAGGTGAAGGACGCCGGCCTGCGAATCGAAGAACTGCAGCAGGCAATCGAGTCGCAACAAGCCGCCGCGAAAGTAGCCGTCGACGGCTACGAAGCCGAACTCGCCCGTCTCGAAAAGGAGAAGGACACGGCTATCCAATGGGGGCAGAAGAAGGAGACTGAACTCCTCGCCCAGCTCGAATCGAGCCAGGCCGAATTCACCAAGTGCCTCGCCCTTTTCCGCGAGGCCGAAACGACAATCGAAGAGCGCACCAAGTGGGCGCAATCGCTCGAAGCCGAAGTCGAAAATCTCAAGCAACAACTGGAATCCATCCGCGGATCGAAATGGATCCGCCTCGGCCGCAGCATCGGATTCGGGCCCAAGGTCGAATAACGAATGGCGTTGCTCGGGCGCATTCTGCGCAATTTCCCGCTGCTGATTCTCTCGCCGTTCCTCATCGGCGTGCCGATGCTCGTCATCGCCCTCGCCGACCTGCTCCGTAGCTTCGTGCCAAAGAAGCCACTCCCGAAAAGCACCCGCCCCAACACCACCGCCGCCAGCATCGTCATCCCCAACTGGAACGGCCGCGACCTCCTCGAAAAGTACATCCCCTCCATCATCGAAGCGACGAAGCACAACCCTGCCAACGAAATCATCGTCGTCGATAACGCCAGCGAAGACGGCAGCGCGGCCTTCCTCAAAACCACGCACCCCCAAGTCCGCGTCCTCGAACTCGACAAAAACTACGGTTTCGGCGGCGGCTCCAACCGCGGCTTCGCTGCTGCCAAAAACGACATCGTCGTCCTGCTCAACAGCGACATGCGCGTCGCCCCCGATTTCCTCGCGCCTCTCCTCGAAGGCTTCCACGACGCCAACGTCTTCGCCGTCTCCTGCCAGATCTTCTTCTCAGATCCCAACAAACTCCGCGAAGAAACCGGCCTCACCCAGGCATGGTGGGAAAACGGTGGTCTCCGCGTCCGCCACCGCATCGACGACAAGGTCCAGTCCGCATTCCCCTGCTTCTACGGCGGCGGCGGCTCCTGCGCCTTCGACCGTCACAAGTTCTCCGAACTCGGCGGTTTCGACGAACTCCTGAAGCCGTTCTATCTCGAAGACACCGACCTCGGCTACCTCGCCTGGAAGCGCGGCTGGACGGTCTTCTACGAACCACGCAGCATCGTCTGGCACGAACACCGCGGCACCATCGGCAAGAAGTTCTCGCAAGCCTACATCCAGTCGATCCTAAAGAAAAACTTCCTGCTCTTCTGCTGGAAGAACATCCACGAATGGCCCCGCCTGGCCTCGCACTTCTTCTTCGCCCTCGCCGGCGCCTGGCTCAGCGTCCTCTTCGGCGATTCGTTCGAACGAGCCAACCCCCTCGCCCTCTGGCGCGCGTTCCTGCAACTCCCCGAAGCACTGAAGAGCCGCGCCCGCGCCCAGCAACTCGCCGCCATCTCTGACACCGAAGCTTTCCGCCGCCCCAACCCCGGCTACTACCTGGACCGCTTCGAAAAACTCCCCAAAACAAAAGACCGCCCCTCTGTTCTATTTCTCTCGCCCTATCCCGTCTGCCCGCCCATCCACGGCGGCGGCGTGTTCATCTACCAAACACTCCTCGAACTCGTAAAGCACTGCGATGTCCACCTCGTCATCCTCCTCGACGAAGAGTGGCAGGAAGCCGCCCACGAAGAACTCACCGAAAAGTGCAAGACGGCCGAATACCTCGTCCGCCTCGAAGGCCGCCCCCGCGGCTTCGGCTCGCTCACTCCCTTCGCCGTCCGCGAATTCGCCAACGACGATCTCCGCTGGGCCATCCACCGCACCCTATTGCTCCACAAAGTCGACGTCGTCCAACTCGACTACACCAACATGGGCCAGTACGCCGAAGACTACCGCCAAATCGCCAACGTCCTCTTCGAACACGACGTCTACTTCCAATCCATCGGCCGCGCCCTGGCGAAGGACAACGCCTGGATGCGCCGCCCCGGCGCGGCTTACGAATACCTCCGCGCCCTCCGTTACGAGCTCAACCTGCTCCCGCAAATGGACCGCATCCAGATGTGCAGCCAGGCCAACGAAGACTACCTCCTCGAGTTCGTCCCGGAACTGAAATCCAAAATGCAGACCGGCCTCCGCGCCGGCATCGACACCAGCCGCTACAATTTCAACGCCGCCAACCGCGAACCCAACACCCTCCTCTTCCTCGGCAGCTTCCGCCACATCCCCAATCGCGAAGCCCTCGAATGGTTCATTCAATACGTGTGGCCGCTCATCGTCCAGGCTAAGCCGGAAACGCGCCTCGTCATCATCGGCAGCGACCCGCCCCCGCGCCATTCGCTCCCCGAAATCGGCCACGTCGAAATGATCGGCTTTGTCGAAGACGTCCGCGACGCCCTCGCCCGCTACGCCGTCTTCATCTGCCCCATCCTCACCGGCAGCGGTGTCCGCGTGAAGCTCCTCGAAGCCTACGCCGCCGGCATCCCCGTCGTCTCCACTACCATCGGCGCCGAAGGCCTCTCGAAGCACGATGGCGACACCTGCGCCCTGGCCGACGCCCCCGCCGATTTCGCCGCGAAAACAATCGCCCTTCTCAACGCCCCTAATGAAGCCGCCGCCCTCGCCGAAAAAGCCCGCACCCACGTCCTCGCCCACTGGGACATGGCCACCATCACCGGGAAGCTCGCCGATAGTTACCGCGAAGTTATCGCGGAAAAGCGACAAACAAATCCCCGCCGTGTGCCATAATCACGCCCATGCTCCCGGTAAGTGAACTCGCTCCGGAACCGCCCCCCGTTTATGTCCCCCCTCCGCCAGATACCGGCTTCTGGCAGGCAGTGTGGATATTTCTCCAACTCCAATTCATCCCCGCCATCGTTGTCCTCCCGCTCGTCATCGCGGGCCTGAAGAATGACCAGAAGTATCACGAACATCCATTCGCCCTCCTCGCTGGAACGCTCCTCGCTTCCATCTGGGTCATCCGAAGTTACTGCCGCCGCTCGGCAATTACACTCCGCGCCCTCGCCGGACCACTCACCATCACCCCCGCTCTCCTGCCTATCATCGCCATCGGCGTCGTCGGCATGTTACTCGTCGAAACGCCTCTCGTACTCTGGCTCATGGTGCGTTTTCCATTCCTCGATCCCAAGCTCGATTTCGGCATCTCCCAATCCCCCTTCGGCGCCTTCCTGTTAATCGTCATCGCCGCTCCCCTCATGGAGGAAGTGGTCTTCCGCGCCATCCTCCTTCGGGGCTTCGTGCCGCGCCACGGTCTGACGCGCGCCCTCGCCCTCGCCGCGGCCTTCTTCGCCCTCTCCCATATCCTCCCCATCCGCCTCCCCGGCATGTTCGCCGTCGGCTTCCTGCTTGGCTGGCTCTTCCTCCGCACCGGCTCCATCTGGCCCGGCGTCCTGGCTCATGCGTTCAATAACGCCATCGCCTTCGTCCTCATGCTCGCCCAACCCCAGCCCACGCCGCCCCAGGCGCTCGAACAGCTCGGCCCCTGGCCGCTCCCCATGCTCCTCACCGGCGCCATCCTCGCCGCCCGCCGCGCGGTACCATGAGAAGTTAGCAGCATCATGGCCGAATCACCCATCACTCCCCGCGAAAAAGACTTCGCCACCTGGTATCAAGACGTCGTCATCCAAG